>JAFANN010000179.1 GCA_019232665.1 Caulobacteraceae bacterium | reverse complement strand
TCCCCGCTCAGCCGAACCGGACCGCGTAGACCGGTGGCAGGCGGGCGCGGGCGGCGGACCAGGTGTCGCCGCCGTCCTCGGTCAGCCACAGGCCGCCGGTTGTCGAACCTATCGCCAGGACCTCGCCGGTGTCATCGATATCCATGCCGTGCCGGTAGACGAGGTCGTAGGCCTGCTCCTGCGGCAGGCCCTCGGTCAGCACATCGAAGGTCTGGCCCCCGTCGCGGGTGCGGGCGACCACCACGCGTCCGTCCGCCGGGTAGCGGAACTCATCCTTCACCGACGGCGCGAACCAGGCGGTGCGCGGATCACGCGGGTGCACGGCGACAGCGAAGCCGAAGGCGGAGTGGGTCGACGGATGGATCTCGCTCCATTGGCCGACGCCCTCGTTGGCGAGAAAAACTCCGTTGTGGTGCTGGACCCAGAAACTGTCGGGGGCGGCCGCACAGCGCACCATGCGATGGGCGTCCTGCGTCTCCGGTTCCCCCGCTTCCTCCGGGGGCAAATACTCCGCCCGCATGCCCGCGCCGCCCAGACGCCAGGTCTCGCCGGCGTCGGTCGTCTCCCACACGCCGCCGCACGACACCGCGATTGCGACGCGTCGCGGATCTCGCGGATCGACGCTGATCGAGTGGATCCCGGGCTCGTCGAATCCGCCGCCCATCCACGCCTTGCGGCGCGGGTCGTCCCAGAGCGAGCGGACGAACGACCAGCTCCGGCCCCGGTCGCTGCTGCGGAAGAGCCCACCCGGAATTGTCCCCGCCCACAAGACGCCGTCCTCCTCGGGTCCGCCGGTCTCCAGCGCCCAGATCAGCTTCAGGCTCGGCGGCGAGGCCACGTCGGCGTCCACGCCGGCGTAGGATGGCGCTGCGATCTCGGTCCAGTTGGCGCCGTCGTCGTCGCTGCGATGGAGCTTCACGCCGAAGTGGCCCAGGTCGAGCGACGCATAGAGGGCGCCGTCCCGCGGGTCGGAGAGGAGCATGCTCACCGGGGAACCCATGAAGGCGGTGCTGGCCACCTGCCAGTCCCCCCGCCCGCGTCGGCGGAACTCGAAGAGACCCTTGCGGGTCGCGGCGAACACTCTGTCGGCCATGGCGATTCCCCCTTTTTGCTTTTCAGCCCCCTGACAGGGCCTGGAAGATGTAAACGTCGCTGGACTCGGCCAAAGCGAGTCCGAGCGCGTTCTCGCGAGGGCGCATCACCCCGTCCACGAACACCGCGATGTGTCGGCGCAGCCGCCCCTGGTCATCGAGGAGATAGCCAAGCAGCAACGGGTAGTCCGGCTCGAGCGCCCGCAACGCCTCGCCCAGGGTCGCGCCGCGGCAGGGGGTCGGCCGCGTCGGACCGACCTGACGCAGATGCGGCGTGAAGGCGATTGTGGCCACGGAGGGCCCTTCCCGATGTTTCCCGCCCCGATCATACGCACGCGCGCCTGATCGGGAAGAGTTAGCCCAGAGCGCGTTCCGCAAAAGTGGACACTGGTTTTGCGATGAGAACGCGCTCAAACTTTTGAATCTAGAGCACGTTGAACCCCTTCAGGCGATTTCGCCTGAAGGGACGCGCTCTAGGCGGTCAGGGGAAGGCGCCAGGTCTCGCTCACCTCGGCCTTGCCGAAGTCGTCGTGGGTCCAGGTCTCGACGATCTGGAAGCCATGTGCGGCGTAGATGCGCCGTGCGCTGGTCAGGACCTGGTGGGTCCACAGGACGATCTCGCGGTAGCCGGCTTCCCTTGCGAAGGCGACACAGTCGGAGACGAGCGCCTCGCCAATTCCCAGGCCCCGCGCGAACGGCTCGACGTACAGCAGCCGCAGCCGGCTGACGCCCTCGCCTTCGTCGACGAGGAAGATCGAACCGGCCAGCACGCCGTCGACCTCGGCGATCCAGCACTGTTCACGGCCCGGCTTGAAGTTGCGCAGGAAGGCGGCGGTGACCTCGAGTTCGATCGCTTCGATCTCCGCGCCCCAGCCGTAGACCTCGCGGTAGAGGATCGCCTGGCGCGAGGCGACGATACCGAGGTCGCCGGGCCGGAACGGCCGCAGGACGAACTGGCGCTCGGCCGATGCGTCGAGCAGCGCCTGGGCGTGCGTCAGGGCGCTGGCGAGGCTGTCCTGCTGGGCCGGACCTAGGCGCTCCAGGGAGCGGACCACCTCGCCCCGCTGACGCCGGTCGAGATCTTCGAACACCGCGCGACCAGCAGGGGTGATCGCGATGGGCCTGCGTCGCGCGTCGCCGGCCGCCCGAGGACGGACGATCCAGCCGCGGTCCTCGAAACGCCCGAGAGCCCGGCTGACATACGCCCGGTCCATGCCGAGCGCGGCCTGCAGGTCGCTGGCCAGCGGCGCCTCCCGCGTGGCGATCTCGAACAGCAATCGAGCCTCGGAAAGGGTGAGGTCTGTCCCCAGGAAGCGCGGATCGAGAGCGCCCACGAAGCGGGTGAAGAAGCGGTTGAACCCGCGAACCGTCTCGATCGTCGCGTTCACGACGGAAGGCTCGCGCCGATAGTTGATGGAGTCAACTACCCTTGCGCCGACTTCTCGACACAGGTGGTCGGAACGATGAAGGGGATCAAAAGTAGCGCCGACAGCGCGGCGACGACGGCGACGACGCCAAAGAAGGCGCCAGGCGTGAGACGCGACCAGAGCGTTCCCATGCCGCCCGCCAGCAGATTGCCGGCGAACCCGGCGAAAAACCATACGGCTATGGCGGTCGCCTCCAGCCCGCGGGGCGCGAGCCGGCCGAATAGCCCGAGCCCGACCGGCAGAATGTAGAGCTCGCCGATCGTGAAGGCGACGAAGAAGAGCATGAGCCACAGCCAGCTTGCCCGCACATGTTGAGGAGCCAGCGCAGAGCAGACGAGGGCAATGAGGACATAGGCGCCCGCGGTGATCGCGGCGCCGACGACCATCTTGCGGACCGACGAGGGTTCGCGCCCGCGTTTGCCCAACCGTGTCCAGCGAGCGACGAGGACCGGGGTGCCCAGGAAGATCACCAAGGGATTGAGGGACTGGAACCAGGTCAGGGGGATAGACCAGCCGCCCGTCACGTGGCGGTCGACGCCGCTGTCCGTCCACAGGGCGATCGTGTTGCCGTTCTGCTCGTAGGCGCCGCGGAAGACGATGACGACGGCCATCACCCCGATCAAAAGCAGGAAACGGCGGCGATGGGACTTGTCCCACACGTGCTCGCGCGCCCGCGCTTCGGGACGGGTTTCCGGGGCGAGATATCGCGCGCCGGCGAGATAGGTGACGAGGCCGACGATCATGCCGACGCCGGCGGCGGCGAAGCCCCAGTGCCAGCCGAACACTTCGCCAAGTGTCCCGCAGACGAACGGGGCGAGGAAGGCCCCGAGATTAATGCCGACGTAGTAGATGTTGTAGGCCGAGGCGAAACGGGGGTCGTCCTGGGCGTAAAGACCGCGGATCTGGCTCGAAAGACTGGGAAGGAAGAGACCATTGCCCAGGGCGATCGCCGCCAGGGCGGGAAAGAATAGGCCCGGAAAGACGAGCATGAAGTGTCCAGCGGCCATCAGCAGGCCGCCCGCGACCACGGCGTTGCGGCGGCCGATCAGCCTGTCGCTGATCACGCCTCCGAATATCGGTGTGAAGTAGACAGCGGCGGCGTAGCCCCCATAGACCAGGGACGCCTGTCCCTGAGGGAACAGCAGCGACTTGGTCATGTAATAGACCAGGATCGCCCGCATCCCGAAGAACGAGAACTGCATCCACATCTCGGTGAGGAAGAGGATCGTCAGGCCGCGCGGCTGGCCAAACCAGTCGGAAACGACTGGCGTCGTCTCCCCCGAAGCGCGCGCGAGCGTGCTCATGTCTCGCCGTTCCTTCGCCGCCGGGGCGTTTCGGCGCCGACGAAGCCGACGAACTTTTCGCGCAACCGGTGTAGCTCACTGGCGCGTTCGCTCGTATCGCCAAGCTCGGAGGCGACCGCAGCGAGGAGCAGTTCGAAGAGCAGCTGAGCCACGCTGAGACTTCGGATGCCGAAGTCGGTCTCGATCATGAGCACATTTTCGGTGACCGCCCGGGCCCAATGACAATAGACGTCGGTGAGGATGATCGTTGGAATGTTTCGCGCAGCGGCTTCTTCCGCCAGGAGGCGGAAATGCCGTGAGTACCGGCGAAAATCGATCAGGATCAGGCAAGCGTCGGGCTCGCAATCGAGCAGGACGTCAGCGTAGGAGCCATCGCCGCCGTCGGAGAAGGACACGCCCGGCCGCAGACTTTGCAGGAACGTCGCGAAGCCGAGGCCAATGTACCGGCCCACCTGGAAACTCGCCACGCGCACAACCTTGGCCGAGGCGATCATCGAAACGATGCGCGACCACTCTGGCGTCTCTGGGACCTTGTAGACCTGAGTGACGCCCTTGATCGTCCCCTTGAGCGACGCCGAAGCAAACGCCGTTCGGGACGCCTCCTCGCCCCACGCCAAGTCCGCCGCGTTGGCCCTAAGTTCGGCCTTCACGTCTCCCAGATCTGCGTAGCCGAGCTTCCTGATGAACCGGCCGACAGTCATCGGGCTGACCTCGACCTGCTTGCCGATCGACGCCGCCGTCTCGAATGGGATTTCCTGGAGATGGGAGAGGAAGAAGGTCGCCAGCTTCTGCTCGGCGGGCGTGTAGGTCTTCCAGTCCTTCTTGATCGTCTCTTCCAGGCTCGACACGCGTTGCTCCACCCCGTCGATTGCGACCTTCGCAAGAAGGCGTGCGGGCGAGACGACGCGCCGCCGCGCCCCTTCTGGGGCCTGCGACATCCACGCTCAAGATGATATCGCACTAACATCTTGCCCATCGAAAGGGAGAGATGCAACATGCGCGAAACGGAACGCAGAAGGCGGGCCGATCAGGGGAAGTGGGAGGGGAACGGATGATTCGCGGACGCCAATGGCTGCTGGCTTCGGTCGCGCTGGCTGGCGCAGCGCTCAGCGCGGGGGCTCACGCACAGCCCGGATCCGACGCCCAGACCGACGCGACACAGGGACCCGCCGTGTCCGAAGTCGTCGTCACCGCCCAGAAGCGGACGGAAAAACTGCAAGAAGTGCCCGTCTCCGTCACGGCCGTTTCGGGCGGCACGCTCGAGCAGATGCGGGCGCTTCAGCTCCAGGACTGGGTGGGCTACGTGCCCGGCCTGGCGCTGGGGAATGCTGGCTCGCCAGGTCAGACTTTCCTCGCCCTCGACGGAATCGCGCCGATCAGCGCCGCCTCCCAGGTGGGCGTTTACGTGGACGACACGCCCGTGGGTTCGAGCAGCAGCTTCCAGGGCGCGAACGCCTTCACGATGGATCTGATGCCCTATGACCTCGATCAGGCGGAGGTGCTGCACGGTCCCCAGGGAACGCTCTATGGCGCAAGCACCATGGGCGGTCTGATCAAGTACGACCTCGTCGCACCCGATCTGGTTAACTTCTCCGGCCACGTCGGCGGCGACATCTTCGGCGTCCACAACGGCGGCGGGCCCGGCGGCGGCGCGCGCGGCGAGATCAACGCGCCCATCGTCGAGGACAAGCTCGCCCTGCGGGTGTCTGGCTATTACGAGCACACGCCCGGCTACATCGACAACGCCACGACCGGCGAGAACAACGACAACCCCCTGAAGCAGGCCGGCGGCCGCGTCGCCCTGCTCTGGAAGCCGACCAACGACGTCTCGGTCCAGCTCGGCGCCATCTATCAGTACACCCACGCCGACAACGAGAACTTCGTCGCGCTCAGTCAGACCACCGGGGAACCGCTGTTTGGCCCGCTCGACAACATCAACACGCTGCCCGAGCCGTTCACGCAGGAGCTACAGCTCTACAACGCGACGATAAACTGGAACCTCCACTGGGCCCAGCTGACCTCCGTCACCAGCTATCAGACCTTCACCAACAACACGACCGAGGACCTGACCGACTATATCGGGAAATACCTGGGCTTCTTCGGCGGATCCGGACCGGGTCTGTCCGACTTCCACGAGAACTACAGGCTGAAGAAGGTCACCCAGGAGGTTCGCCTGTCCTCGCCCGAGAACCAGAAGTTCGAGTGGCTGGTCGGCGCCTTCTACACGCACGAGGACGGCTCGAACTACGAGGTGTTCAACGCCTATAGCGCACCCCTGACGCCACTGCCGGGCTTGAATCCGCTCGAGTTCGTCAGGCTGCCGAGCACCTATCAGGAGTACGCCTTCTTCGGCGATGCGACCTACCACTTCACGGACTGGTTCGACCTGAGCGCCGGCGTGCGGTACGCGCACAACAACCAGACGTTCACGGAGTACGAGGGCGGGGTACTGGTGAATCCGGCCTCTCCAACGACGCCGGCTCTGATCGTCCCCGGCAAGTCGGACGAGGGCGTGACGACTTTCTCCGTCGCACCGCGCCTGCACCTGTCGAAGAACACCATCGCCTATGCGCGCATCGCCAGCGGCTACCAGCCCGGCGGTCCAAACGTCGTGCTGCCCGGCGTGACCGGACTACCGTCCACCTTCAGTTCCTCGCGCCTGGTCGACTATCAGGTGGGCGTCAAGTCGACGTTCCTCGACGGGCGCGCGAGCTTCGATCTGTCGGCGTTCTACATCGACTGGAGCAAGATCCAGGTCTCGGTGCTGATCGGCAACGAGAGCGCCATCGAGAACGCGGGCTCGGCCAAGAGCGAGGGTTTCGACGCCCAGGGAAATTGGTCGCCCCTGCCCGGCCTCGACCTGGGCGCCACCCTCGCCTACGCCGACGCCACCCTCACCAGCGCCGTCCCCTCGATTGGCGCCGCCATCGGCGCAAGGCTCCCTTACGTGCCGATGTGGCAGGGCTCGCTCACGGCCGACTACTCAAAGCCAATAAACCAGACTTGGCGAGCCTTCATCGGCGGCGGATGGCATTACACGGGATCGCGCTTTTCCTCTGTCGAAGGTTCGATCGCCAACGGCGAAATCCAGGGGCTCGAGGTCAAGAGCTACGGCGTCATCGATCTGCACCTTGGCGCGCGAACCAAGGACCTGACGCTGACGGTGTTCGCCAAGAACCTCGGCAACGATCGCGCCTACCTGGCTCCCGCGAGTTACTTCTATGACGCGCTGACCCTGCCGATCGACATCAAGGCGCCTCTACTTCAACCCCGTACCGTCGGTGTCAGTATCGACAAGTCGTTCTAATCCATGAAACTCGAAGTCAGGAAGGAGACGTGGCCGTACTCCACGCCCTTCCGCATAACAAACTACGTCTTTACTTGCGCCGAAGTCGTGCTCGTCACCATCGAGTACGACGGCATGCGGGGCCGGGGCGAAGCCTCTGGCGTGTACTATCACGGGGAGACTCCCGACAGCCTGCTGGCGCAAATCGAGGAGGTGCGGGGCTGCGTCGAGGCCGGCGTGGAGCGTGCGGACCTCGCCCGCCTGCTGCCAGCAGGCGGCGCGCGCAATGCGCTCGACGCAGCGCTGTGGGACCTCGAGGCGAAGCGGGCGGGCGTCCCGGTCTGGATGATTGCCGACGCCCCGCGTCCACGTCCCTTGACGACGACATTCACCGTGAGCGCGGGCTCGGCGTTCGAGATGGCCGAGGCCGCGCGAGCCTATGAAGGTCTGCCGGCGCTCAAGCTCAAGCTCACGGGCGACGACCCTGTCGGCTGCATTCAGGCCGTGCGCCAGGCGAGGCCCGACGCATGGTTGGGCGTCGACGCCAACCAGGGGCTCAGCCGCCGCGACCTGGAGCGCATGCTGCCCGCCTTGGTCGAGGCGCGCGTCCGACTGATCGAACAGCCCCTCCCGGTGGGTGAGGACATCCAACTCGAGGGCCTCGCCTCGCCTATCCTCATCGCGGCCGACGAGAGCGTGCAGAGCCGCGCCGATCTGCCCAGCCTTGTCGGCCGGTATCAAGTCGCGAACATCAAGCTCGACAAGAGCGGCGGCCTCACCGAGGGCCTCGCCATGGCCCAGGAAGCCCGACGCCTCGGGTTGAGGGTCATGGTCGGCTGCATGTCGGGCACGTCGCTGGCGATGGCGCCGGCCTTCGTGCTCGGCCAGTTGTGTGACTTCGTCGACCTCGACGGGCCGACTTTCCTTCTCAGCGACCGCGAGCCGGCTGCGACCTACGCGGACGGCCAGATCTGGTGCCCTGACGAGCTCTGGGGCGCGCCCGCTCCACCTTCCCGATCGGAGGTCCAAGGATGACCTTGCCCACGCAAACCATGCCCAGCGCGCGGGAGACGCGCCGTAGACGCGCACGCTGGATCGCGGCGGCCCTGGCGTTCGCCGGCGGCGTCTGGCTGACCGCCCCCGCCCTCGCGGCGGTCGCGCCTTCTCGCGCCCTTCCCCCGCCGACGAGCGCCCCCACGGCGATGCCGACGCCAACGCACCCGCTCACGGCGACCGACGTCGAGGCGTTCGTCGACGGCATGATGCCGGCGGCCCTCAACACCGCCGAGGTCCCCGGCGCGGTAGTCGTCGTGGTGAAGGACGGCCAGGTGCTGTTCGAGAAGGGTTATGGTTACGCCGATTACACTCGACAGATCCCCGTGGATCCGCGACGGACGCTGTTCAGGCCCGGCTCAGTCTCGAAGCTGTTCACCTGGACTGCGGTGATGCAGCAGGTCCAGGCCGGCAAGATCGACCTCGACGCCGACGTCAACCAGTACCTGGATTTCAAGATCCCGGCCTATCACGGCGCACCGGTCACCATGCGCGAACTGATGACCCATCGCGCCGGCTTCTCCGAAACCGCCCGCGACCTGCTGACCTTCGGCAAGGCGCCACCGCCACTGGACCAGATCCTCAAGCGGTACGTGCCCCCGCGGATCTTCGCGCCCAACCAGGGCCCGGGCTATTCCAACTACGGCGCGGCCCTCGCCGGCTACATCGTTCAGCGCGTCTCCGGCGAGCCGTTCGAACAGTACGTTCAGCGGCACATCTTCGCGCCGCTGGACATGACCAGCTCGACCTTCGTCCAGCCGTTACCCGCCCAATTCGCGGCCAACATGTCGAAGGGCTACGCCACGTGGGACAAGCCCGGTCCGGGCTTCGAGATCGTCAGCGTCGGCCCGGCCGGTTCGCTCTCGTCCACCGGCGACGACATGGCCCACTTCATGATCGCCCACCTGCAGCTGGGCCGGTATGGCGCGGGTGAGATCCTGTCGCCCCAGACGGCGCAGGCTATGCACACGACTGTCTGGCGGTCCTTCCCGGATCTCAACGGGAACCTCCTCGGGTTCTACCAGCAGAACGTCAACGGACATCGGGTGATCGCCCACGGGGGCGACACAGACTACTTCCATAGCGATCTCAGCCTGTTCATCGACGACAATGTCGGGCTGTTCGTATCGGTAAACGGCCGCGGCAAGGAGGGGCTGGGCGAGTTCATCCGCAACAGCCTCTTCGACGGCTTCGCCGATCGCTACTTCCCGCGCGCGCAACCGCTTCCAGCCTCCACGGTGGACGCGGCGACAGCCAAGAAGCACTCGGCGATGATCGCGGGCCAGTACATCACCACCCGGCGCTCCGACTCGACGTTCATCGATCTGGTCGGCCTGCTGCAACCCAGCGTGGTCACGGCCAACGCCGACGGCTCGATCTCGGCGACGCCGGTCGGCCAGAAGGAGACCTTCGTCGAGGTCCAGCCCTTCCTCTGGCGCCAGATCAATGGCCATGACCGCCTGCAGGCGAACGTCGCCAACGGCGTGGTCACCCGCTGGAGCACGGACTCGGCCGCGCCGATCTTCGTCTACGTGCGGCCCGGCGGACTGGCCGGATCGAGCGCTCAGCTTCAGCTTGCATGGGCCTCGCTCGCCCTTCTGGCCCTGGTCGCCATCCTCTGGCCGGTGACCGCGGCGGTCCGCTGGCGTTACCGGGCGAAGTACCCGCACTCAGGGTCACGCGCACTGGCGTATCGCCTTGTCCGGGTCTGCGCCGTCCTTGGCGTGGCCGCGGTGGTCGTGTGGGGCTTCGTGCTGCAGCAGGTCTCCTCGACCAATGGCGTGTCAGTCGGGACGGCGCTCCACATCGCCCAGGCCCTGGCCCTCCTCGGCTTCGTCGGCGGCCTCATCGTCGCCCTGTGGAACCTCGTGCTGACGTTCCGGGCATCCGGCGCGTGGACCGCCAAGCTGTTCGCCGTCGTGGTCACAGCGGCGTTCGCGTACATGCTCTACATCGCTCTCGCCTATCACCTGATCGGCTTCAGCGGTCAGTTCTGACGGCGCTTCCGGAGTTGAGGATTTCCTCCACACCCTCGCCGACCCGCAGCCGCCGCGTGACGCCGATCGCCTCCAGGAACTCCTCGTCGTGGCTCGCCACGAGCAAGGCGCCGTCGTAGGCCGCCAACGCCGCTTCCACGGCCTCGATCGAGTCGAGATCGAGATGGTTGGTCGGTTCGTCCAGAATCAGCAGCTGCGGCGGAACCGGCCCCATCAGCACGCAGGCGAGCGCGGCGCGCAGCCTCTCGCCCCCGGACAGGTCCGCCGCCAGTCGCTCCGCCGCGCTGTTGCGGAAGAGGAACCGCGCAAGGGCGGAATAGGCGGCGTTGTCGTTCGCCGTGGGGTTCAGGCGCCGGAAGTTCGCCAGAAGCGTCTCCTCGCCACGAAGGACCGTGGCGTGCTGGTCGAGACAAACCGAAGGCGCGCCCCGGACGATGCGCCCGCCTGTGGAATCGAGATCGCCGACAGCGAGGCGGATCAGAGTGCTCTTGCCGGCGCCGTTGACGCCGGTGACGGCGATGCGCTGGGGACCGATCAGCCGGAACGAGAGTCCTCGAAACAGAGGCTGCGCCCCCGGCCAGGCGAAGGCGACGTCCTCGAATGCGAGGACCAGCTTGCCTGCGGCGAGGTTGGACGGCGGCAGATCGAAGGAGAGCCGGCGCACCCGCTCGACGCGCGCTTCGGCCGCCTCCAGGTCCTGCCGCGCGGCCTCGCGCTGACGCCCAGCGAGATTGGTTTGCCTAGCCCCGGTCGCCTCGGCCCGCTGCGCCTTCGCATCGAGGAGGATCTTGGGCGCGTCGTTCTTCAGGCGCCCTCGACGTCCGGCGGCGTCGCTGCGGTCTTTCCGTTCCCGCATCGTCTGGATCGATCGCTCCACGCGCGTCGCCTCACGCTTTGCGCTCTCGAGGGCGCGCGCCGCGGCGGCCGCCTCCTCGGCGCGCCGAGCGGCGTAGAGGTCGAAGGCGCCCCCAAACACCCGCGCGCCGAGACTGGTGAGCTCGAGGATCCGGTCGACGCGGCGCAGGACCGAGCGGTCGTGGCTGACAACCAGCACTCCGCCGCTCCAGCCCTCGAGCAGTTCGGCGACGGCGCCGCGCCCCTCGGAGTCGAGGTTGTTGGTGGGCTCGTCGAGGAGAATGAGTTCCGGTTCCTCCAGAAGAAGCGCGCCGAGCGCGGCGCGAGTGAGCTGCCCGCCGCTCAAGGCGTCCGCCGAACGATCCAGGGCGACGCCCTCGAGACCTACCTTCGCCAGGGTCTCGTCGATCCTCTGCGGCAGCGTCCAATCCGCCGCCGCAAAATCCTCATCGGCGCCCGCGCCGGCTTGGATGCGGTCGAGGAGAGCCAGGGCGGCGTTGATCCCGAGCAGATCCGCCAGGCGTGACGCGGGTGGCGGCTGAAAGGTCTGCCGCAGCATGGCGACGCGGCCCGACACCGCGATCGATCCGGAGGCCGGGGTGGTTTCTCCGAGGATCAGGCGAAGGAGGGTCGACTTGCCGACGCCGTTTCGACCGACGAGACCGGCACGCTCGCGACCGAGGGCGAACGTCAGGCCTTCAAACAGCACGCGGCCGTCGGGGGCGCGTGCGGAAACCTCATCGAGAGTGAGAAGAGCGGGCATGGGGCGCCTGGGATGCTGCGGGCGAATGGGGCTCGAGGCGTGTCATTCGCGCGGCGCATCGGTACGACTCCCGTTGATCTCGAAAAGCTAATCTCCCGCCAAGTGGTCGTCCAGCGGTCGCCCGCCGGGCGTCACTTCTTCGCCGCCGCGACGTCGCGGGCGCGGCGCAGAGCGTCCCAGTCCGGGGCGTACTTCAACGCCTCGGTATACTTGGCCACCGCTTCCGCGGGCTTGTTCTCCCGCAACAGCAGGTCGCCCCACGACTTCAGCGGATCGGCGAAGTGAGGCGCCTGAGCGGAGGCCCGGGCCAGATCGACCTGGGCGTTCTGCAGGTCGCCATGCTCCAGCTCCCACCGCCCCCGGTTGAGGTAGACGAGCGGCAAGCTCGGGGCGAGGCGAACGCCGTCTGCCCAGATCCGCTCCGCGCCGGCGATATCTCCCTCGCGGGCATGGGCCTCCCCATGCGCGGCGGCGCAGCGGGCGAGCGGCGGCATGTGGTCGAACACCTCCTCGGCGTCGCCGCGGCGGCCCACGCGGCCGTAGGCCAGTCCCAGGAGGCAAGGCGCGTCCGGATAGCTCAGGTGGAGGCTGGGATCCGCCTGCCAAGCCTTCCAGAAAGCCTCCAGCGGAGCGATGGCCGCCTGCGGCTGCCCACGGTCGAGCGCATCATAGGCCGGCAGCAGCAGGGTTTCGGCCTTGGCCCCCGGATCATCCGGATCGCTGGCGGAGATATAGCGCGCCGCCTTCACCGGGTCGTGCATCAGACCGTAAACGTCGGCGATCTGCGGACCGTCCAGAGCCGAGGTCGCGCCGGCGCCGCCGTTGTGCTTCGCGTCCGCAAGCTCGGCTGACAACGCCAGCGGAAGGTCCCAGGTGATGGACGCCGGGTTGGTCAGCTGCGGCAGGTCGGGCCGACGGTCCTTGGGCGCGTGGTCCACCGCCTGCAGGTAGGCGTGGCTCTCACGCCAGGCCGCTTCTTCGCCCTCCGCCAGGGAAATGACGCTGAGCAGATTGCCCCAACCGTTCCACCACTCGCGCGACTGTTGCGGCGACAGCGCCATCACCAGCCGGAACTTCTCGGCGGCAAGCTTGGGTTGTCCAAGACTCGTGTAGGCGGAGCCCCAGACGTTGGCGAGATTGGCGCGCAGGGAGTCCTTGTCGGCGCGGGCGAAGGCCCCCGGCAGGAAGGCGAGCGCGTCCTTGTACCGGCCGCCGCCCGCCAGATAGACCGCGAACTGGTAGGGCTGCGAGCGGCCGTAGATGTACTCGCCGGCCTCGGTGGAGAGCTTGTCCAGATCGCCCGCGCCGCCGGTGAAGGTCTGCGGCGGCACGTTGTCCCCCCGCACCGTCAAGGCGAGCCCGTTGTCGACCGTCTGGACCAGTTCGCCCTCGATGTGGACGTCGTGGCCGAACCGCTCGTGCATCAGGCGGTCGATCTCGCCGATCGAAACGCCGGTTTCCGGCACCTCGATCTTCACGTCGGTCGACCAGGCGCTCTTGCTCTTGAGCCCCTTGGTCACCGTGCGCGTGGCCTCGCGCAGCTTCTGCAGCGAATCGAGGACGTCGGCGGCGACAACCTGGCCCGTGACGCCTTTCGGCGCGAGCGCCGCGGGCGTCTGGAAGGATTGGACGACGACGCTTCGGGAGGTGATGGCGTCATAGAGCATTCGGCTCAGGATCAACGCGATCACCGTGACCGCGATCGCCGAGAAGACGTTGATGGCGACCCGCATCCGCTGGCCGGCGCGGCGCAGGTTCCCTTCGTGCACCTGGCCACGGAGGTACTCCAGTCGCAGATGATGTTCGTCGGCGAGGAATTTGCTTTGGAGGCGAAGGATGTGAGCCTGCTCGCGCAGGAAGTGCACGGTCGCGCGCGCGACCGTCGGCTCGCGCTTCGCCTCGTCGGCCGCGACCGCGGAAGCGAACGCTTCAGCGCCTATCAGGGAATCGGAAGTGAGCTCTACGTCGGGGCTTTCTTCATCTTCCCCGAACAGCCCCCCGAGCAATCCCTCGGCCATCACTAAATCCCGCGGCGATCACCGCGCCGGGGTCCGGACACGGAGAAGTTGCCGGAACATGCCTCTATGCCGCCCCATTCGCAACGGCGCGCTTCATCGGCGATCGGGCGAACGAGGCGCCCTAAGGGCGCCTCGACAATGCCGGCGCAACCGCCGGCGACGGCGGTCAGGCGGCGACGGCGGACCGACGACGGAACCGCAGCGCGGCGCCCAGCGAACCGAACCCAAGCAGCATCAAGGCCCAGGTCGCCGGTTCAGGCACGGTGATCGTGACCTCGACGACCTGCCCGGTCACGGGATTCGTGAACGGGATCGTCTCGTTGATCGGCGGGATCGTCACCTCGTAGCCTTGCGGCTCAGTTGTGCTGAGCACTTTGACGCTCCAAATATCGAAGGGCGCCACGAGCTGATAGCCGCCAGGGTCGCCAGCGCCGAAAGTCAGCGTCCGGTCATCGAGACCGAACCCGACCCAGTCCACGCCAGGGAACATGTAGCCGAAGGAACCCTTAACGTTGAGCGGGTGAATTTCTACAGTGTTATCAGGGATATAGAGCGACCCGAATGACGGGTCGTGGACGTAGAAATTGAACAGCGGCGGGTCGAAGTGAACGACCAGCGCGTGCGCGGACGCCGCGGTCATGACAGACGCTGCCGCAACGACAGCAAAAAGGGGGCGCGGTAATGACATGTGCGACTCCGTTCAAACTTGTTGGCGCGTCTAGGGTGGAAAGCTGACCAAATTTTGTCGGATTTTTAACAAGCTCTGCTGTTGACGTCAACAATTGGCGCCGGTCGTGATTTATTTAGCTTCACCGGCCTTCGAACGCGGGCGGACGTTTTTCCATGAACGCGCGCATCCCCTCGGCAGCGTCGCGACTGCGAAGCAGCGGAAGGAGTTGAAGAAAGACGTGGTGGACGTGATCGTCGAAGGTCTCGTTCAGACCCATGCGCATCATCCGCTTCGCCGCCTGCACCGCTAGCGGCGCGTTGGCGGATATTTCGTTGGCCAACTCTAGGGCGGCGTCCATCAGTTGCTCGGGCTCGATCACCCGGGACGCCAGGCCCATCTCGACGCACTCTTCCGCCGAAAGAGTCCGGCCCGTGAAAATGAGCTCGGCCGCCTTGGACCAGCCGATCAGCCTTGGCAGGAACCAGGTTCCGCCACTCTCCGGGACGATGCCGCGTTTGGTGAAGGCGGCGGCCATCTTCGCCCCGCGGGCCATCAGCCGGATGTCACAGCCAAGCGCCGTGTCCATGCCGTAGCCAGCCGCTGACCCGTTCAGGGCGCAGATGGTGGGCTTGCCCATGTTGAACAGGACCGTCGGCGGGGTGTTGCGCAGGTCGAGATTGGTCGCCGTCGCCGCGCTCGAGCCGACGCCCTGGCCGCCTCCGGTCGCCTCCGAGAGATCCAGCCCGGCGCAAAAAGCGCGCCCCGTCCCGGTGAGGATCACCGCCCGCACGGCCGGGTCCGCCTCGGCGGTGAGTAGATGCTGGGTCAGCTGGTTCAGCATGGGTCCGGAGATGGTGTTCATCCGCGCCGGCCGGTTGAGGGTGATGACGGCGACCGCGCCGTTCACCCCGTAGAGGACTTCGGGATCCTCGATCTTGGTTTGGACGGTCATGGGCGCACGCCTCCCGCGGCTTCGATCTCGTTCTGGGTCTCGCCGATCTCGGCGAGCACCTCGTCCGTATGGGCGCCGATACGCGGCGGCTCCAGCCGGATCGTGGCTGGCGTCCGGGAAAACCGGATGCCCGGCTTGAGGGCCCGATAGCGCCCCTCCCCTGGGATCTCGCGCTCCTCGATCAGCGTCTGGCTGAGCTGGGGATCGGTGAGGATGTCGCGCGCTTTGTTCACGATCATTGCCGGGACGGACGCCTGGTGGCAAAGCTCCAGCCATTCCGCCGTCGTCCGAGTGGCGGCCGCCTCGGCCAGCATCGCGTTGTAGACCGCGACCTTTCCGGCCGCGCCCTCGGCGTTGACGAAACGTTCGCTCTCGTAGGCGCCCGGGATCCCGCCAAGCTCGAAGAAACGCGCAGCCTGCTCGCGATTGGCCGGCATGACCCAGATGTGCCCGTCCTTGGTCGTCAGCGGCCGGCGATAGGGGGTTATGGTTGTGGTCATGCCGAACGAGCCGGTCGGCGGGACGTAGGTCTCGCCGTACAGGTGTTCGGCCATCAGGAAGCCGGTGAAGGTCTCCAGCATCGGGACGCAGACGTACTGCCCCTCCCCCGTCCGCTCCTTGTGACGCAGGGCCCCCAGAGTGGCGATGGTCGCGAAGAGCCCGCAGGTCTTGTCGGCGATGATCGAGGGGATGAACTGGAGCGGCGCCTCCGGATTGACCAGTTCAGCGAGGCCCGCCGCGCCGCTCGCGGACTGGATCAGGTCGTCGAACGCCTGGCGACCGGCGTAGGGCCCTTCCGGCGCATAGCCCATGGCCTCGATGTAGACGATGTCGGGTTTGATCCCCCGAACGGACTCGTAGTCGAATCCCAGCCGCGCCACGGCGTCAGGACGCATGTTGTGGATGAAGATGTCCGCCGTGCGGATGAGCTTGCGCAGGGCGCGGCGGCCCGGCTCGCTCTTGAGGTCGAGGGCGACCGAGCGCTTGTTTCTGTTCAAGGCGACGAAGATCGGCCCCATCGTCTTGGTTTTCGGCGCCTTGCCCGATCCGCGCTGGCGATCGCCCGACGGCTCTTCGATCTTGATCACGTCGGCGCCCATGTCGCCCAGGTGCTGGGTCGCGTAGGGGCCAAGGACGAACTGGGTGAGATCGACAACCCGAACTCCGTCCAGCGGACCCTTCCGTTGCGGTTCGCCGCTGCCGTCCATACGCGTCCTCCTAGGCGTGCCCGGCAGCTATTGAGAGGCTCGCGCGACGGAACGCAAGCGCCCTGCGCCGGGCCCTTTGACTTGGGGCCAGCCCCGGGGTCCAATCGTGGAAACCGAAGAACGAAGGAAGGCGCGCATGGGAAATCAGCTCATCGAGACGTTCGAGGACGGCGTCGCGACCCTGACGATGAACCGGCCCGACGCGCGCAACGCGCTGACCAGCGAGATGCAGATGGGCCTGTCGGAGGCACTCCCCCGTCTCGCGGCCGACCGTAAGGTTCGGGCCGTCGTGGTGACGGGCGCAGGCGGGGCGTTCTGCGCCGGCGGCGACGTCAAGGGTTTCGCCGAGCGGACGAGCCGTCCGGGCGGGGGCGACGGCGCCAATGAATTCGACATCGAGCAGAGAGCCCACGGCCTGCGTGCAAGCGCAGACATCTCCCGCGTGCTGCACGAGATGCCCAAGCCGACCCTGGCGGTCATTCCGGGGCCAGCCGCAGGGGCAGGCCTTTCGATCGCCCTCGCCTGCGACCTGCGCATCGCCGCCGTCGACGCCAAGCTGACCACCGCCTTTTCCAAGGTCGGTCTCTCGGGCGACTACGGCGGCAGCTACTTCCTGACGCAGCTGGTGGGCGCAGCGAAGGTGCGCGAGCTCTATTTCAGCGCCGATGTCATCACCGGCGAGGAGGCCCTGCGTCTGGGCATCGTAAATCGGGTCGCCTCGCGCGAGGATATCGAGGCCGCGGGCAAGGCCTGGGCGCGGGAGCTGGCGGCCCTGCCGACGGTCGCCGTCGGCTACATGAAGCGCAACCTCAACGCCGCCGAGACCGGCACGCTTTCGGAAGTGCTCGACATCGAGTCCTTCAACATGGTCCGCACCATGACGACCTCCGACCACCGCGACGCCTCGGCCGCCTTCGTCGCCAAGCGTAAGCCGGTCTTCCAGGGGCGGTAGCGCGAAGCTCAAGCGCCAACCCCGCGCCCAACCCTCCTCCACGCCTGTCATCCCGGGCGGTAGCGAACCCGGCTTTAGCCGGGTGAAGCGACGACCCGGGACCCAGGAAACTGGGCGAGGCGCTGAGGTTCGCGAACCGCGATAGCCGTTCCAGTCCCCTGGGTCCCGGGTCCTCGCTTCGCTCCGCTTCGCTACGGCCCGGGATGACAGGCGAATTGGGGTGAATGGAGGAAAACCCCGGCGATTTGTGTGTTGGATGAGTAGCGCCTACGGCTGCTCCGATCCCTTCAGGTACTTGTCGAACCAGGCGATCGTCCGCTCGAGAGCGTCGATCTGGTTCTCGCGCTTGACGAAGCCGTGGCCCTCGTTGGGGTAGAAATGGACGTCCACCGTGCGGCCGTCCTTCTTCAGCAGGTCGACAATCTGCAGCGCCTGGGTGCGCGGCACGCGGATGTCGTTGTCCCCCTGCAGGACCAGCAAAGGTGCGGACAGGTGATGGATGTAGGTCAGGGGGCTCGACGCCTCGTAGACCGCCTTGTCCTTCCCCGGATCGCCGATCAGGCCGATCTGGTACTGCTGCAGGGTGGGCGCCTCGGTCTGGTACATGTGAAGCCAGTCGATGATGCCGTACTCCTCGACCGCAGCGCGCCAGAGGTCGGGCGTCTTGGCCGCAGCCATGAGGGTCATGTAGCCGCCGTACGACCCGCCCGTGATCCCGACGCGGTGCGGGTCGACGTAGCCCGTAGCGACCAGGAACTTCACGCCGGCCACCTCGTCTTCGAGGTCCCCGCCGCCCAGGTCCTTGCGATTGGCCTCCTCGAAGGCTCGGCCGTAGCCGGTCGAGCCGCGGGGGTTTGGCGCGATGACGAAATAGCCGCGCGAGGCAAGCGCCACGGCCGTGCGGTTGAAGGTGTCGAGCGTCTGTCCCGTCGGACCGCCGTGCGGGAGCACTATCGCCGGCGCCTTGCCATTTCGCGGCGCATTGAACGGGGCCCAGAAGAAGGCCGAGATGACCGTCCCGTCGGAGCTCGGGTAGTGCACGATCTGCGAAGCCGGCAGGCGAGCCGGATCGATGCTCGCGAGACCCAGGCGGGTGATCGGCGCAGTCCGGCCGCTCGCCAGATCCTGCACCCAAATGTCCGGAGGCGTCGTCGACGACTGGTGAATGTAGAGCAGCCGGGTCCCGTCGGGGGAGATGCTCGTCGTTGAGGAGGCCGCTTGGCGGTCGACGCCGGGCTTGTCTCCCAGGCGATGCGGCGCGCCCTGCCCCGGCGCCACGGCGTAGAGGCTGACGCGGCCGTCGACGTTGTCGGCGAAGGTCAGCGTATTCCCCGACGGGGAGAAGCGGCCCGCCTCCTGCTCCCACACGTCCTTCATCAGCAGGCGGGGCTCGCCGCCCAAGACCGGGATGAGCGCGGCCTGTCGGTTGCCGGCAGGAGTCTCGACCGTCGCGGCGATCTGGGCGCCGTCCGGGCTTACGTCGGAAGCGAGGACGAAACCGTGCTCGCGGGTCACGGCGCGCGCCGCGCCCGTCGCGACGTCGATGACGAACACCTGCGCTTCGTCGCCCTTGAAGTTGGCGCGGTTGGCGATCAGGCCGCGACCGTCGCGAGTCCAGGCGACGACGCTCCACTCGTGATCGGGCGCCGCCTCGTGGGTGAGGACCCTCACCTGCCGTGTGGCGACGTCGAGAACCGCAACATCGGTCGAAGGCGCGGTTTTCGGCCGGCGATTGAAGGCCAGCAGCTTGCCGTCCGGCGAGAAGATGGCGTGCGTCTCGGTGACGTCTGGAGTCGACGTCAGATCGACCGTCGGACCGCCTGCGATGGGAACGGCGTAGAGGTCATAGATCTCCGCGCCGGCGCGGTCGGATTCGAAGACCGCCGTGGACCCGTCGGGAGAGATGGCGATGGCCGACTGGCGATCGTCCGATTGGGTCAGCTGCTCCGGAAAACCGCTCGCCGACGACACCTTCCACAGGTTGAAGCGTCCGGTGAGGTTGGTGGAGAAGACCACGGTCTTGCCGTCGGGGGTCCAGGCGGCGTCGACGACGCTCCGGACATAGAAGAGGTCGGGGACCGGCGCCGGCGCGGTCTCTGGGCGGGACGGCGAGTCGATGCTGGTCGGGCTCGTGATCGCCCGCGGCGGAAGGTCCTTCGTCACCGGCGCTGCCCAGACGGCGGCCGAGGTCAGGCTCGAGGCCGCCACCAGGCCAAGAAAGCGTTTCATCGCACTCCCCCCTGCAACTTCTTTGGCGGTCGGACCGCGCTGCCTGATTAGCGAAGGACCTCGCCGGCCGCGACCCAGCCCGCGCTCTCTTTCGCATCCGCTGGTGCGGCATGTTCTCTGTAACTGGGCGCCTGCCGGGCGTGCGAGGCCTGTTCGTAGGCGTAGCCGTAGGCCAGCAGCCGCGCCTCGCTCCAGGAAGGACCGATGATCGAGAGGCCGACCGGCAACCCGTCCACCAGGCCCATAGGCACCGTGAGGTGCGGATACCCGGCGATCGCTGGCGGCGCGCCGGCGCCTCCGCCTACGGAGCGATCGCCGAGGACGGGATCAATCAACCATGACGGTCCAAGGGTCGGCCCCACCAGCGCCGAGACGTTGTTGGCCGCCAGCATGGCGTCGATGCCGTCTGGGCCGGCCATGCGATGCGCCTCGGATCTGGCCCTGAGATAGCCGGGATCGTCGAGCCCCTTCGTCGCCTCGCTCTCTTCGAACAATTCCTGTCCGAACAGTAGCAATTCACGGTCCGCATGGCCGCGGTTGAAAGCAATCAAGTCCGCCAGGGTGCGGGTTGGAACCTCCTCGGGTGATGTGGTGGCGAGGTAGGCGGCGAGATCTACCTTGAGCTCGGTCTTCAGGATTGTCTGCTCGTACTCGCGCAGAGGCCCGACGTCGGGCGCCTTTTCGATCTCAACGAGGGTCGCGCCGGCCGCGCGCAGGGTGGCGAGGGCCTGCTCGAATGCCGCCGCAGTCCGCGGATGGAAGCCGGCGGCGAACCGCATCACGCCGATCCGCACCCCCCGCAAGGCGTGTGGATCGAGGGCGGCCACGTAGTCGACTTTGTGCGCGTCGGCCTCCGCCGTCGCCGGATCCGCTGAATCGGAGCCCGCGATCGCCGACAGCAGCAGCGCGGCGTCCCGCACATTCCGCGCCATCGGGCCAGCCGTGTCTTGCGTATGACTGATGGGGACGATGTGGGTGCGCGAGACGAGGCCCACAGTCGGCTTCAGACCAACCAGACCTGCAACCGCCGACGGGCAGGTCACCGACCCATCCGTCTCGGTGCCGATCGCGGCCGCGGCGAGGCTGGCTGCCGTCGCAGCGCCTGAGCCGGCGCTGGATCCGCACGGCGAACGATCGAGAGCGTATGGATTCCGCGCTTGACCGCCCACAGCGCTCCAACCGCTGATGGAGTGGCTCGAGCGGAAGTTCGCCCACTCGGACAGGTTGGTCTTGCCAAGGATGATCGCGCCCGCAGCGCGCAGGCGCGCGACGATGGGTGCGTCGCGACCTGGCATGTTGTGTTCGAGGGCGAGCGACCCGGCGGTCGTCGGCATCGGGTCGGCGCTCTCGATGTTGTCCTTGATGAGGATCGGCACGCCGGCCAGCGGTCCCTGGACCCGATGGGCGGCACGGGCGGTGTCGGCGGTGCGGGCCTCCTCCATTGCGCGAGGATTGACGACGATGACCGCCCGGAGCTTCGGATTGAGCATCTCGATCCGGTGGGAATAGGCCTCCACGAGTCCGACCGACGTGGTGCGCCCCGCCGCCAGATCCGCTTCCAACTCGCCGATAGACTTCTCAGTCGGATCGTATGCGCCCTGCGCCGAAGCGCCGGTCCCGAGGATCGCTCCCAGGATGACGACGGATGCGCAGGCGGCCCGCAAGGCAGGTGTGTATGGCGTCATGCCCCCTCCCGGCCGCCTGAAACGCGGCTCATCGTGCTAAGGCGCCTCGTTTCTGAGGGATTGGCAAGAACGACGCGGCGATTTGGGGCGTCTGCTGAGGAGCGAATATTGAAGGCGTCATCGCAGGTGCAATCCGGGAGCGCCGTGCCATGACGGCTGACGCCCCGCCGCGCGTCTGGCTCATCGCCGGCGCCACGGCCTCGGGCAAATCGCGCCTCGCCCTCGACCTGGCGACGGAGATCGACGGCGAGATCGTCAATGCCGACTCGATGCAGGTGTACGCGGACCTGGAGATCCTCACGGCCCGGCCGGGACCCGACGAGATGAGGGCGCTTCCCCATCATCTCTACGGCGTCGCCGATGCCGGCGAGGTCTGGTCGGTCGGTCGTTGGCTGACCGAAGCCCGCCAGTGTCTCGCCGACATCGCCTCGCGAGGCCGTCCAGCGGTAATCGTCGGCGGGACGGGGCTCTATCTGCGCGCACTCACGGAGGGTCTGGCCGACATACCCGCCATTCCGGCCGCTGTGCGGGAGGCGGCTGTGGCAGAACTGGAGAAACTCGGGGAGACGCGTTTCAGGGGGGAGCTCGCCACGTTCGATCCCGACGTCGCCAGCAGGATCGAACGAGGCGACGTCCTGCGGCTGACCCGCGCCATGGAAGTGTGGCTCGCGACCGGCCGCTCGCTCAGCGACTGGCGGAAGGAGTCTCCCGCGCCGCTTGCGCCCGGCGAATGGCGCGGCGTGGTCGTCACTCTGCCGCGAGCCGAACTCTACCGACGTTGCGACGCCCGTCTGGAGTGCATGGTCCGCAATGGGGCGATCGACGAAGTTCGCCGCCTGATGGAGCGGGACCTCCCGTCGGCCAGTCCGCTCAGGAAGGCTTTGGGCGTCCAGACCCTGGCCGCTCACCTCCGGGGCGATATCCCGCTGGAGGAAGCGCTGGCGAGGGCCCAGACCGACACGCGCCGCTATGCGAAGCGGCAGCTCACCTGGTTCCGCAATCAGACCCCCGACTGGCCCCGCGTGGCGCCTGCCCCGGATGGGGTCATTCGGCTGTCCTCCCTGCCCTCGACGCTTGACCGCCCCTCGGCAGGCGGGTTTAAGTCAGTGGGTTAGCAGGAGAGCGATCCATGCGCGTGGCGCTGATCGTACTTAGTCGGCGGCCGATGGCGGCGGGGGCCTGAAGAGGGCCAGTCCCGTCTGCTCTTGGTCGCGTTCCCCAAGGCCCCTCGCGGGCCTTTTTTCTTGTCCTTCTGCAAAGCGAAGCCCGATGAACGCCCCCACCCGCATAGACACCCCCGCCCCAGGCCAGGCTACCCAGGCCGAGCCGCGCGTGATGACCGGCGCCCAGATCGTCGTCCAGGCGCTTGTCGACCAGGGCGTCACCGACCTCTTCGGCTATCCGGGCGGCGCGGTGCTGCCGATCTACGACGCGCTGTTCCACGAGCCGCGCCTGCGCCACGTGCTCGTCCGCCA
>JAFANN010000296.1 GCA_019232665.1 Caulobacteraceae bacterium | reverse complement strand
CGGGCATCACGCTCGAGCCGCGGCCGGTGCGCGGCGTGCTCTCCAACGGCATGCTCTGCTCGGCCGCGGAGCTGGAGATCGCCGAGGAGTCCGACGGCATCCTCGAGCTGGCGGATAACCTCGCGGTCGGCGCCCCCGCCGCCGAGGCTCTCGGCCTGGAGGCGGTGATCGATTTCGAGGTCACCCCCAACCGTTCCGACTGGCTGGGCGTGCAGGGTATCGCCCGCGACCTCGCCGCCGCCGACCTGGGAGCCTTCATCGACAAGCCTGTCGAGCCGGTTCCGGGCGTTTTCCCCTGCCCGATCGACATCCGGCTGCCCGCGCCCGAAGCCTGCCCGGCCTTCGCGGGCAGGGTGATCCGCGGCGTGCGCAACGGACCCTCGCCGCCATGGCTGCAGGCCAGGCTGAAGTCGATCGGCCAGCGCTCGATCAGCGCCCTGGTGGACGTGACCAACCTGCTCACCCAGGACCGGTGCCGCCCCCTGCACGTCTATGACGTGGGCAAGCTCACCGGCGACTGGATCGAGGCGCGCCTTGGCCGCCCCGGCGAGACCGTGGCCGCGCTGGACGGCGAGACCTATGAGGTCACGCCGGAGATCTGCGTGATCGCCGACGCCTCCGGCGCCATCGGGCTGGGCGGCGTGATGGGCGGCGTGAGCACCGGCTGCTCGGAGGAGACCACCGATGTCTTCATCGAGAGCGCCTGGTTCGATCCCCTACGCACGGCCCAGACCGGCCGCGACACCGGCATCGTCTCCGACGCCCAGTACCGCTTCGCCCGCGGCGTCGATCCACGGTCCCTGGTTCCGGGCGTGGAGCTGGCGACGCGGCTGATCCTCGATCTCTGCGGCGGCGAGCCGTCGGAGATCCGCTTCGCCGGCGAGGCCCCGGCCGATCCCGCACCGATCGCATTCGACCCCGCCTATGTGCGCCGGCTTTCCGGCCTCGACGTCAGCGCCGCGCGGGTGAACGAGATCCTTCGCAAGCTCGGCTTCAAGGTCCATGGAGGGACCGCGCAGCCGCCATCCTGGCGGCGCGACGTCGACGGCAAGGCCGACCTCGTCGAGGAGGTGGCGAGGATCGAGGGCTACGACGCCCTGCCGGCCGAACCCCTGCCTGACCTGCCCCGCGCCATCGGCGGCGTACTCACCGTGCGCCAGTCGCGCGTGCGCGCCGCCCGCCGGGCGCTAGCCGCCGCCGGCTATCAGGAGACCCTGACATGGTCGTTCACCGCCCGCCGCAACGCCGCCCTGTTCGGCGGCGGCGATGCGCGCCTGGTGCTGGCAAATCCGATCGCTTCCGACCTCGACACCATGCGTCCCTCGATCCTACCCAACCTGGCGGAGGCGCTCGGCCGCAACGCCCGGCGCGGCTTCCCCGGCGGGGCCCTGTTCGAGATCGGCCCGATCTTCGCCGGCGACGAGCCGGGGGACCAACGCATGGCTATCGCCGCCGCGGTCGATCCCCGCGGCCCGCGCCACTGGGACAAGTCGTCAGGCGAGGCGATCTTCGATCTGAAGGCCGACCTTATGGACCTGCTTGCGGAGCTGGGCGCCCCCGTCGCCTCCCTCCAGGCGGCGGAAGCGGACGAGGATCCCTGGTGGCGCCCCGGCCGCCACGCTCAGATCAAGCTGGGCGCGAAGACCGTGCTGGCCGATTTCGGCGAGTTGCACCCGCGTGTGCTGTCAGCTCTCGACGCGGCAGACGGGATCCTCGCCTTCGAGATCTATCTCGAGGCGATCCCCGAGCCGAAGAAGAAGGCCGTGAAGACCAAGCCGGCGCTGAAGCTCTCGCCGCTGATGCCCCTCACCCGCGACTTCGCCTTCGTGGTCGACCGCGACCGGCCGGCCGGCGACCTCGTCCGCGCCGTCGTCGCCGCCGACCGCGTCCTCATCGCCCAGGCGCGCGTGTTCGACGTCTACGAGGGTCCGGGGATCGAGGCGGGCAAGAAGTCGGTTGCCGTGGAAGCGGTGATCCAGCCGACCGACCGCACCCTGACCGACAAAGAGATCGACGCCCTCTCCGCCAAGATCGTCGCCTCCGCCGCCAAATCCGCAGGGGCCACCCTACGGACCTGAAGCATCTTCATTTCACCACATCAACGACACCAAGAACATTGGAAGAGCGCGCTCCGCGCGCGAAGATTAAATCCCGGCTCCTGCGCCGAAGGCGCTGAATTCAAGCTTGGTGTCCTTGGTGTCTTGGTGGTGGATCTGCTCACCACCGACGCGCCCGCGATGAGTGACCATCGCATCGTGTATGCGGCGGATCTGGCGGCTGCCGGTGGTGACGAACAGGAACGGCAGGAAGGCGTGGACAAAGCAGGCCAGCGCGGCCGCCGCCAGCGCTCCTGAGAAGTTCATCGCCGTCTCCAGGTGCTCGAAGTAGCTCTCGCCCACCGAGCGGGGATGCTCACTGAACGCCCGCGCCAACCCGTTCACGTCCGTCTCCATCTTCCGAAGCTGAAGAAAGCTAGCCGCGTTCGGGCGCGCTGTTATCCCAAATTTCCGCTGGACAGCGTCGATTCGTGGGACAAGCATGCTACGGGATGGCCAAAATTGCCGATCTCGATTCCATCGATCGAAAGATCCTTGGAATCATCCAGGAAGACTGCACCCTCTCGGTCCAGCAGCTCGCCGAGCGCGTGGGCCTTTCGGCCAATCCCTGTTGGCGGCGGGTCAAGCGGCTGGAGGCGGAAGGCGTGATCCGCAGCCGCGTGGCTGTGCTCGATCCCCAGGCCCTCGGCCTCGCCCTCACCGCCTTCGTCGCCATCCGAACCAACCGTCACGACGCCGATTGGCTGGCCGCCTTTGCCGCCGCGGTGGCGCGCATTCCAGAGATTGTCGAGGCGCACCGGATGAGTGGCGATGTGGACTACATGCTCAAAGTCCTGGTGGCGGACATCGCCCACTACGACCGCGTCTACCGCCGGCTCATCGCCGCCGTCCCAGGTCTCATCGACGTCAGCTCCACCTTCTCCATGGAGCGCCTCAAATCCGGTCCGCAGGTCGACGTCACCGCCCTGGGCTAGGCAGACACGGGGGTCAACTCGCAGGAGCCGCCTTGGGGAACGCGATCACGTAGCGCGCCTGGCCCTTGGCGGTGGCGTGGACCTTGACCGTCTTGGGGCCGCGCCTGCCGCTCCAGGCGGTTACCGTGTAGGCGCCGGGCGGTAGGTCCATCAGAAGCCACGGGGACGCACAGGTGACCGCCATGACAGGCACGCCCTTGTCGCTGGCGACGTCAAGGGTCACCCCACCCAGGTAGTCGCCAGAGGGCGCGGCGGACTCGATCCTCACCGCGAATCCCTTCCAGCGCGGATCCTCGCGCGCAGCCTTTCCGACACCGGTGCAGGCGGTCTTCACGCCGTTGACGGTTGTGACGTTGTCGGACGGCAGGCGCATCGCGTCATCCGGCTGCGCCCCGCCGAGCGAGGGCGTCACAAGACCTGCGGCCAGAGCCAGCCAAGCGACCAAACGGAGGTCTCGCGGCATGTCACGCTCCCAAGGCTGACGCCGCGGCGCGTCTCGCCCCGCGGCGCCCAAGGAACCTTGATAGTACGCCAATAGCCCCAGGGCCGTCCCGTTCGTGCTAGCCGATGGCGCGCCGCGCGCTAGCCTCCACCGCCTCGCGCGGGATGAGGCGAATGGTGGAGCTTCCCTTGGCCAGCACCTTGCCCTCCGAGTCCAGCAGGCGCCCCTCAGCAAAGCAGGTCGCCCGCCCACGACGCTCGATCCAGCCCTCGGCGATCACCCGCCCCGGCCGAGCCGGGGCGAAGTAGCTGACCTTTACCTCCAGCGACATCGGCGTCATCTCGGGCATCAGCGAGATCGAGGCATGGGCCATGGCCGCATCGATCCACCCGCAGACGAACCCGCCCTGCGCCACCCCGCCCGAGTGACACATCTGCGGACCCACTTCGTACTCGATCGCCGTACGGCCCGCTTCCGAACTTACGATCCGCACCTGGCCCAATGTAGACTGCAGGGTGGGCGCGAGGGCGTCGGACATGCGGGGCTCCGGGGCGGACAGGAACGTCCTGCTTAGGGCGCCTCGGGGCGAGGTGGAAATCCCCGGCTGCCCAGCGCGAGGACGGTCCGCCACCGTGGGTCAGGGTTCAGTCACCTTCTGCGGGGCCCACCAGGGCTCGGCGGGCGCCCTCAGCGACAGAAGGGCAAGGCGGTAAGCCGTCCCGCTGAGCGGCGGACGTAAGGCGACGAGCGCGCGCACGCGCGTCTCCAGCGCGATCGGGCTTTCCCGAGACGGTTCCATCATACGCCGGCCCCTTCCCACTTGTGGACATGTAAGTGCCATTTCCACTGTTCCGCCAGCCCCTGCTTTGCGCTCGCGCAAGCCTCGGAAAAGAATCGCGGATGGGTGTGGGGACTTTGTCGAAGTCGCCAAGACGCCGCTCAAGGCGTGGGACTCCATTCAAAAAAGAGCAGGCCTCCTTCGGACCCTTTCGCCCAGCGGGCGAAAGCTGCGCGATTGGACGACCGCCAAGACGTCGAAACAGCGCGAAAGACGTCGCAATGGCCTGCTGGCGGATACCCGCGGCGTCAAAGTCAATTAGGCCACGAACCTCAAGGACCACACGGACGAAAAAAGAATTCAACGATTCTCGACCGAACTATTGCGCCGGAGGCGCAGAAAGTCGTCCGTGTAGTCCGGGAGGTCCGTGGCCTAATAATTCTCTTGGCCGACCCGCTTCGCGGCCACCTTCTCCAGGAGACCGCTACGCCGGCTCGGTCGCCTTCTGCGTCGCCACCATCCGGTCGAGGCGGTTGCGGATGATGTCCTCCGCTTCCGAATTGATCCGCTTCACCAACTCGGCGCAGGTGGGGATGTCGTGGATCAGGGCCTGGCTCTGGCCCGCCGACCAGATGCCGCCGTGGATGTCCCCGCCGATCATCACGTTGGCGCGACCACGTGCGCCGGACACCAGCTCGCGCACGTCGTCGATCGTCTTGGTCGGGTCCTGTTGGATCCGCACGACTTCCTCGGAGACCGCATTGCGGGCGACGCGCGCGGTGTTCTTCAGCGTCCGGTTGGTGAGGATGGTGTCGCGTTCGGTGTTCTTGACGATCGCTTCCTTCACGTTCTGATGGATAGCCGCCTCCTTTGTGGCCATGAACCGGGTGCCCATGTTCGCGCCGTCCGCCCCCAGGGCGAGCGCCGCTGCGAGGGAGCGGCCGTCGGCCATGCCGCCCGATGCAATCACGGGGATCTTCACCGCATCGACCGTGGCCGGCAACAACACCACCAGTCCGATGTCGTCCTCGCCCGGGTGACCGGCGCATTCGAAGCCGTCGATGGAGATCACATCCACGCCCAGCCGCTCCGCCGTGACGCTGTGGCGGACCGACGTGCACTTGTGGATCACCTTGATCCCGGCCTCCTTGAAGGCGGGCAGGTGGTCGATAGGGCTGCGGCCGGCGGTCTCGACGATCTTGATCCCGCTTTCGATGATCGCCCTGCGATATTCGTCATAGGGGATCGGGTTGAGCGACGGCAG
>JAFANN010000255.1 GCA_019232665.1 Caulobacteraceae bacterium | reverse complement strand
CCCCCGCTTCGCGGAGGAGGATCCAAAGCTCCTCAGCCCGGTGCGTGCGCCTTCAGCGTTTGGGCGAGGGCGATCAGGTTGTTCGGCGGCATTCGGATGAGGCCGTAGTTGGGGCTGTCGACGTCCGAGATCAGGAAGAACGCCGCCGATACGATGAAGGGCAGGATGGTCAGGGTCGACCGGTGCTTGTGCTCCTCGCCATAGCCCAGCAGGACGTTGGCCACGACCGCGACGAAACCCATCAGGAACCACGCGCCGACCGGGATGTGGTTCCTCCACGCCGCCTCGGCGTAGTTCTCCGCATTGATCGCATCGTTCATCCCGGACAGGACCAGTCCTGTGACAGCCGGCGGCTGGGCGAGTGCGGTAGGCGCGACGCTGGACCAGAGCTTGTCCTGGAGAATTCGTGTCTCCGTGACGATGTTCTTCAACTGGCCGCGATGGCGGACCTGATAGAACTGAATCCTCAGGTCGGTGTAGCGGATAAGAAGGTCGCGCACTTCCGCAGCATTCGGCATCACCGAGACGCGGCGAAATTCCGAGCTTATCGCGTTGGCCTCAGCTTCTTCATAAGTCTTTCGCAGGTCATAGCGGTTGACGGCCATCGTCAGGCTGAAACCGATGAGCAGGGCGAGCAAGGTCAGCGTGGCGCTGATGATCGTGCGGTAGTCGCTCCGCTCCAGCACATGCGTTTCCGCCCATCGCCCGCCCACGACGTGCCCGACGTAGGCCCCGAGCCCCTGCATCAGGAGCGAGGTGATCAGGACGAGGCCTGGATGCTCGAGTATGTACTCCATCTGCGCGACCTCCCGGCGTCCTGGCGCCCGCGCTTCTCAGCGCCCGACTGGGCCGCCGCCTTCTTGAGTACGGCTGCGAGCATATTTCCCGCGTTCGGGTCGGTGGTAAAGCTGGCCGAAAACCCAATCGGAACAACACAGAGGAAATCCCTCCATGCCCGATACGATCGGCTCCGAGCTCGAAGCGGCCGCTGGCGCCCATCCCGTGCCGGGCTTCGTGGCCGGGGCGGTGAGCCGGGGGAAGACGCTCTGGCGCGGCGCCTTTGGGCCGAGCGATCTGAAGGGCGGGCCGCCGATGCGGACCGACGCGGTGTTCCGTATCGCCTCGATGACCAAGGCCGTCACCGCCGTCGCCGCCATGCAGCTGGTCGAGGCGGGGCGTGTCGATCTGGACGAGCCGTTGGGGCGGCTGCTTCCCGCGCTGGCGGCGCCGAAGGTGCTGGTGGGGTTCGCGGACGACGGGACGCCGCGCCTGCGGCCGGCCAAGGGGGAGATCACCCTGCGGCGGCTTTTGGCCCATACCTCTGGCTTCGCCTACGAGATGTGGAACGCCGACCTGCAGCGCTTCATCTCCCAGACTGGGCTGCCGAGCTTCATCACGGGGCTCAACGCCGCGCTCGAGACGCCCCTGGCCTTCGATCCGGGGACGGCGTGGGAATACGGGATCGGAATCGATTGGGCCGGCAAGGTCGTCGAGGCGGTCTCCGGCCAGAGGCTGGACGCCTATTTCGCCGATCACATCTTCGCCCCGCTGGGCATGGCCGACACGGCGTTCGCGCCGACCCCCGCCATGGCGCCGCGCATGGCCGGGCTGAATGCGCGCGCCGCGGACGGCAGCATGGCGCCGTTGGACCTGCCGGTCCCTCCCGGTCCGCCGGAGTTCTTCAGCGGCGGGGGCGGTTTGCTGAGCACGCTCGACGACTACCTGGCCTTCCTGCAGATGATCCTGCACGAGGGGAGCTGGAACGGCGCCCAGGTGCTGCGGCGCGAGACAATCGCCCTGATGCGTCAGGACCAGCTGGCCGGACTGCCGCTGCGCGCCCTGAACAGCGTGAACCAGGTCCTCTCACGCGACCTGACCTTGCAGGCCAAGGCGCCCGCCGGCTGGGGGCTCAGTTGGCTGACGAACCGCGATCCCGGCCCCAACGGCCGCGGCGCGGGCTCCCTCGCCTGGGCGGGCATCTTCAACACCTACTACTGGGCCGACCCGGCCAGCATGACCGCCGGCGTCTGGCTGACCCAAATCCTCCCCTTCGAAGACCCCAACGCTCTGGCGGTGTTCGGCGCGTTCGAGAGGGCGGTGTATGCGGAGGTGGGGAGGTAGTCGCGTCCGACGCGTCTGCCGGTAACACACGGAGCGCCGGCGCCCTCGCCGGCGTGCTTCGGCTGCAGATGCGTTGGAGTGGATGATCGGCGGTGCGGTGGGGCGGAGAGGCCGTTCGCCGGCGAGGGCGCCGGCGCTCCGGGTAAGTCCTGCGAGGCGCGAGGCTTTGCCGGCTCCTGCAGGTGAGCCGGTTTCTGTGGAGGTTGCGCGGCGACGTAGTATCATCCCCGGAAACCACGGCCGTTCGAGTGGAGGAGGGGCCATGTCCTCGCCCAAGGTGGTCTCGCGGGAGGAATGGCTTGCGGCGCGCGTAGCGCTGCTGGCCAAGGAGAAGGCGCACATGCGCGAGGGCGACGCCCTGGCGGCGCAGCGGCGCGATCTTCCCTGGGTGAAGGTGGAGAAGGCGTACGCATTCGACACCACCGAGGGGCGCAAGACCCTGCCGGAACTCTTCGGCGAGCACAGCCAGCTGATCATCCACCATCTGATGTACAGGCCGGAGTGGAGCGCCGCCTGCCCCGGCTGCACCTTCCAGGCCGAGCACATCGATGGACCCAGGCCGCATCTCGAGCGGCACAACGTGCGGATCGTCGCCGTCTCGCGCGCGCCACTGGACAAGCTTTTGGCCTACAAGGCGCGTATGGGTTGGGACTTCGAGTGGGTGTCGTCCCTCGGCGGCGACTTCAACTACGACTTCCACGTCTCATTCACCGACGAGCAGATCGCTTCGGGCCGGATCGACTACAACTTCGGGACCATCCAGACCGATCCGCGTTACCTCGACCAGGAGCTGCCCGGCGTCAGTGTGTTCTGCAAGAATGCGGCGGGAGAGGTGTTCCACACCTACTCCACCTACGCCCGGGGCCTGGACGCGCTGTTGGGCGCGAACCACTACCTGGACCTCACGCCCGAAGGTCGGAACGGGGAGGCCTACCCCAACTGGCCACGGCGGAGGGACGAGTACGACTCGGCCCCGTCGGAAGGCCACGGGTAGGGGCGCAATGTGGTGGTCGAAAACAACGCCCACCGGCGACGCCGCCGAGCTACGCAGGAAGCTCCTGAAGGCTCGCGGCAAGGTCGAGTGGCAGCTGGCGATCATGCGCGCCGGACCGGCGAGGCCGCAGAGCGCGTGGCGGCGGCAGTTCAAGGCCTACGAGGCGGAGCTGGCGCAGACCCTGCGCGAGATCGACGAGGGACTGGCGAACCTAGGACCCGCGAGGCCCGAGCGTAACCGGGACGACGCTGGACGCAGGCGCGGCTGAACCGCAGGCCCTCAGAGCCTGGCGGCCGCGGACTCCAGTTCCGCCAGGTCAGTCACGAACCACAGAGCGCGGCCGCGGTTGGATTCCCGGACGTAGTCCTGCAGAGCCTCGCTCTTATCGGTCCAGGGGGAGATGTCGCCGAGGACGACGAGGCGCAGGCGGTAGTTGACGAACTTCTGGACGATCCCGCCCGCTAGGCGGGTTCGAAGCTGAAAGAAGGCGTCGTCGATCCGGGAGACGGGGATCACGACCGTATCCGCTGCATGCTCCACGCCTTCGCTAGGAAGTCGCTGGCGTCGGCTTCGGTCCGCAGGGCCGGTCCGTGCGCGTCGTAGACGATGGCGCGGCAGGCGCCGATCTGGAGCAGTCGGTCAGGCATCCCCGACGATAACCCATCTTCGTCCTCACCCCCCCAGCGGGCCGTTCCAGACCTGGATGGCCGGGACGCCGCGGTAGTCGGAGAGGATGCAGAGGGTGCCGGTGCCGAGCAGGAAGCGCTGGCCGGCTTGCGCGGGCAGGTCGATCCAGCGGGCGACGAGGACGCGCAGGATGTGGCCGTGGGCGAAGAGGGCGACGTCGCCGTCGACCGAACGCGCCCTGGCGATGACCCGGTCGGCGCGGGCGCCGACCTCGGCGGGCGTCTCGCCATGGGGGCAGCCGTCGCGGAAGACCATCCATCCGGGCTGCTGGGCGTGGACTTGAGCGGGGGTGAGCCCCTCGTAGTCGCCGTAGTTCCATTCCATCAGGTCCGGGTCGACGACCGCATTTTCGCCCAGCCCGGCGAGCTCGGCCGTGACGCGGGCGCGCTGCATCGGACTCACCATCACCAGGGCGAAGGGCCGGCTGCCGAGCGCGGCCTTCAGCGCGCCGGCGAGGCGCCGGCCGTTGGCCGTGAGCGGCAGGTCGGTGACGCCGGTGTGGCGGCCGTTGAGGCTCCACTCCGTCTCGCCGTGGCGGATGGCGTAGACGCTCAAGACGCCAAAGTCCTTTAGGCGTTGTCACCTTCGGTCGACGTTGTCGCTGTCCGACCTCGACCGCCCCACCGCCAGCCAGAGATCTCCGGCATGTCGTCGCCGTAGCGGCAGATGTATTCGCGATGCTCGATCAATTTGTCGCGGATCGCCTGCTTGGCGTAGGCGGCGCGCGATCCGAGCTTGCCCACCCGGTCGATGACGTCGCCGACAAGGTGGAAGCGGTCGAGGTCATTCATCACGCACATGTCGAACGGTGTGCTGGTCGTCCCCTCTTCCTTATAGCCGCGCACGTGCAGGTTCTCGTGGCAGTGGCGGCGATAGGTCAGCCGGTGGATCAGCCACGGATAGCCGTGGAATGCGAAGATGATCGGCGTGTCGGTGGTGAAGATGGCGTCGAAATCCTGGTCGGTGAGGCCGTGCGGGTGCTCCGACGCCGGCTGCAGCTTCATCAGGTCGACGACGTTGACCACCCGAATTTTCAGCTCCGGCGCGTGCTCGCGCAGCAGCTGGACGGCGGCGAGGGTCTCCAGCGTGGGGACGTCGCCGCAGCAGGCCATCACCACGTCCGGCTCGCCGCCCCTGTCGTTGCTGGCCCACTCCCAGATGCCAAGGCCGCCCTCGCAATGGCGGATCGCCTCGCCCATCGTCAGCCACTGCGGCGCGGGCTGCTTTCCGGCGACGACCACATTCACGTAGTTGCGGCTGCGCAGGCAGTGGTCGGTGACCGAGAGCAGGCAGTTGGCGTCCGGCGGCAGGTAGACGCGCACCACTTCGGCCTTCTTGTTCACCACGTGGTCGATGAAGCCGGGATCCTGGTGGCTGAAGCCGTTGTGGTCCTGACGCCAGACGTGGCTGGAAAGCAGGTAGTTGAGCGAGGCGATCGGCCGCCGCCATGGGATCTCGTTACACACCTTCAGCCACTTGGCGTGCTGGTTGAACATCGAGTCGATGATGTGGATGAACGCCTCGTAGCACGAGAAGAAGCCGTGCCGGCCGGTGAGGAGGTAGCCCTCCAGCCAGCCCTGGCACTGGTGCTCGCTGAGCACCTCCATCACCCGGCCGTCGCGCGCCAGATGATCGTCGTAGGGGAAGGTGTCCGCCTGCCAGGCGCGGTTTGTGACCTCCAGGGCGTCCTGCCAGCGATTGGAGTTGTTCTCGTCGGGGCTGAACAGGCGGAAGTTCTTGTGGTCCATGTTCAGCTTCATCACGTCACGCAGGAAGCAGCCCATGACCCGGGTGGACTCCGCCGTGGTCGCGCCGGGGGAGGGGACGGCGACCGCATAATCGCGGAAGTCGGGGAGACGAAGC
>JAFANN010000235.1 GCA_019232665.1 Caulobacteraceae bacterium | reverse complement strand
ATTGTGGTGGCGCACGGCGTTGTCTCCTCTCGTGTCCAAATCACCGGCAAGTGTTTGAATCCGAGTAGAATCAGCGTCGTGCGCCTCGTCCAGCAAAATGAACCGGACAGCCGTGGCCGAAGTGCCGGCCACCCATGGTTAGGCTTGGCGGGCGACGGGCAATGGCCGCGTTCCTGGCGCGGCCACGACGGACGGAACGTCTGGGCGGCCGCGGCCTCGCGTGACCGCGCCGCCCGGCGCGGTCAATGCTGGCGCCTATCCAGCCTGACCATGGGTCGCCGGCACTGACGGCCGGCGATGACGAGTTAAAGGGGCAGCAAAGACCAGGCGGCATGAGATGACCCGGAGGAGCGTCCGATGAGTTACCCGTTCGCCGCCGTTTTCCGCGAGGAGATCGCCCAGCGCTGCGCCGCGTTTCCGCGCGTCGCCTGCGAGGCGCCAGAGCTCAAGCGGGCGGCCGTGGCGATCACGCTCGTGGAGGCCGACGACGGCTCGGGCGAGACCGCCTTCCTGCTCACCAAGCGCGTGCCCAGGATGCGCGCCCACGCCGGCCAATGGGCGCTTCCGGGCGGCCGCTGCGATCCTGGCGAAACGCTCGAGGAGACCGCGCTTCGCGAACTGCAGGAGGAGCTGGGGCTCAGCCTCGGGCGCGAAAACCTCCTCGGCGTTCTCGACGATTATCCGACCCGTTCAGGCTACGCGATCACGCCCGTGGTGGCCTGGCTCGACGACGCCAGCGCCATGACGCTCAACCCCGATGAGGTCGCCTACGTCAGGAGGATCCGCCTTGACCACATCGGCCAGGAGGACGCCGTCGAGTTCGAGACGATCCCGGAGAGCGATCGGCCGGTGATCCGCCTCCGGATGGGCGATCGCCACGTGCACGCGCCCACGGCCGCGCTCGTCTACCAGCTGCGCGAACTTGTCGCCGGCCGCATCACCCGCGTCGACCACCTGGAACAGCCGGTCTTCGCCTGGCGCTGAGCGGGACGCCGTGAACGGCGAGTTCAGGCCCGGGAGTTACGGCAGCTTCCGAACCTCAACCGACTCTACTTAGGGTCAGAACTCTCGATGTCCCGGGGGCGTCCATGACCTCACTGCGATCCAATCTGGAGGTCATCGACCGATGTTGAGGATGTTTCCAGATTCCTCGTCAGGGTCGCCAGCAGTGTGGCTGGATCTCCTTTCTCCGACGCCGGAGGAGATCGCCCAGGCGGAGGCCCTGATTGGGACGACCATCCCCACACTGGAAGACCTGACTGAGATCGAAGCTTCGCGCCGGTTGCGCAACCGCAACGGCGCCCTGACGCTGACTGCGCCCTCGGCGGCGCCGCACCCGGCGGAAGAAGGGCCAGCGAACGTTGGATTTGTCCTGTCGCAGGGACGGCTGGCGACGATCCGCTTTACGCCGTCGTCCGCGTTTGACGCCGTCGGCGCCAGCTTCGAGGCTGGAAGCGCGGACCCGGCCAATGGCCTGGAGGTCTTCACCCGTATCAACGAAGAGATCGTCGATCGAATCGCCGATGGGCTGGAGCGTCTCGCCGCGGATCTCGGCACGGTTTCGGCCGCGGCATTCCATCGGGACGACAAGCAGGCGCGAAGGCCCGTGCGCATAAACATGGCTTTGCGCGCGCAGCTTCGCCAAGTCGGGCGGTTGGGGAACCGGTTGTCGGAAGTCCGGAATGGTCTGCTGGGCCTGGTCCGGGTCGTGGCTTTCGCCGAACAGTTCGGGTGCGACGCCTCTCAGGCTGACCTCAAGGCTCGCCTCACCAGCGTCAGGCACGACATCGCGTCACTGAACGAATACCAGGAGCACTTGAGCAACAAGGTCCAGTTCGTGCTCGACGCACTCGTTGGGCTGATCGGGATCGCGCAGAACGAAGTCTTCAAGGTCCTGACGATTGTCTCGATCGCCGGCATCCCGCCAACCGTCGTGGCCGGCGTGTACGGCATGAACTTCAAGTACATGCCGGAATTGAACTGGCCGTGGGGATACCCTTTCGGGCTTGCGATGGTTGCGCTGAGCACGATCATTCCCCTGATCTGGTTCAAGATCAGGGGCTGGTTCTA
>JAFANN010000220.1 GCA_019232665.1 Caulobacteraceae bacterium | reverse complement strand
TATAACCTTCCGGCTTGGTCGGAGCTGCCTTCCCCATCCGTCCCGGCGCTGCGCGCCGTCCCAAGCCTTTCCGATTATTCACTGCCGGATCGCGACGTTGTGGCCCTACAACTCCGCCATGCGCAGCCTCGCCCCTTCCCTCGCCGTCCTCGCTCTCGCTGCAGCGGCCCACGCCGAGCCGGTCACCCAGACGGCTGACGCCGTGCTTGCCGCGAACCAGAAGGCGATGGCCGGGACGCTGGCGGCCGGGGCGGTGCATGCTGTCTACAACTGGAGCGGGTCGGGCCTCACCGGCTCGGAGACCTGGGACACGGACCTCGCCAGCGGCGCCTACGTCGACGCGCAGGAGGCGGGCGGCGTCCGCCAGGGGGACGGCTTCGACACCCGCATTCCCTGGATGCAGGACATTTCCGGCGCGGACACCCCCGAGCAGGGCGGCGACAAGCAGGAGCTGGCCATCAACGAGGCCTACCGGCGGTCCAACCGCTGGTGGACGTCGGGGCGTGGCGGCGCTGCGATCGCCTATCTTGGCCGCGCAACGCGCGAGGGGCGCCTGGCCGACCACCTTCTGGTCAAGCCGCCGGGCGGCAAGCCCTTCGACTCCTGGTTCGACGCCGAGACCCACCTGCTGATCGAGATCGACGAGGACGCCGCCTTCTTCCACACGCGCACCCTGTTCGCCGACTGGCGGCCCGAGAACGGCGTCCCCATGGCCCACAGGATCACCAACGATCCCGGCGAAGGCCCCGACTCCTATGAGCATCTGACCCTGCGAACGGTGACGGTCGGGCCGGCACGCCCACTGGACGCCTATGCCTGCCCGCCGGGTCCGCCGTCCGGCGGCCGTATCGAGGACGGTTCGTCCAGCGTGACGCTGCCCTTCCGTCTACTGAACAACCACATCTACGTCGAGGCCAAGGTCGACGGGCAAGGTCCGTTCACCTTCATCGTCGACACCGGCGGCCACACCCTGATCTCGCCTGCGCTCGTCAAGCGACTGGGTCTCAAGTCGGTGGGCGAGTTCCAGACCAACGGCGCGGGCGAGGGGCACGAGACCAGCGGCTTCGTCGAGGTTCCCGACATTGCCCTGGGCGCTCTGCATCTGCGCGACCAGGTCGGTTTCGCCACGAACGTGTACGACCCCTCTATCGAAGGGATCCCGGTCGACGGAATGGTCGGCTTCGAGCTGATCCGTCGCTTCGCCACGCGCATCGACTACGGCGCTCGCACGATCACCTTCACCGACCCGGCGAAATTCAGACCGATGGACGCGGGCGATCCGATCCCCTTCGTGTTCTACGACCACCTGCCTCAGGTTCGGGGCTTCATCGACGATCTGCCCGCGCGGTTCGACATCGATACGGGTTCGCGATCGGAGATCGACGTCACCTCCCCGTTCGTCGCCGCCCATGACCTGCGGGCGCGCTTTACCCCAGGCGTCACCGCCGTCACGGGTTGGGGAGTGGGCGGCAAGGTCACGTCCTACGTCGCGCGCCTGCCGAGCCTGACCCTCGGCGACCGGACGATCGCATTGCCGGTCGCCGACCTCGATAGCGCCAAGGGCGGCTCGTTCAGCGACTCGAACATGGACGGCAATATCGGCGGCGGCGTCCTGCAGCGCTTCGTCGTCACGCTCGACTACGCCCACCAGACCCTCTGGCTGAAGCCCCTCGCCACGCCGCCGGCGAACGCGGGGACGTTCGACCGCTCCGGAATGTGGATCAACGCCGGCCCTGACGGCTATGTGGTGGTCGACATCACGCCCGGCGGGCCCGCGGCACAGGCCGGACTCGCCGTCGGCGACGTGATCGCCAGCATCGACGGGCGGCCGGCGGTTTCCGCCGACCTCTCCTCCGCCCGCACGCTCCTGCGCGCCTCACCCGCCGGCTCGCAAGTCGCCCTCGACGTCCGCCACGCCGGCGCCGCCAGATCCGTCACACTCACCCTGCGCGACCAGATCTGAATTGGAGCGAACCGCGGAGACTGGGTACCGAGAGCGTTGCCTTAGTTCGTCTCCGGACGCCGGAAGGTGGTCATCATGTCGGATGCGCCGCTGAGGCCCAGGCGCCCCAGCAACTCGCCGATCTGGCCGCGGTGCGAGGCGCCGTGCGTGATCACATGGGCCAGCATCTCCCCCTTGGTCATGCGGCCGGGCTCGCCGTCTGCGACGTAGGTGAAGTCGACCACCGTCTCCATTTCCGCCGGCGACACGCGGGCGGCGTAGTCGACATACCAGGCGTCGGTCTCGCGCATGGTCTCGGCCAATTCGTCCAGGTCCGGCCAGCGCTCGGCGACGATCGACGCGATGCCGGCGTCCTCGCCAATGAGCCGGCCCTTGAAGATGCGGTCGACGCGCGCGGTGTGCTCGAAGGTGAAGAGGATCACCGCCCACTGCCGCCGATCCACGTCCGCCGGCGCTGCGCGCAGCGCCTCGACGAGGCCCCGGTTACACCAGGCCTTGTGCTCGAAGAGCGAGATCAGAAAGGCGTTCGACATCGGCGAGCCCCTTGATTTCCGACCGGAGACTTACCGGCCAAGACGGCACGGGCCAAGCGCAAGGGCTGGACACAGCTTCGCGGGGTGGTCACTGACAGAGTCAAAGATTCCGAGGGGGAACGCCACGCCATGAAACGAATGCTCGCGCGCGCCGCCGCATCTTTGGCGATCGCCGCGGCCCTCGCCGGCTCGACCGTCGCCGCGACGCCGACGGAGATGGCGCGGTGGCGGGCCGAGGCCGCGCGGGTGACGATCGTGCGTGACGACTGGGGCATCGCCCACGTCCATGGCCACACCGACGCCGACGCCGTGTTCGGCATGATCTACGCCCAGGCCGAGGACGACTTCCCCCGCGTGGAGAGCAACTACGTCACCTATCTGGGCCTCTCCGCCCGGGCGAAAGGCGAGTCCGCCATCTGGCAGGACCTTCGCCAGCGTCTGTGGATCGATCCGGCCGCACTGCAGGCGAAGTATCGCGCCTCGCCGCCCTGGCTGCGCGCCCTGATGGACGCCTGGGCGGACGGCCTCAACTATTACCTCGCCACCCATCGTGAGACGAAGCCGGCGGTGATCACCCACTTCGAACCGTGGATGACCCTCGCCTTCTCGGAAGGCTCGATTGGCGGTGACATCGAACGGGTCGATCTGAAGGCGCTGAAGGCGTTCTACGACCGCGCTCCTACGGCGGCCGCGGAGATCGCCGCGCCAACCGCG
>JAFANN010000188.1 GCA_019232665.1 Caulobacteraceae bacterium | reverse complement strand
CGTAGCCCGACGGATAGGTGGCGTTGATCCCCTCGAAATTGAGGTCGACGACGGCTGCATGGGCCATCGTGCCAATGGCAGTTGAGGCCAAGGCGGCAAGCAGTAATCTACGCATCGGAACTCCTTACGAGCTTGCCCCCGTCATGGAGGCGACCCGCAGGTGACGAACCAGCCCCTTACTCGCCGCTTCGGCCTGCGCTGGACGGTTACGCTTCGCGAGCCCCTTGGTGGGTCTCCGTGCGCAAAAGTACCTAAAACTTACCGCAAGGAGAAGGCCAATTTGCACAATTTGGCACAAAAACCGACTTGATTGCGCCCATATGGCGGCAATCAGAGCCGTCGGCGAAGGTAATTCATACGGTTCAAGGCCGTCCTTGTGGCCCTGCTTCGCTACAGTAGAGGTTGGATAAGGCTAAGGTTGCTAGGGTACGGCTAAGGTTAGCTTCATCGCCATTCGCCTGTTTTTTCTGCCGTCTCGCGAATTTTTGCCAACACTTTGCTCTCCCAGATGGTCCGCAAAGGTTCATTATGGCTTGCCCCCGTCATGGGGTGACGCTCCAAGTAAGGAGAGCAGGCCATGAGTGGCGCATTCAAAATGGTTGCGATTGGCGCGATCTCGGGGATCGCGGCGGCCGCGATGATGACTTCCTCCGTCCAGGCGGGGCCGCAGATCGTCGTGAGGGTCGGTGACCTCGATCTTTCGAGGCCGCAGGACGTGAAGGAGTTCGACCATCGAATGGACTTGGCGGCCCATTTGCTGTGTCAGCAGATCTACTTCATCGGGACGAGGGTGCCAAAGCTGTCCGCCTGCCGCACGGATGTGCGCGAGGAGGCGAAGGAGGCGCTCGATGGCGGCATGCCGCAGTTCGTGGCGGTGGCGCGAACAGCGAAACCAGAGGGCTTCTAGCGCTCGGCACATCAGGCTGGACCGCCTGGACGGAGTGAGCTTGGCCTAAATTCAAAGGCGTAGAGCCCATTTACGGCGTCGGGCCGAGATCCGGCTTCACCATCCCCGATGGCGGATACGCGGGCATTAGCGCTGGCGGCGGAGGCGGCCCTGGGGGCTTGCCTGCGATCTGCTTCATCAGCATGGCGACGGCCGTCTCGAGTTGCGCGTCGTGGCCGGCCAGCAGATCCGCCGGATTGTTCTCCACCTCCACGTCCGGGTCGACACCGTGGTTCTCAATAATCCACTGGCTGTCCGTCCCATACATCGCGTGCTCGGGGATGGTGACGTAGCCGCCGTCCATCATCCGCCAATTCCCGCGAATGCCCCGAACGCCGCCCCAGCTTCGCGTGCCGACCAGCGGGCCCAGGTGATAGAGGCGGAAAAGATACGGAAAGACGTCCCCATCCGAACCGGACCAGTGGTTGAGCAGGGCGACCTTCGGGCCGTTCAGCACCTCCTGCGGCTCCGTGCCAACTTCGCGCTCCCGGTTCACGTTCAGGGCCACCAGCACCCGGCGCAGGCGTTCGAGCGCAAAAGGCGCGATGAAGCCGCCTCCATTCCAGCGATCGTCCATGATCAAAGCCTGGCGATTCAGCTGGGCGTAGAACTGGCGGACGAACTGCTGCAGACCCAGCTGCTCCATGTCGGACATGTAGACATAGCCGATCCTGCCGCCGGAGAGGCGGTCGACGACCTCGCGGTTGTGGGCGATCTGGGCGGCCTCGCGCAGGCTGAGCTCGTTGGCGATCGGCTGCACGACGACGTGGCGGGGCGGGCCGCTTGGGCTTTCCGCGACGGTGAGGTCCACGGTCGTCTTGGCGTCCGCCAGCTGAAGCAGGGCGTCTGGGTCGGTCGGCGCCTTCAACTCCACGCCGTTGACGGCCAGAAGGTAATCGCCAGTCTTCACGTCCAGGCCAGGCTGGGTGAGGGGGCTTCGATACTCCTCGCGCGTGTTGTCGCCCGGATAGATCCGCGCGAACCGATAGCGGCCTGAGGCGGCATCGAGGGCGAAGTCCGCGCCCAACAGGGCGCTCTGGACCTTGGGCGTGGCGTCGCCATCGTCACCGCCGCCGACATAGGTGTGGGAGTTGCTCATCTCCCCCAGCATCTGGCCGATCAGGTAGTTGAGGTCCTCGCGGGAACCGAGCTGAGGCAGCAGCTTCGCATAGCTGTCGTGTACCGCCTGCCAGTCCACTCCGTTCATTGCCGGCGAGAAGAACAGGTCACGCTGCAGCCGCCAGGCGTTCTCGAACATCTCCGCCCATTCGGCCTTGGGGTCGACGATCAGGCGAAGGCGCGTCAGATCCAGCTTGTCGACCTTGTCGGTGTCCTTGGTCGCGTCCTTGCGCGTCTCCAGCACGGCGTAATCGGCGTTATGCCGGATCAGCACGCGCCGCCCGTCGAGGGAGAGGGCGTAGGCGTCGACGTCCTGGGCGATCACCTCGTCCGTGCGGGTCTTCAGGTCGAAGAAGCGCAGGGCCGATTTCTCCCCGTTCAGCGGACCCTGGATCAGGCTGAGCGGCTGGGTCAGGTAGTAGATGCGACTGTCGCGCGCATCCATCTGGGCGATTTCCGCCGGCTCGATCGGCAGCGCGACGGCGCGAGCCATCATCCCGTCGACATCGATGTGGATCGGGGGCAGCGGGCCGAGGTCTTGGGGCGGCGCCATGCCACCTTTCGCCTCCTGCGCAGCTTCCGGGCTTGGGGCCGCCCGCGGGACCTTGCCAGTCGGGGTCAGGGGCGGGCTGGGCGCCTCGGAGGCCGGCCCGGTGTCCGCCTCGTCCGAGCGCGGCGCCACGGGCGAGACTGTCGAGCGGGCGAGGGGGATGGCGTAGACGCCGAGCGACTTGAGAATCGCGAAGTCGAACTCGGTGTCGGACGGCACCGGGTTCTCGTGCCGGTTGGACACGAAGTAGAGGTACTTACCGTCCGGCGACCAGGCTGGGTTCATGTCGATGCTGCCCCCCTCGCCCAGTCGCGTGGTTCGGCCCGTGGCGATTTCGGCGAGGTAGAGGTCACGCCGGATCGCATCGGCCGACATGCTGTAGGCCACCCACCGGCCGTCCGGCGAAAACGCTGCGTCGTGGATCTCGCCGAGCTTGTCCTGAGCGATCATCCGCGGCTCGCCGCCGCTGGTGGGGACCAGCCATAGGCGATGCTCCCCGTCCGCCACAGCCAGCAGCTTGCCGTCTGGCGAGAACAGGGGCGCGTAGAAGTATCCGCTCTTGAAGTGGGTCAGCACCCGCTCTGGGCCGCCCTCGGCCGGGCGGATCGCGACCTGCTGCGATCCGTCGACGTCGGTGGTGTAGGCGACCAGCTTGCCGTCCGGCGACCAGGCGGGGTGGTCCTCGTCCACGCCGGGCGTGCCGGTAAGGTCGCGCGTGGCCCCGTTTTTGGTCGGCACACTGAAGATGTCGCCGCGCGCGGAGAAGAGCGTGCGCTGACCGTTGGGGGCGAGGGCGAAATCGGGATCGCCGGCCGCGTCCTTGTCGCGGATCTGATCCTTGACCTGCGCCACATGGGGCCGCGTGCGTGGATTGTCGTCGGGAACGAGGACGGGGACCTCGCGCACCTGCTCGCTGGGCAGGTCCATGACATAGAGCTTGCCGCCCTGCTGGAAGGCGATCGCATCGCCGCCCAGCGCGGGGAAGTCGATGTCATAGTCGGTGAAGTGCGTGACCTGCCGGGTCTGCTTTGTGTCCTCGTCATAGACCCAGATGTTCGCGCGGCGATGCTCGTCGCGATCCGCCAGGTAGTAGATCCTGTGGTTCCACCACATCGGCGAGGTGTTGGTTCCCGACCAGGTGGTGATCTGAGTCAGCTTCCGCCTATTCAGATCATAAGTGAAGATCTGCTGCGCCAGGCCACCATTGTACCGCTTCCAAGTACGGAAGTTCCGGAAGATTCGGTTGTAGGCGATGGTGTGGCCGTCCGGACCGAAGGTCGCCAACCCCACGGCCGAGTCGATTGGCAATGGCGTGGCCTCGCCGCCCGCGACCGGGACCTCGTAGAGGTTCACGATCCAACTGTTCCAGGCGTCCCGCTTGGTCAGGAACACCACGGCTTTGGAGTCGGGCGTCCAGGTGACCACCATGTTGTCCGGTCCATGCCGGTCGCCCGTGCCGGCCTCGGTCGCGGGATGAAAGGTCAGCCGCCGCGCCGCCCCGCCGGCCGCCGGGATCACCCAGATATCCGTGCCGGCATTCGACGCCTCGGTGTAGGCGATCCATCTGCCGTCGGGCGAGGCGCGCGGAAACATGTCCTGGCCCGGCGCGCTGGTGAGACGCTCGGCCGTCCCCCCGGTCTTGGCGACCGACCAGACGTTGCCGTCGGCGACGAAGACGATCCGGTCGCCATAGGGCTGCGGAAACCTCGGCAACGCCGCCTGGGCGGCGCCCGCCATCAGGACCGTCGCCGCCGTCGCCAGTAACAGCCGATTCATACGCGCTTCCCACCCGTCGATCGCGCCACCTTAGGGACGGCGAAGCGTCGGACCGAGTTACATCTTCGCCATGTGGCGGGTCGTCAGATCCGGTTCGCAGCCGGCCGCGCCATGCCGTACAGGGCGGCGCTCGAGGCCAGGATCGCGCCCAGGATCACCGCGGCCATCGGCCGGGCCGTGCCGTCGGCGAAGATCGCCGTGAGGCTCGAGATCAGCGCTCCGGCGACGAACGAGGCCGCCCCCATCAGGGCGGAGATCGATCCGGCCCGCAGTGGATCCGCATTGAGAGCAGCCGCCTGGGTGTTGGCGCCGACGAGGCCGAACGAGGAGACGACGGCGAACAGGGGAATGAGCACGCCCCATCTGCCGCCAAAGCCCGTGTAGGCGTCGACCGCCAGCACGGCAGCAAAGAGGATCGAGGCCGCGCGCGACCGCATCAGGATGTACTCGGGGCTGTGCGTATGCAGCAGGTGGGCGTTGACCTGGCTCATGCCTATGAGGCCGATCCCGTTGATGCCGAACACCACCCCGAACAGGCTCGGGGGGATGTGGTAGGCGGTGATCAGGAGACCGGGCGAGGCCGCGATATAGGCGAAGAGCGCCGCCCCGTTGAAAGCGCCGGCCAGGATGTAGCCCACCAGCATCTGCTTGCGCAGCAGGGCGAGGTAGGCTCGGAACGGATGCTCGGACCGCGCCTTGGCCGCGGTCTCGGCCGACCGCGTCTCTCCCAGGGAAAAGAAGACCCAGCACCCGGCGATCAGGCCGAAGCCCGTCATCACCCAGAAGATCGCTCGCCAGCTCGCCAGGGCGAGGAGGCCGCTGCCGGCCAGCGGCGCGAGGATCGGAGCGAGACCCATCACCAGCATCAGCTGGCTGAGGATCCTCGCCCCCTGCCTGTGCTCGAATTTGTCGCGCACCACCGCCCGGGCGATCACCTGGCCCGCGCATCCGCCGAGGGCCTGCAGGAAGCGGGCTGCGATGAGCGCCGGCAGCGAGGGGGCCAGGGCGCAGGCGGCGGAGGCGAGGGTGTACAGCGCCACGCCTAAAAACAGCGGCCCCCGCCGGCCCCAGCGGTCCGACGCCGGGCCGTAGAAGAACTGGCCTATCGCCATGCCGAGGAAGAAGGACGACAGGCTCGCCTGCGCCGCTCCGGCCGGCGCATGGAAAGCGCGGCCGATCGCCGGCAGCCCCGGCAGATACATGTCGATGGACAGGGCGCCGAACGCGGTCAACGAACCCAGCAACGCCACCATCGCCCACGGCGTCGGCGTCCGCGTGGACGCGGCGGTCTGGGCGGGAGCGGCGGTCATCGACCCCCAGATAACCCGATCCGCCTGTTGGGGCAGCCTTTTGTGGGGCGTTGCCGACCCAGCCGCGCTCTTCCCTCGCGGAAACTGTTGCGGAACTCTCCTTCTTTTTCTGCAGTCATCCCGGGCCGTAGCGAGCTCGGCATAGCCGGGCGAAGCGAGGACCCGGGACCTAGGTGACTGGGCGAGCCACTGTGGTTCGCGAACCGCAGCGCCGCGGGCGTGGCCCCTGGGTCCCGGGTCCTCGCTCCGCTCGCTACGGCCCCGGATGACGGGCTGAAAAGTTTGCGAGCCTCGATCCGGCGGATCTCTCAAAAGCTGTCGACGAGGAAGCCGAGCGTCTGCACACCGTGATCGAGGAGAACCAGCGCGCCCAGCGCGCCGGCGGTCACTGGGGCGTGCCGATGATCGTCTTTGTGGGCGAGCCCTTCTTCGGCCAGGACCGCTTCGAGCAGTTCAGGTGGCGCCTCGGCCAGCACGGTCTGGCGCCCGCTTGAGGAAGAGGGGAAGGCCGGCGACCACCAGCACAACCTCCTCGACCATGTCTGCCAATTGCTGGTGAAGGCGGCCCGCCTCGTCGCGGAATCGCCGGGCGAGGGCGTTGTCGGGCACGACGCCCCATCCGACCTCGTTGCTCACCAGCCAAAGCCGGGCGGGGCAGGCGGCGATGGCCGCGGGAAGCGCCCGTAGGCGCGCCTCATGGCGCCCGTCTTCGGCCAGCATGGAGTTGGAGAGCCAGAGCGTCAGGCAGTCGACGACCGCGATGTCGTCCCGCCTCAGGGAAGCCAGCGCACCGGCCAGGTCCAGCGGCGCCTCCAGATTTCTCCAGCGCTCGCCCCGCTCGGTTCGATGGGTAGCGATCCGCTCCGCCATCTCCGCGTCCCCGGCTTCGCCCGTGGCGACATAGACGGGTCGCCGTCCGTCCGACGCCGCCGATTCGGCCATGCGCTGGGCGTAGCGGCTCTTGCCCGATCGCGCGCCGCCCAGGATCAGGCTCGCCCCCACCTGTCTCTCCCTCGCTCAAGTTGACCTGCGCGTCCGCCCGGACCTAAGCTTGTCGCGCGTCAGGTTCCCCGAAAGGGGATCAAAAGGGAACGGGGTGAAGAACCCCGGCTGCCCCCGCAACTGTGAGCGGCGAGTCCGCCCGTCATACGCCACTGGGGCCTCTAAGGACCTGGGAAGGCGACGGGCAAGGCGAAGACCCGCAAGCCAGGAGACCTGCCCGACGCGGTCGTCCTTCGTCCGGCCGGGGTGCGCCGAGCGAAACGGGTCCTTCCCGTGTGGCGGCAACCAGCCACCGCGCCCCGCGGTCGGCCGGCCGTCGGGGATCCCCGGGGCCTGGCCGGCGTGCGGTGCGCGACACCGAACGCGGAGGTCCTAGTTGCGCACGTCATCTTCTCTATCCCTAGCCGTAATCGGGCTTGCAGTCCCGGGCGCGCTCCTTGCCCAGTCCCTGCCGCCGACCCAGGCGCCGTCCCCCGACGTCGCCGGCGCCGCCGCAGCCACGGCCGTGGAGGCGGTCGTCGTCACGCCGAACCGCTCGCCCACGCCCATCGACCAGGTGGGCCAGTCGGTGACGTTGCTGACCCTGCCGCAGATCCGCGCGGACCAGGAGACCACCATTGCCGACATCATCGCAGGGACGCCAGGGGTGACCTTCAGCCGCTCCGGCGGGCCAGGAGAAGTGACCTCGATCTTCATCCGCGGCGCCGAGTCCGATCAGACCCTCGTCCTGATCGACGGTGTGAGGGCGAACGACCCTTCCGACCCGGGGGTCGGCTTCGACTTCTCGACCCTGCTGACCGGAGACGTCGCGCGCATCGAGGTGCTGAGAGGCCCACAATCGACGCTCTACGGCAGCGAGGCGATCGGAGGCGTGGTGAACGTGGTCACGCAGGAGCCAACCCGTCCCCTGCAGGGCGAGCTCCAGGCGGAAGGAGGGACCTACGGCACGGCCTACGCGCGCGCAGCGATCGGCGGCAAGGAGGACCGGTTCTCCTGGCGCCTGGCCGCGTATTCGGACTCCACCGACGGCATCCCGACCTTCGACCGCTATCTTGGGGGCCGCGAGGACCGGGGCTTCCACACCCAGGGCGAGTCGGGTCGCCTGCTGGTCGACATCACGCCTGCGGTCCAGTTCGACGAGCGTTTCTACTACGTCCACGCCCGAAACGAATTCGACGGCTTCGACACGCCGACCGGAAACTTCGGCGACGATCTGGAGTTCGGCCGCTCGCAGCAGTTCATCGATTACAGCGGCTTCAACATCACTACGCTCGACGGCCGGCTGAAGAACCGCGTCGCTTTCGAATACAACGACATCAGCCGGGTGAACGAGGACCCGCAGCAGATCGGGACCAAGTACACCTTCCTCGACACCGGCCAGACCTCGACCTTCGAATACGAGGGGACCTACGCCCTCGCGCGCCACTGGAACGTCGTGTTAGGCGCCCAGGCCGAGCACTCGATCATCGACACCGTCTCGCCGCCGTTCAATCCGGTCACCCTTCACGCCGACCAGGACATCGACGGGGGGTACGCCCAGCTGACTGGCGAGCCGGTGTCCGGCCTCACCCTCACTGGCGGTGTGCGCGTCGACGCTCACACCACCTTTGGCCCACATGCCACCGGTCAGGCCTCGGCCGCCTGGCGGCTGAACGACGGGAACACCATCCTGCGGGCCAGCTTCGGCCAGGGCTACAAGGCGCCCTCGCTCTACCAACTCTACAGCGAGTACGGGAACGTGAGCCTGCGGCCCGAGACGGCGACAGGCTGGGACACGGGGATCGAGCAGCACTTCCTCGACAGCCACGTCATCCTGCAGGCGACCTATTTCAGCCTGTCGAGCACCGACCTCATCGAGTTCGTCGAGTGTGTCGGCGTGGCGACCCCAGAGTGCCTGGCGCACCAGATCGCTGGCGGCTACTACGACAATGTCGACAAGGCCCTCTCGCGCGGCGTGGAGTTGCAGGCCGAGGTGAAGCCGACCGCTGCGCTGGATCTGACCGCCAACTACACCTTCGACGACGCCGAGGACCGCTCGCCGGGCTCGCCGACCTATGGCGACCAGTTGGCCCGCCGGCCGCGTAACCTCGCCAATCTGCAAGC
>JAFANN010000153.1 GCA_019232665.1 Caulobacteraceae bacterium | reverse complement strand
CGAGGCCTATCTCTGCCACTGCAACTACTGCCGCCGCGCCACCGGAGGCGTCTCGATCGCGTTCAAGAACGTTCCGGTGAAGAGCGTGACGTGGACGCTCGAGCCGGACTGGCATCAGTCGTCACCCATCGCGCGACGACCGTTCTGTTCGCGCTGCGGCACGCCTCTTGGGTTCCGCTACCTCGATTCGCAGCACATGGACCTGACGGTCGGCTCCTTCGACGAGCCCGCCGTCTTCCGCTGCACCTCCAACTTCTCGATCGAAACCGCCCTGCCGAACTGGCTCGACACGTCCCATCTGCCCGGCAAGCGTCTGGACGAGTATCAGCCCGTGGTCTCCCGCTGGGTTGCCGCCACGGGAAAGATGCCGGACTAAAGGGCAGGGCGGCCTGACCTCGCGAAGCACGGATCAAGATGCGCCTGACTGTCTACTCGGACTTCTCCCTCAGAGTGCTGATGTACGTCGCACTCCATCCCGATGAGCGGCCGACAATCGCGGAGATCGCCGCGAGTTACGGCGTCTCGAAAAACCATCTCATGAAGGTGGTCTACCAACTGGGCGTGGCGGGCTACGTCACGACGCTGAGGGGGAAGAATGGAGGGCTGCGCCTGGCTCGCCCGGCGGAGGAGATCGGATTGGGCGAACTCGTGCGTCGCACAGAGCCGGACATGGCCCTGGCGCCGTGCTTCGAGTCCACGAACGGGGCCGGATGCCCGATCACCCCGGCCTGCAAGCTTCGGCGGGCCCTTTGGGAGGCGCGAGCGGCGTTCCTGGAAGTGCTCGATGCTTACACACTTGCGGACCTCGTCGAAAATCGCGCGCCCATGCGGGAACTGCTGGCCAGCCATCGCGCCTTGTCGCGACCCGATGCCGCCTCCCTGGCGTCCGGCGGCTAGCCTGCTCACGAACTTCCGGCGCCGTGCGGACTGGCGATCTTCAAACCATTTTCCTAGATACTGCTTATCGATCGCCTCCCGATGAAAGCTGTCATGAGCCAAACGGAAACGACCCGTCTTCGCGCAGGCCCAGGCGCGCCGGTCGGCGTGACCGAGCCGATGATCCGCGAGGTGATGCACGCTTTACTACGCGCGCGTCCGCGCCGACCCGGCCCTTGGCCCGATCTTCGAGCGGGAGATCGACGGCCAGTGGGAGGCCCACCTGGCGAAGCTGTGCGATTTCTGGTCTTCGGTCCTGCTGATGACCGGGCGGTTCAAGGGCGCGCCTATGGTCGTCCATACTCGCCTGCCCGAGATCGGTCCTGGCCACTTCGAGCGCTGGCTCGGCCTGTTTCGCAAGACGGTTGAGGAACTCTGTCCGCCCGAGGCGGCCGCGCTCTTCGTGGCCAGGTCGCAGATGATCGGCCAGAGCCTGCAGTTGGGCATCGCGGTCAGCCGCGGAGAACTGCCCGAGCTTTCGCCTCAGGGGGCGCCCCCGTGACCTATGTCGTCCTCGAGAACTGCATCAAGTGCAAGTACATGGATTGCGTCGAGGTCTGCCCCGTCGACTGCTTCTACGCCGGCGACAACATGCTGGTGATCCATCCCGAGGAATGCATCGATTGCGGCGTCTGCGAACCCGAATGCCCCGCCGACGCGATCGTCCCCGATTCCGATTCCCTGGCCACGCCGGAGTGGCTGAAGCTCAACGCCCAGTACGCTCGCGTCTGGCCGAATATCACTGTCAAGGGAACGCCGCCGGCGGACGCGGGTGACTGGGACGGCGTCGAAGGAAAGCTGGCCGACTTCAGTCCTGAGCCGCATCGGGGGTGACGCGCGGCTCCGATCCCCTATCGCTCTCCTTCCCCGGAAGAGCGCGCTCTTGCATCCCCCCTCAGAACCCCGCCGCCGCCAATGACGTCTCGTTGAGCAGCGTCAGCCGCTGTTGCAGGCGGCCGAGGTCATGCTTTTCGAGACTGCCGGCGCAGCCTGCAAACAGACGCGCGCCGCGCTCGCGCAGGAGCCGTCGGATCTCAGGGTCGGAGACCGTGTCGGCGATGTCGCAGAAGGCCCGCATCAACCTCAGGCTGACCGCAGCATCAGCCGAGCCGTAGTGCCGGATCTGCTCGAATGCCAGGTCGAGCAGCCCATCGACATGCGCCTGGTGAATGATGATCCGCAGCACGTTGGGAGGCGCGTAGAAAAGACTCTGCGGCGGATGTCGGCTCAGCCACCGGATCATGATGCTGGTCAGTTGATCCACGCAACTGATGGCGGTCGTCGGGTCGTTGACGGCGGGTGACATGGCGCGGAGCGCGATGTCGACGATCTGGACGATGCCGAACTCCACATCCTGCTGCATGCTGCGGGTCGCGCCGATGTCGAGGGCGCCCAGAAGCTTGAGCTTCAGCTCGTCGCTGACCCGTTCGCCATGCGATGTCCGCATGACCACGACGCCTTCCGGGACGAAGTGGCCCACGCGCCTCTCGAGGCGGAGGCAGATTCCATGGGCCTTCGCAATCGACAGAAGTCGGCGGATGTCGACGTATCGGATATATCCAGACCTGTGGCTGACAATTGCAAAGTTCAGGGGCGAGTGATGCGCCGCCTCGTGCTTGGTGATTTGCCCCAAAGCGCGGCTGTGCGGCATCATTTCGTCGATGACGCTCTCGGTCTCTCTTCGTATGCGATCGACGATGTTGTTGACGCTGATGGCGTTGGAAATGTGCTGGATGAAATAGATCAGCCAGCCGATGCACACGGTCGCCAGCACCATCGAGCCCGCGAGCGCCAGCAGCGGCACGGGCTTCTCGAGCGCCGCCGGGAGCACGGCGATGCAATAGGAAAACGTGCCCAGGAACATTCCCAGCGTCCACTGGGTCACCCTGTCCCTGACGAAGCTGACCAGGATGCGTGGGGAGAACTGCGTCGACGCAAGGGTCAGCGTCATCAACAGGATGGCGAAGACGATCGACACGACCGTCATGATCGAGGTGGCGATATCGGAGAGGAGGGTCTGAGCCAGTTGAGGGTCGACGCCCGAAGGAAAGAGCAGCCTCGGCGCCAGACCACTCAGCGAAGGCTGCAGCTCCTCGAGGGTGCTCAGCCCCAGTCCGGCAAGGCCGAGCGCGACCGCGATCGCGAACGGGCGCAGGAGAAAACCGCCTCGAAAGGCGTAGAGCGTCTCCCGCAACAGTATCGTCCAGTCCTTCGACATCATCGTCCAGCGTCTGGCCGGCGACCCGAGTCACCCGCCGCGGGGATAATAGGAGCGCGCGCCATAGGCCTCACAAGAACTACCGGAGCGCCGGCGTCCTGAGGCTGCGAGAGAAAGGGCTCCCCTCAGAACCCCGCAGCCGCCAGCGCTTTGGCCTGACGTTCCGCCAGCGCGGCTTCGCTGAAATCCTCCAGCGACGCTTCGAACAGCCGGCGCCAGTTCTGTTCTGCAGCGAGATGCAGGAACGCCGCGCCCAAACCAATGGCGGCGCGGTCCATGAAGACGAACTCGCGCGGGATCGTGACCGGGCCCTTCTGGTCCAGGGCCTGCTTGACCTGGAACGCCTCGCGCCGGCCGTACTGGGAGGGCGCGACGCCGTCGGCGACGGTGCGGACGCGGTCGTCGAGCAGGGGGGCGTAGATGAACCGCGCCCAGATCCCCAGCACGTCGATCAGATCCTGCGAGAGGTCCTTGAACCCCCAGGCGCGATAGGCCTCCGCTTCGCCGGCCTTGTCGCCGGTCGACATAGCGTGGAACAGCTTGACCACGCCGCCGACGAAGGCCGGGGGAAAGATCCGGATGCAGCCGAAGTCGAGCAGGTTCAGCCGCCGCCCGCCGTCGGCGAAGGTGTAGTTGCCCAGGTGCGGATCGCCATGGATGACCCCCATATGGATCAGGGGCGTCCACCAGCCCTCGAACAGGATCTTGGCGACGTGGTTGCGCGTCTCCTGGTCGGCGCACTTGAGCGCCAGCAGCCCCTCGCCGTCGAGCCAGGTCATGGTCAGCAGGCGGCCGGTGGAAAGTCCGGCGTCGGGCGTCGGAATGTGGATGTCGTCGCGGTTCGCGAAGAAGGTCCGGTAGAGGTCCATCGCCTTGGCCTCGCGGTCGTAGTCCAGTTCTTCCCGCAGACGCTCCGCGAGCTCCTCGACGACTTCGCGCGTATCGAGCGAAGTGTAGAGGCGCCGGACCACGCTCATGAAGGCGCGCAGCTGGGCAAGATCGCTCTCCACAGCGCTCTGCATGTCCGGATATTGCAGCTTGACCGCCAGGGGCGCCCCGTTGGCCGCCGTCGCCCGGTGAACCTGGCCGAGGGACGCGGCTGCGGCGGGGTGCAGATCGAACGAACCAAAGCGCCGCTGCCAGGCCGGCCCGAGCTCGGCGGCCATCCGTCTACGGACGAAGGCCGGCCCCATGGCCGGGGCGTTGGTCTGAAGCTGGCCGAACTCCTCGGCGAACTCCGGCGGCAGCAGGTCGGGGATGGTGGCCATGATCTGCGCCACCTTCATCACCGGACCTTTGAGGCGGCCCAGCGCCTCCTTCATCGCCTTGGCGTTGCGCGCGTCCAGGTCGCCCGTCCCGAAGAGCGCGTTGGCGCCGATGGTCGCCGCAGCGCCGGACAGGCCCGCGCCGACGCGCGCGAACCTGGCCACCCGGCCGGAAAGCCGGTCGCGTTCGGGATCCCTCGCCATGTCAGCTCAGATTGGCTCTCAGATCAGCGTCTCGAATTCGTCTGCCAGCGCCTCCAGCCGCGAGAGCCCCAGGCGCCAGAAATCGGCGTCGCGCGGGTCCAGGCCGAACGGCGCCAGGGCCTCGACATAGGTGCGCGTCCCGCCGCCCGCCAGCAGGCCTTCGTAGAGCGGCGCGAAGCCTGCGGGATCGCGGCGCCGGACGCTCATCAGGGCTTCCACCAGCAAATGACCGAAGGCGTAGGCGTAGACATAGAAGGGAGCATGGACGAAGTGGCTGACATAGGCCCAGTAGGTCTCGTAGCCCGGATTGAGGGTGATCGCGGGCCCAAGACTTTCGCTCATCGTCTCCAGCCAGGTCGTTTCAATCGCCTCGCGCGACAGCTCTCCCGCCTGCCGCGCGGCATGGAATTTCGTCTCGAAGCGATGGAAGGCGATCTGTCGGGTGACGGTGTTCAGGCTGTCCTCGATCCGCCCGGCGATCAGCGCCTTGCGGTCCTCGCCTCGCGCCTCGCGAAGCAGCCGCTCGAAGACCAGGCCCTCGGCGAAGATGGAGGCGGTCTCGGCAAGGGTCAGGGGCGTGGAGGCCAGCAGGGTGCCGTTGGGGGCCGCCAGGGTCTGGTGCACGGCGTGGCCCAGCTCATGAGCGAGGGTGAGCACGTCGCGCCGCTCGCCCATATAGTTGAGGAAGACGTAGGGGTGGCGGGGCGCCGTCACCGGATGGGAGAAGGCGCCCGACTGCTTGCCGGGACGGGGGCGAGCGTCGACCCAAGGCTGCTGGAAGAAGACGGCGGCACGGTCTGCGAGCGGCGGCGCGAGATCGGCGAAGGAGTCCAGCACTATCCCCCGAGCCTCCCGCCAGTCGTAGATCCGCGACGCGGCCTCGAAGAGCGGGGCGTTGCGGTCCCAGTGATCGAGCCGATCGCGCCCGAGCACGCGCGCCTTCAGGACATAATAGCGGTGGGAGAGGGAGACGTAGGCGCCGACGACGGCTGTCTCCAGCGCGTTGACGGCTTCCGCGTCGACCTCGTTGGCCAGGTGCCGCGACGCGGCAGGATCGGCGAAGCGCCGCCAGCGATCCTCCACCTGCTTCTCGAAGACGACGGTGTTGAGGCAAAGGCCGAGCAGATCGGCGCGCTCGCCAAGCGCGACGGACAGGCCTTGGGCGGCGCCGCGCCGGCGGTCGGGCGAAGGGTCGGAGAGCCGGTTCAGGGCTTCGGGCAGGGTCAGCCGCTCGCCGTCGACCTCTGTGGTGAGGCGGCCCAGGGTCTCGTCGTACAGGCGGACCCAGTTGGCCGTCGCCGGCGCGCGGTCGAGCAGCAGGCGCTCGAGGTCGGCGCTCAGTTCATGCGGACGGCCGGCGCGGATGCGCCGGAGCCACGGCCGCCAGCGCTCGGCGGCCGGGAAGGCGGCGAGCGCCGCCTCGATCTCCGGTCCCTCGAGCGCGTTGAGCTCGAGCGGCAGAAAGACGGCCGCGCTCGAAAGTCCCGAAATTCGCGTCTGCAGGTCGGTCTCGAATCGTCCCCAGGCCGGCTCGTCCCGCGCGGTCGCAGCGCCCAGCTGGGCGTAGGCGCCCAGCGCCCAGGTCAGGTTCGCCGCCGCCTCGCTGAGGCGCGCCGCCTCGTCGATGAGGCGGCCCAGCGCGGGCGCATCGGCGCGGGCGGCGATGAACATTCCCTCCAGCCGCGCAATGTCCTTCATCCGCCCGCCCGCTGCGGCGAGATCCGCCTCGATGCGCGGGTCTTCGCGCCCGGCGTAGAGGTCTTCGAGGCTCCAGACCGGCAGGTCGGCGGAGGGAACGGTTTTGAGGGGAGCGTTCATGGGTCTCCTGCCTTTGGGGGCCGCCGGACGTCTATGTATTTAGGGCGAATGGCCTTCGGCCTGTCGGGTGTGTCTGGTCGCCGACTGCTTCAGGCCGCGCTCTTCGGCGCGGACACGGATCGACAACACCGCCGCATTGGCTGCTGAAGCGACGGCCGCGAACGCCGGGAGTCCCAGTGCAAGCGGAAGGGTCGCCATCTCGCCGGCGACGACGGCGTAGTTGGGATGGCGGATGACTCGGTATGGCCCCCGCCGCACCAGCGGCTCGTCAGGAAGGACGATGACACGCGTGGTCCAGCGCTCTCCGAGGCTGGCCAGGACCCACCCCCGCGCCGCCTGCAGCGCCAGGTACGCCGTCAACCAGCGATGGCGAACACGCCGCCGTCGCCCAAGCGCCCAGAGTCCGGCGAGCCATGCGGCATGCAGCGCGACGATGAGCGGATAGTGATTCGCCCCAACCTCATGGGCGCCCCTCGCCATGAGCCGTCGGGTGTTGCTTCGCGCCAGGACCAGCTCGCCAAGGCGTTGCAGGGTGACCAGGGAAAGAAGGATCGCCGCCGGCCTCACGAGGCGAGGGCGATGCAGCTGGCGGTGAAGCCGGGGCCGAGCGCCGCCACGACCAGGCGACGGGCCCTGTGCGCCCCAGCGAGCACGCGCTCGAGTACGAAAAGGGCGGTCGGGGCCGACATGTTTCCGTGATCCCGAAGCACCTCGCGCTCCTCAACGAGGGCGCCCTGGCCGAGTTCGAGCGCCGATTCCACCGCCTCGACCACCTTCGCGCCGCCTGGATGGAAGACGAACCTCCCAACATCGGCGAACCGCAGACCCAGCTCTCGAAGCATGGACTCCATCGCCTCGCGCAGATGGGCCGCCGCGAAGACCGGGATCGAGCGGTCGAAGATCACCCCGAACCCCTCGGGATCGACTTGCCATCCCATGATATCGAGGGTGTCAGGCCAAGTGTGCTCCGCCGCGCCCTCGATCGCGAGCCCGTCGCCTTCCGTGGAGAGGACACATGCGGCGGCGCCGTCGCCGAACAGCGCCGTGGCGACGATGTTGGCGCTGGTGAGCTGGTCGTGGCGGGCTGCGAGCGTGCACAGCTCGACGCAGACGAACAGGACCCTGGAGCCAGGTTTCGCCTGCGCCAGGCGGGCGGCGAGCCCCAGGCCGCTGACGCCGCCGGCGCACCCCAATCCGAACACGGGGACGCGCTGGACATCGCGGCGGAAACCAAGCCGGCTCATCGCGCGCGCTTCCAGGCTGGGCGTGGCGATGCCGGTGGACGAGACGGTGACCACCGCATCGATCTGATCGCCGCTGATCCCCGCCCGCTCGAGCGCCCGCTCGGCGACGTCGATGAAGAGCTCGGTGGCGCCTTCCAGGTAAGCTTCGGTGCGCTCAGCCCAGTCGCGGGGCGCGCCGTGCCACTCCATCGAACGCACCGACTGCCGCCGGTCGATGCCGGCGTTGACGAAGACCGGCTGGAGGCGCGCGAAGTCCTTCATCCGATCGCCGACGACGCGCCGGACCGCCTCGATGATGTCCGGTTGCCGCAGTTCGTGAGGCGGCGAGGCGGTCGCCAGGGAAATCAGAGAGGCGCGTGGCGGCACGTCCGGCTCCATGGCGAAGCAAGCAGAAGCGCCTGATGTAGTGTGAGGCTGCGCCGTTTGCTCGCCGCCGCGGAGCTTCGGACTTCAGAGTCCGCCGATCGCCGAAATGTACAGGTCAAGCAGGGCTTCTTCCTCGGCGCGCTTGACCTTGTCCTGCTTGCGCAGGCGGACGATTTTCCGGATCACCTTGATGTCGAAGCCGTCGCCCTTGGCCTCGGCATAGACCTCCTTGATGTCCCCGGCGATCCCCGCCTTGTCTTCCTCGAGCCGCTCGATGCGTTCGATAACGCTCTTGAGCCGGCCCTGGGCTTCGGCTTGGGCCACGTCGAGCCCGGCGGAGCCGTCGGCCATGAAACACTCCTGTGACGAATTGAATCCCCAGCCGCCGGACCCTAAGTGCCCGGTGGGTCGGAGTCATGACTCGCTCCAGCCTTTTCCACAGGAGACTCGCAGCTGAACGCTTCAGTCCGCCCGACCCCTTCGGCCGACGCCCTCTCAGGGGCTCAGGTGACCCAGGAGGAGGCCGAGGCCGCCGTCCGCACCCTGATCCGCTGGGCGGGGGACGATCCCGAGCGCGAGGGGCTTCTGGACACCCCCGGGCGGGTGGCGAGGTCGTACCGCGAGCTCTTCGCCGGCTACGACACCGATCCGCGAAACTACCTCGAGCGCACCTTCAGCGAAGTCGCCGGCTACGACGAGCTCGTGCTGCTGCACGACATCCCCGTCGTCAGCTTCTGCGAGCATCACATGCTGCCGGTGGTGGGCAAGGCCCACGTCGGCTACCTGCCGACACATCGCGTGGTCGGGATTTCCAAGCTGGCCCGCGTCGTCCAGGGCTTCGCCCGACGGCTGCAGATTCAGGAGAAGCTCACCGCCGAGATCGCCGAAGCGATCGACCAGGTCCTCGCGCCCAAGGGCGTGGGCGTGGTGATCGAGGCGGAGCACAGCTGCATGACCTTGCGCGGCGTGGAGACGCCTGGCGCGCGCCTCACCACCAGCCATCTGACGGGAGTGATCCGCGACGACGCCCGCACGAGGACGGAATTCCTGCGGCTGGCGGGGCAAAGGTAAAGCAGCGCGTGAGGTAGATGCGCTCTCCTTCCCCTTCCGGGGGAGGTGGACCGGCGCGCAGCGCCGGGACGGATGGTGAAGGTAGCCGCGAAGTGATCGCCGGCTTAGCCCTGGCGGGCCTTGTAACGCGGGTCGGTCTTGTTGATCACATAGAGCCGGCCCTTGCGGCGCACGAGCTTGCAGTCGCGGTGGCGCGTCTTGAGCGTCTTCAGCGAGCTTCTGACTTTCATGGCGGCGGTCTCGGCGGCGTAGGTCGGAACAAAAGAGCGCGGGTCTATAAGGACGGCCCGGCGGCGAGTCAATCTGCGCTTCCCGGCCGTACGCAGCGCCATCGCTCTCACCAAGGCAGTGATTCGGCGATAGGTTCGATCCATGCGCCGCCGCACCCTCCTGCGTCTGGCCGCCGCCGCCTTCGCCGCGCCGACGGCCGTCTTCGCCCAGTCTCCTGTGGCGCCGCCGGGCGCCGGTGTGACGCCACCGGCCCCGCGACCGTCCGACCTGCTCGGCGCCAGTGGTGAGGGCTACTTCATCGATTGGCTGAACGATTTCTACGCCCGCGCCCTCGCGTCGGGCGTCTCGCGCACCCTGCTCGATCAAGCGCTGTCGGGCGCGTCGCCCGACCCCCGTGTCATGGCCCATGACACCGCGCAGCCGGAGTTCGCGCGGCCGGTGGGCGACTATATCCGCGCCTCGGTCACGTCCGGGCGCATCACGCAGGGCAGGGGCCTGCGTGATTCGATCTCGCAGTTCGCGGCCATCGAGCAGACCTACGGTTGTCCGCGGGACGTCCTCCTGGGTGTCTGGGCGATGGAGTCCAACTTCGGGCGCAGCCAGGGCGACATGGACGTCGTGCGGTCCCTCGCCACCCTCGCCGCACTCGGGCGTCGCCGTCCGTGGGCCGAGGGCGAGTTGCTTGCGGCCCTGCAGATCCTCGGCTCCGGCCGCGCGCCGGGACCGCGCCTCCTGGGATCCTGGGCCGGAGCGATGGGCCAGACCCAGATGGTGCCGAGCACCTATCTGGCCGACGGGGTCGATGGCGACGGCGACGGGCGGGTGGACATCTGGAACTCCGCGCCGGACGCCCTCGCGTCGGCCGCCAATCTGCTGGCCAAGGGCGGCTGGCGGCGCGGCGAGGGTTGGGCCCGCGAGGTGCTGCTTGCGCCCGGCTTCGACATCAGTCTGGTCGAGGGGCCCGAGCAGACGCCCGACTGGTGGGCCCAGAAGGGCGCGCACCGCGCCGATGGGCTGCCGTGGGTTGGCTCCGACGTCGCCGCCCCTTGCGTGCTGCTCCTGCCAAGCGGCTCGCACGGGCCGGCGTTTCTCGCCCTGCCGAACCACTTCGTGATCCGGAAGTACAATAACTCGCTCGCCTACGCCCTGGCGGTCGGGATGCTCGCGGATGGATTCTCCGGCGGACCGCCGCTCACCACCGCGTGGCCTCACGAAACGCCTCTGTCGCTGGACGACCGGCTGGCCGCCCAGGGCGCGCTCCAGCGGCTTGGCTTCGATCCGGGCCCCCTCGACGGCGTGATCGGGGCGCGCGCGCGCGCCGCCCTGCGGGCCTGGCAGAAGGCGCAGGGATTGACCGCAGACGGATATCTCACGCCGGACCTGATCGCTCGACTGAAGGCGGCGGCTGCCTGATTCGCCCGAGGCTTGCGTTCGTTCGGAGCTGACGGGGGTTACGCGCGGCACGCCCGAGATGTTAGGGACCCTTTGCTCCCCTCCGGTTTGCCGGTCGCAGCGGCGATCGTGATCACGCATCCGTGAACTTTGGCTTGCGTCCGATCACGATCCCGGCATAATCGCGACCGTGCGTCCGGGGCGTGCTGACTGGTCAGCGCGTCATGGGGGCGTCGACCTCACCCAAGGGAATTCACCAGATGACCGAAGTGCTCCGCAAAGTTCTTATTGCCGGCGCCGCCATCGCCGCCGTGTCCGTCGCCGCCTGCTCGAAGCCGGCTTCGACCTCCTCGGCCGATTCGACCGCGGCCGCTCCGGCCGCCGCCGACGCCGCCGCCGCCAGCTCGTCGGCGATGGACGCCGCCGCCGCCGCTTCTTCGGCTCAGGACGCTTCGAAGGCCGCCGCGGCCGACGCCGCCGCCGCTGCTCCGGCCGGCAAGAGCCAGTAATACTGACGATCCGCCTCGCGCGGATCATCGTTCAGAAGGGCCGCTCCGACACCGGGGCGGCCCTTTTTCTTTTTTGTGCCTATTTTCTTTTTTGTGGATGAGCCTGACCCGACCAACCGAGGGCGAAGAGATCGCGGACTGGAGCCGTGAGGGCCCCCCGAGGTCCCGCCGGCACGGCGACGTCTATTTTTCAGCCGAAGATGGACTAGCCGAATCGAGGGCCGTGTTCCTCGCCGGCTGCGGCCTGCCGGAAGCCTGGCGCGGGCGCTCCCGCTTCTGTGTCGCCGAACTCGGCTTCGGAACAGGCCTCAACATCGCCGCGCTGCTCGAGTCGTGGCGCCTGACGGCCTCGCCGGACGCACGGCTGCACGTATTCACGGTCGAAAATGACCTGATCACCGCCGCGGAGGCAGCTCGGGCGCTCGCGCGCTGGCCGGAATTGTCCGAGACGGCTGGGGCGCTTGTTTCCCACTGGCCTGGGCGCGCAAGAGGCTTCCGCCGGATCCAGCTGCCCCAGTTCGGCGCGACCATCGACCTTGCCCAGCTCGAGGCCGGCGAAGCGCTCCAAGCCTGGTCGGGTGCGGCGGACGCTTGGTTCCTCGATGGCTTTTCGCCATCCGCCGATCCGCTCATCTGGCGTCCGAAGGTGCTTTCGCTGGTCGCAAAGAGATCGCGGCCCGGCGCCCGAGCGGCCAGTTTCACCGTCGCCGGCGCCGTGCGCCGCGGCCTCGCCGAAGCCGGCTTCGAGGTCAGGCGCGAACCAGGCCACGGGAGAAAGCGCGAGCGCCTCGAGGCGTGGCTGCCCGGCGTTGCGGAGGAGTCGGCGGCGCGGCGCATCGCGGTCGTCGGCGCCGGGATCGCCGGCGCGAGCGTCTGCCGCGCCCTGGCGGCGCAGAACATCGCCGCGACACTCCTGGACGTACGGCGCCCGCGCGCATCGGCCGTCCCCGCAGCCATCGCTGGGCCGCGCCTCGACGCGGGCCTTGGCCCCATTGCCGCGCTGTTCGCCCAGGCCGCGGCGCGGGCGACAGCTCTCTACGAGGCGGTCCCTGGAGCGGTTTTCGCGCGCGGCGTGTTGCAGCTTGCGGTCGGGCCGAAGGACGTCTCCCGGTTCGAAACCGTCGTCGCATCCGATCTCTTCGAGCCGGGCTGGCTGGATCTGCTTGAAGCCGATGACGCCGCCGCCTGGGTGGGCGAACCTTGCGGGCGGGCCCTCCATCTGCGTGGCGCGCTCGCCATTGACCCGGCTCCTGTTCTCGCCGCCTGGGCGCCGGTTCCGCTCGATGGCGAGGTCGCGCGGATCGAGCGCGCCGGGACCCTATGGCGGATCGAGGACGCGCAAGGCGAAACCCTTTGCGAAGCCGACGCTGTTTGCGTCGCCGCCGGGGCTGCGACCTCCAACCTTCTGGAGGGGGTCGAACTGACGGCCGTCCGCGGACAGGCGACCCTGGCCTTGGACGTCGAGGCGCCCGCGCTCAGCTTCGGCGCCTACGTGTCCCCGGCGCCGGGTGGCGCGCTGTTCGGCGCCACTCACGACCGCGATGATCGCGACATCGCGCCGAGGTCCGACGACGACGCCCGCAACCTACGCTCGGTGACCACTGTGCTCCCCCGTCTTGGCGAGCGGTTGGCGCGCGCGTCGCTGCAGTCGTGGACCGGCGTTCGCGCCGCCACCGCCGACTATCTCCCGCTCGCAGGCGCGATTCCCCGACAGGACGGCCTCTTCGTCCTGACCGGACTTGGATCGCGTGGCTTCTGCCTCGCGCCGCTGCTCGGAGAGCATCTGGCGTCCCAGATGGCGGGCCTCCCCTCACCGCTGCCCCTCCCGCTCGGCGTCCTTCTCGATCCGGGGCGTTTCGCTGCGCGTCGTCGCCGGCGCGCCACGAGGTGAAGTTCGTTGGGGGGTTCCTACATTGTGGCGAGGACCTTACGGGAGCCGCGCCGCAGAACAGATCGTTCAGCCATGGTTCAGGAGCCACCCCGTAACAGGGCTGTCATGAGTTCCAGCGAGGAGAGACCCTTCCTGATGAAGACCACGCGAAGCGCCAGGACTGCTGCGGTGGCCGCGATATCGGCCCTGGCGGTTACGGCCGCCGGCGCCAGCGCCGTCGCTCAGCCCTATGGATATCAGAACGGTTACGGGCAGCCGCCTCCGCCGAACGAAGGCTATGATCAGCCCCCGCCCGACCAGGGCTACGGGCAGCCCCCGCCGAACCAGGGGTATGGTCAGCCGCCGCAAGGCCAGGGCTATGATCAGCCGCCGCCCAATGGCTACTATCCGCCGCCCCCGAACGCGGGTCCGGACTATGACCAGCAGGCCTACTACGCCGACCAGCAGTATGCGTCGCAGTACCAGGCCTGGGCCGCTCGCTATTGCGTCCAGCAGCACAACAACAACGTCGCCGCCGGAGCCCTAGTCGGCGGCGCCCTGGGCGCCATCCTCGGCGGCGGCATCAGCGGCCACGCGGGCGGAGCCGCGCTCGGCGGCGTGCTCGGCGCCGGGGCCGGTGCGGCGGTCGGGTCCGCGGCCGGAACACCCGGCGGCTGCCCCCCTGGCTACGTCATAGTCGGCGGCGCGCCGGCGTTCGCGGGCCCGGTCGTCTACGCTCCCGGCTGGTACAACCCGTGGGTGTGGGAGGGCGGAAGCTACGTCTACGTTCCCTACCGCACGTACTACTGGCGTCACCACGGCTGGCACGGCGGCGGCGAATGGCACGGCTACGGTGATCATCACGATCATCACGATCACGGCGATTGGGACCACCACGGTTACGACCACCACTGAGCGCGTTCCGACGCTCGACGCCGACCCCTGACCTGATGTCGCAGAAGGGACTCCAGCCCGCCGGCGCTCCGCCGGCGGGCTTTACGTCCAAGGTGAAATCTGCGATGCGCGCCCATGTTGACGCGCCCGCGCCGGCGCGACCCTGCGCTTGCGCGCCGCAATGCCAGACGCGCGCCGCGGCCGACCGGCCGTTAGGGACGACGAGCCTCAAGGAGCCTGATCTTGGACGGCGACCCAGGGTTGCATTTCGAAGGAGCCGAGGTCGGCGTTTCGTTCGTCATGCCGTGTCTCAACGAGACGCGCTCGCTGCCCGTCTGCATCGCCGCATGCCGCGACGCCCTCGCGGAGATCGAGAGTCGCTATGGTCTGACCGGCGAGATCGTTGTCGCCGACAACGGCAGCACCGACGGCAGCCAGGCTCTTGCCGAGAGCCTGGGCGCGCGCGTGGTCCCCGTGCCGGAGAAGGGTTACGGAGCCGCCTTGCGGGGTGGCTTCAAGGCGGCCCGCGGCCGATACCTGGTGATGGGCGACGCCGACGGCTCGTACGATTTCCGCGAAGCCGCGCCAATGATCGGCGCGCTGGTGGAAGGGGCGGATCTATGCATGGGCTCGCGCTTCAAGGGCGGAATCAAACCTGGCGCCATGCCGTGGAAGAACCGATATATCGGAAATCCGCTTCTGACGGGGATTCTGAACGTCCTGTTCGGCGCTCGCGTCGGCGACGCCCATTGTGGGCTTCGCGCTCTCACCAAGGCCTGCTTCGAGCGCCTCGCCCTGGCTGGCGACGGCATGGAGTTCGCCAGCGAGATGGTGATCAAGGCGGTCCTCAAGGGCGAGAGGATCGTCGAACGGCCGGCGACCTTGTCTCCCGATCTGCGAGACCGCCCGCCGCACCTGCGCCCCTGGCGCGACGGCTGGCGTCACTTGCGGTACCTGTTCATGCTGAGCCCGTGGTGGCTGTTCACTCTGCCCGGGCTGGTCGCTGCGGGGAGCGGGGCGACGATCCTCGCGCTCGCCGCGTGGAACCTCCTCGCTCGAGGCGCCGCCGACTTCTTCTTCGGCGACTACTGGGTGGTGCTCGCTAGCGCCCTTGTAGGCCTTGGGCACCTCGCCCTGATCCTGGGCATGACCACGCACCTGCATCAGGTGCGGTGCGGCTATCGGGCGCCGGCGAGATGGGTCTCTTGGGCGTCTCCGTTCGTGACGCTGGAAACGATGCTGGCGGGCGGACTGGGACTGGCCGGGCTTGGGGTCGTCGAACTGCTCGTCGTTGTGGCCGCCTGGGCCGGCCGGGACTTCTCGCGCGCCGCTCACGTGCTTCCCGCCGTCGTCGGGGCCTTGTTGCTGACCTTGGGAGCCCAGACGGTCCTGGGCGGTTTCCTGATGGCGATCCTGGAGGGAGCCGAGGCCGGTTTCCTGGCCCGGGCGTCGAAAGCCGCCCCGCGGTCCGCGCGGGTTGCCGACAAGCCCCTCCTGCGGCCGGCAGCCTGACTGCGGCCCCCCATTCCCAAAGAGCCGTCCCGGTATGACCGCGCGTCGTCTCATCGCCCCATTGGCCGTGTTGCTGGGAGCCGTGGCGCTCCTGACGCCCAGCTTCATCGCCGGCCATCCGACCGTCTTCCCCGACACCTCGGCCTATCACCTGATCGGCCAGTGGTTCGCCGAACAGGCGGGGCTGCGTATCGACCATGGCTTTGGCGTCGTCCGCCATCACGACCTCGCCTACTTCTTCACCATGGCGGGCGCGCGCTCGCCCTATTACGGCGAACTTTTCTTCCTGGTGACGGCGTTGGGATCGGCCTGGGCCATGGTCGCGGTCCAGGCGCTTGCCGCGAGCGGACTGACGGCCCTGACGCTGCGCGTGACCCAGAGGAGTTTCCGGCCGGCGCAGTTCGCCGTGGCGATCGGCGTCCTCACCGTGGCCTCGACCCTTCCGTTCTTCGTCAGCTTCCTGATGCCCGACGTGTTCCTCGGCCTTGGCGCAATCGCGGCCATCCTTCTGCTGGTCTATCTCGACCGCCTCAAGAGGTGGGAGCGCGGCGTGCTCGTCGTCTTCCTGACGGCCACGCTCACCTTCCACGCGACAAATCCCCCGGCGATCCTTTTCCTCCTCTTCGTGGCGGCGGTCGCGGTGGGGGCGAAGGCTCTGCCGGCGCGGCCGGCGAAGGTGGGACTGGCGCTCTGCGTCGCGGCGCTGGGCGTCTCCGCCGTGGCGGCGGCGGCCTATCCGCTCGCCATCAGAGCCCTGTCACAACACGAGCTTGACCGCCCGCCGTTCCTGACCGCGCGCATCCTCGCCGACGGGCCGGGCCGAGTCTTCCTGCGAGACGCCTGCGCCGACGGCTCGACCTACGTGCTGTGCCGTTACAAAGACCTGCCGCTCGACGATGCCAACGACATCCTCTGGGGCGTCACTCGCCAGAAGGGTGTGTTCGAACCCGCCGATTACGCCACGCGCCTGGCGTTGGTCCGGGAGGAGCCACGGTTCGTCCTGGATGCGTTCGAGGCCCATCCCCTGGTCACGACTTGGGACTTGTTCGTCGACGGCGTCCATGAACTGGCGGCGGTCACGGTGGTCGACACGCTCGGCTACTCGGACCGGGCGCTGGTCGCTCACGGACCCCGCTTCGATCCGCCGTTCGGCCCGGTCCGCTTCTGCGTGAGGCAGCCATCCTACTGCTACCCCACGTCCCTGCAGATCGGTTGGGACGTGGTGCTGAACGTGTCGATGGTCCTCTCAGCCGCCTACCTGCTGGCCCGGCTGCTGCTGTCGCGCATGACCGTGCGGGTGGTGTTCCACCGGGCCCCGCTCTCTCCCCGCCTGGCTGTCGCGATCTGTGGGGTTCTGGTGCTGCTTGTCGCTAACGCGCTGATTTGCGGCGCCCTGTCAGGAGTGTACCCGCGATACCAGACCCGCATCGAGTGGCTCGGGCCCCTGTTCGCGATCCTGGCGTGGCTGGAGAACGCCCGGCTGCCCGCAGGCCTGGGCCAGGCACCGACCGGGCTCGACGCGCCGGCCCACACGGAAGAGCGGGCGACGGTCAGTCAGCCCCTTTAGCGACGGGGAGTGCGGGAGGCGTCAGCGCCTGGGCCGCTTGGCCGAATTCGCCGCAGGCTTCTTCACCACGAAGCGCATGAAGCCGGCGGACGCCAGGAAGCCGCAGGCGATGACGAAGGCATGGGCCAAGACGGGATCAAGCGAAGTCATGAGGGTTCGGTCGGCTGCGGAACAGGGGCGTGCCCAGCCTGTCGACGCAGGCGCGGACGGGCAGTCCTATAGCGTTCGGGCGCAGGCCTGTCTTGTCGCAAACCCGCCGCGCGTCGCAAAGCCGCGCGATCAGTGAGAAACGAGCACGCAGCGATCAGGATTGAGCAGGAAGTCGCAGGTGACGCCGCCGAGGATCCACTCGCGCATCCTCGATCGGCCGTAGGCCCCCGCGACGATCACGTCCGCATCCATATCCGCGATGATCGTCGCCAGGCGGTTCGCGTCGTCCCCATGCGCGCGTTCGACCTGTAGCTCGCTGGCGACACCGTAGCGTGCGAGCCAGTCGCCGATCTGCGAAATCTCTGCGTGCGCCGCCTCCTGACCAGACCGCGGCGCTATCGTGACGACGAGCACCCTCTCGCAAGCTCGCAGGAGGGGCAGGGAGTCCGACAGCGCCCGACGGGTCTCCGGTGTGTCCTTCCACGCCACCACCGCGGTCGCCAGCGCTAGCGCCCGGCCTTCGGCGGGGGCGATGAGCACCGGCCGCCCCGCGGCCATTACGAGGTCCGCCAGATTCACCTGGCTGGCGCCCCTGAGGATGCCGCCCGCCGGCGGCGCGGCGATGATCACGTCAGCCCCTCTCGCCTCGCGCGCGATCCATGAGGCCGGCGGTTCGAAGCCTACGCAGCCTCGCCACTCGCGATGGGGGGATCCTGGAACGACCTGAGCCCAGAACGCGGCCTGGGTCTCATTGAGCTGATCGGTGAGTTTCTCGCGCTCGAGGGCGATGAGTTCGCCGGCCGTGTAGCCATCACTTGCCACCGAGTTCACCGGCCGCAGGGCGGCAAGGGCGAGCACGGTTGCGTCGAAGCGATCCGCCAGGAGATCGGTCGCCTGCAATATCCCGGCGCTGTGACCGCTTGGGCTGAGGTCGAGGGCGAGGGTGCGCCAGCTCATCCGAACCTCTTAATGACTGAGGAGCACGAACAGCGCGTGCTGGCTCAGGAGGGCCCGCGTGACGCCGCCGAAAATCGTCTCGCCGAGGCGCGAGTGGCCATAAGCGCCCGCGACGATCAGGTCGGCCCCGAACGCCCAGGATTGGGTCAGGATCTCCTCGCCCTCGGTGCGCCTCGAGGCGGCCACCGCGGAGGGCTCGGCGCGCACGCCGTGACGTTGGAGGGCGCTGGCGACATCGGCGCAGCGGCGATGGGCGTCCTCGAGTCGTGGTCCTCCGACCTCGAGCACCAGGACCGCCTCGGCGCGCCGGAAGAACGGCAGGGCGTCGACCATCGCCCGTCGCGCTTCCCGCGTATCCCTCCATGCAAGGACGACCCGCTGTGCGGAGAGAACCTTCTCGCCCAATGGAGCCACGAGCACGGGTCGTCCGGTCGCGAGGGCTAGATCCGATGGGCGGGCGTCACGGTACCGGTTGGCGGCCCCGTCCGGAGCGCTGGCGACGATCAGGTCGGCGGCGCGGGAAGCGCGGGTCATGACCTCGACCGGCAGATCGAGGCTTGCTTGCCACTCCCCTCCGGCCTGCAGCCCCGCGCAGGCCGTCTCGAACATCTCGCGCGCGGCGCGCATGTTCTCCTCGGCCGCCTGGCTGCCGGCGGCAATCCATTGAGCCTGGACCATGCCCGTCGCGGGGCCGGCCGCAAGTGGCGGGATCGCCTCGGCGCCGACGCCGATCAAGGCCGCGCCGAACCGCTGGGCGAGGGCGCGGGCGCAGGCCAGCCTTTCCGGCGCATCGCGCTGCACGTGGGTCAGCACGGCTGCATAGCCGTCCGGCTCACGGCGGCTCTCCACGCGCGTCTCGGGTGCGGCTTCCCTGGCGATGGTGGTCTCTGGGTTGTCCGTCATTACCCCGGCCTCCTGAGCCCGGTCTGCGCCGGGGCGGTCAGCTCACCGTCAGGGCGCTTGCATTGCGGATCACGACCCGGCGCGGGCTGGGCAGTTCGATCAGGCCGTCGCGGGCGAATTGGCTGAAGGTCCGCGAGACGGTCTCGAGCGTCAGGCCGAGATAGTCCGCGATATCGCCCCGCGACATTGGCAGCTCGACCGTATGGGAGCTCGCACGCGCGGACAGTTCGAGCAGGAAAGCGCCGACGCGTTCGGCGGCATTCTTCCGCGAAAGCAGGAGCATGTGGTCCTGCAGTTGCTCGAGGTTGTCCGATGCGAGCGACCACAGGCGGCGGGCGACCGCCACGTCGCTCTCGGCGGCCCGCTCCACGGCCCTGCGGCGGACGAGTGCCACCTCGCACTCGCCGATGGCCTCGGCCGAGAACCGGTGCGCCTCGCCGCGCTCGAGCCCGAAGACGTTGCCGGGAAGATGGAAGCCATCGATCTGCCGGCGGCCATCGGCGAGAAACCGGGTGGTGCGCACGGCGCCGGAGACGACCTTGTAGACGAAGTCGGTGGGCTCCTCCTCGCCGAAGATCTCTTCATTGGGCGCGAAGCTCATCACGAACCCAGGGAGGTTGAGATCCTGTGCGATTTCTATCTCCCGTCCTGCCGCCACCGCCGCCGGAATGGTCATCACCGGCGTGTTGAATTCCTGCGGACGCATCGGCTTCGTCTCCCTGTAGAGGCATTGAAGTCGTATGCGCCGCCAGGGCGCGACGATATTCGGGATGATTGCTTACGTAGTTTCCCGGAGCTTTGCCGGGTTCTGGGACGCTTGATGAAGCGATCGGCCAAGCCTACCCATCTCGAGGATGGAGCGGCTTTGGCGGATCATGGACGCGGATGACCTCGCGCGGCATCGCGTGGGCTTCCGCGTGCGTCCCTACATCTACGGGGTCGCGCTCACGGGGGTTGGGGCCGCGACGCGCCTCGCCATGGAACCGCTTCTGGGCGACCGTGTGGTTTTCCTTCCCCTGGTGCCCGCTGTCCTCGTCGCGGCCGCCATGGGGGGATTGCTGCCAGGGCTGGTGATCTGCTGGCTCTGCGTCGGCGCAGGATCCCTGATGGTCGCGCGATACGGCTGGTCGACAGCCAATATCGCCGACGTCGTCCTCTTCCTCTTCCTGGGCCTCGTCGTGTCGTGGGGAGGCGAGCGGATTCGGCGCGCCCAGGCCGTGGCGGCGGAGACCGCGCGTCATCTGAACGAGCGCCAGGCTCACCTGCAGTCGATCCTCGACACCGTTCCGGATGCGATGATCGTGATCGACGAGGACGGGTCGATCCAATCGTTCAGCGCCGCAGCCGAGCGTCTGTTCGGTTGGAGCCGTGAAGAGGTTTCGGGGCGCAACGTGAGCATGCTCATGCCCACGCCGGATCGCGAGCACCACGATGGATATCTCGGGCGGTATCGCCGCACCGGCGAGCGGCGCATCATTGGCGTGGGGCGGGTGGTCCTGGCCCAGCGGCGCACAGGCGAAACCTTTCCGGCCGAGCTCAGCGTCGGGGAGGTGAACTCAGGCGGACATCGCTTCTTCACCGGCTTCCTGCGCGATCTGAGCGAAAGGGAGGAGACGGCGCAACGGCTGGAGATCCTGCAGTCGGAACTCCTGCACATCTCGCGTCTGTCGGCGATGGGCGAGATGGCCGCCGCCCTGGCGCATGAACTGAACCAGCCCCTCTCAGCGATCTCGAACTACCTGCGCGGCGGGCAGCGCCTGCTGCAGTCGGAGAACCCGCGCAGTCTGGCCATGGCTCCGATGGACAAGGCCACCGAGCAGTCGCTCCGGGCGGGACAGATCATCCGACGCCTGCGCGACTTCGTCGCCAGGGGCGAGAGCGAGCGTCAGGTCGAGAACCTCCATCGCCTGATGGAAGAGGCCGGCGCCCTGGCGCTGGTCGGCTCCCGCGGCGCGGGGGTGATGGTGAAGGTGGTCCGCGATCCCGTCGTCGACGCCGTGTTCGTCGACAAGGTGCAGGTGCAACAAGTGCTCCTCAACCTTATCCGCAATGCGCTCGAGGCGATGGAGGACTCGGAGCGCAAGGAATTGCTGGTGAGCGTGCGGTCGGCCGATGAGGACATGGCTGAGATCTCCGTCGCCGACACCGGCCCGGGCCTGAGCCCGCTCGTCGCCGATCGCCTTTTCCAGCCCTTCGTCTCCACCAAAAGCGGCCAGGGGATGGGCGTTGGATTGTCCATCTGCCGGACCATTATCGAGGCGCACGGAGGGCGAATTTGGGCTGAGCCGAACGCCGGCGGCGGGACTATATTCCGGTTCACCGTCCCCCGGACGGCCGAGGTCGCGGAGGTGTGATGGAGTTGGTCCACGTCATCGACGACGACGACGCGGTTCGGGAATCCTTGGGCTTTCTGCTCGAGACCTCCGGATGGGAGGTGAAGCTCTGGCCTTCCGCCCAGGCGTTTCTGGACGCCGAGCCGGATCCGCGAGAGGGCTGCGTGATCACCGACGTCCGCATGCCCGGTCTCTCCGGCATCGACCTCGCAGCGCGCCTGTCGCGCGACGCCTGCGGGCCTCCGGTGATTGTCATCACTGGCCACGCGGACGTCCCGCTCGCTGTGCGAGCGATGAAGGCGGGGGCGGTGGACTTCATCGAGAAGCCGTTCGAGGAGTCCTCCATCCTGACGGCCGTCAGGGCGGCGTTCGATCGGTCGGGTGGACCGGAGTCGCCGACAGGGGAGCTTGGCGAAGTCGCACAGAGGATCGCGAACCTTTCGGCGCGCGAGCGACAGGTGCTCGACGGCCTCGTCGAGGGCAAACCGAACAAGGTCCTGGCCAATGAGCTCGGCATCAGTCCACGCACCGTCGAGGTCTACCGCGCCAACGTAATGACGAAGATGAGAGCATCCAGCCTGTCGGAGCTGGTGCGGATGGCGATCCTGTCCGATCGGGCAGGATGACCGCTGTAACGAGAGCCGCCGCACCTGCGGCGGCCCATTTTGCGCGACCTCAAGGCGACGCGCACCTATCCGCCCCACTTCTTCGTCCGACCATGGTCGATCCGATCATCCTCATCGTCGAAGACGACGCCGCTCTCCTGGCTTCCCTGGCGTGGTCGTTTGAGGTGGAGGGCTTCCATGTGCGCCCCTATCGCGACTCCGAGTCCCTGCTCGCCGAGCAGGCGCTGCCCGAACACGGCTGCATGATCATCGACTACAGACTGCCGGCGCTGAACGGCCTCGAACTTCTCGAGCGGCTCCGCGGCCGGGGCTGCCATCTGCCGGCCCTGCTCATCACCACTCCCGCGCCCGGGGTGGTGCGCGAGGCCCGCGCCGCGGGAGTCCCTCTCGTAGAGAAACCGCTCGTCGGCGGGGTCCTCCTCAAGGAAGTGAGATCACTGCTCAACTGAATGCGTCGCGCTTCGGGACAAGATGTCGCGGAATCAGTGTCCGGCAGACTCAAGGAGAGTTTGCTTTTGTACGCATCCTGACCCATTAAAGGGAACCACTCCGCCACAGGACGTGTTACAATTCTCTGACGGGACAGGCTCGCAACCTATTGTCGAATGGATTCAAATAGCTTCACAGGATCGATTCGGCAGACGCCTATCCCCGGGCAGGGAGGCCAGGATGGTCGATAAGGGCGTCGTGTCGCCAAATCGCGCCCTCGGCGGCCGCCCTCAACCGCGGTCGTGGTTCCGTGACTTCGCGTTTCTGCGGCCGCGCTGGGAGGCCGTCGTCATGCTGCTCGGCCTCGCCGTGTTCTGGGGTGGTCTGATCCTCAAGCTCCTGACCTGAGCCGAAGGTTTCTCTCGACAGCTTCGATTTCCACTAGGCAGGAACCGGGGTTCCGCCGCCGGAGAGGTTCGGCCCTTGAGACTTGTCAGTGTGGCTCCCGATCGGGTGGCCACCACAGGAGCCGTTGGTCGCCCCGCCACAGTTCCACCGCGCGGCCGAACCGCCGGATCTCCAGCGCCTCGATCGCCGAGGCGTCGTCCCGTTCGTCGAACTCCATGAAGCCGGACGGCCGTTGCGCCTCGTCGAAGAAGTAGAGCGTGTAGTGCGGCACGCGCGCTCCCGTGTTGGGAACGCAGCTTCCCGGCGGGGAAGCCAGCGGTGCAAGCTGAGCCGATTTGAACGATTGTGAATAATCGACCACAGCGTGCCAATTGATCGGTGCGTGGGGCGGCGCGGCCCGGAACAGAGGCGTGGACGAAGAGAAGTGTCGGCCGGGCGGCCGGCCGCCTCGCGTTTCGAAAATCGATGGGGATGGTGGACGCGGCTGGGATCGAACCAGCGACCCCTACGATGTCAACGTAGTGCTCTCCCGCTGAGCTACGCGTCCTTCCGGGAAGGGGCGCCTTGTAGCGGCAGGGGGACGATGCGGCAAGCCGCGGCGCGCATGACGTTTGACCGCGCTCTAGGGGCTCCCCAATATGCAGTTCCAATGAGCGCCCTGGAGATCATCGCGGGGGACGCTGAGGAGCGGGATGACGGTCAGGCCGCCTTCCGCGTCCTGCGCCCGCCTGCGGACGTCCGATCGGTTCCGGTGGTTTTCGCTTCGCCCCACTCGGGGCGCGTGTATCCCTCCAGCCTGATGGCCGCCTCGCACCTGGGCGCGGAGGATATCCGCCGCTCTGAAGACGCGTTCATGGACGACCTCGTCGCCGGGGCCCCCGGGCACGGCATTTCCCTGATCGCGGCGTGCTTCGCCCGCGCCTGGCTCGACCTCAACCGCGAGCCTTGGGAGCTGGACCCGGGGATGTTCGAAGACGAGCTGCCGGCCTTCGCACGCGCGCGCACCGCTCGCGTGGCCGCCGGATTGGGCGCAATCGCCCGGGTCGTCTGCGAGGGTTTGGAGATCTATCGCCGAAAGCTGACCTTCGCCGAGGCCGCCAGCCGGGTCGAAGGGATCCACCGCCCATACCACGAGGCGCTCGCGTCGCTTCTCGCGCAGACGCGTCAGGCGCATGGGATGGCGGTGCTGATCGACTGGCACTCCATGCCCTCGGCCGCCGCGAGCCAGGCCGTGGGCGGTTCCGATATCGTCCTGGGAGACAGATTCGGCGCGGCGGCGTCTCCGGCGGTGGCCAGGCGCGTCGAGCAGGAACTGAAGGCCCTGGGCTACACCGTGACCCGCAATGCGCCCTACGCGGGCGGCTACACGACCGAAACCTATGGACGGCCGGCGCGGCAGGTCCACGCCCTGCAGATCGAGATCAACCGGGCGCTTTATCTCGACGAAGCGGCCCTGGCGCCCAGCGAAGGCTACGAGGCGCTGAAGACGGACCTCGAGCGACTCACGGC
>JAFANN010000110.1 GCA_019232665.1 Caulobacteraceae bacterium | reverse complement strand
AAGCCGATGACGGCTCCGAGGGAGCCGTAGGTCACGCCAAGGTGGGTGAAGTTGTCGACGTAGAACGAAAAGCCCAGGGAGCCTGGGACCCAGACCAGCGCCGCCGCCGCGCCGCCGAACGCCACCCACCGCCACTTAGGCGGCCGGCGGCTTGGCCCGTAGCGGTAGACGAGGGTGAGAGCGAAGGCGACGATCAGATAGACCAGCAGCCATCGCAGGGGCGCAAACTCGACGTGAAGCTCCTTGAGGCCAAGCGCGCCCAGCAGGACCGGCGCCGCGACCGTCAACATGGTGATCGCCGAGACAACCGTGACGGCCGAGAGCGTGACGGCGTAGGTGAAGAGGGTGCGACGGACATAGGGGCGCTTCTCATACTCGTCGTAGGCGATGTTCAGGCCCACCAGCAGGGCTTTCATCCCTGAATTGGCGCTCCACACCGAGATCAGCGTACTGACAGCGAAGGCGGCGCTCAGAACCTCATGCTTCTGGGCGCCCAGGCGCATCATCTGGTCGCCAATCAGCTCTAGGGCGTCGTTCGGCAGGATCGCGGACCAATGGTAAAGCAGCTTCTCGACCGTCGCCGGGTCGAGGAAGAGGCCGTAGACGGAGACGAAGGCCGTCACGGCCGGAAAGGTCGCAAGCAACAGGTAGAAGGTGACCCCTCCCGCCACCGAGGGCAGGCTGTCGCGGCCGACGTTGCGGTAGGTGCGCCACGCGATGTCCTTCCAGCCCAGGCCGGGGATCTCCCACGGCGAGTTGGCCAGTCGGCCGCGGCCGGGTTCGGCCGCATCGAGCTCCTCGGCCGTCGTCGGCTCGACTCCTCCGGCGGCCGGCGGACGACGCCGCGGCCAGAGCGCCGCCATGAACCCGAGCGCGAGCCAGGGCGCGATCTGCAGGGCGAGCCTCGCCCGGCGCCAGGCGCGTTCGCGCTCCGCCTTTACCGGTTCCGCTCTCGGCGTCATCTTGGATCCCGGCCCGCCTCGGGCCTCTGATTCCGGAGCAAGCCGCCGCCGTGACCGGCTCGATCGCCGCCCTTCACAACTATCCGATCAAGGGCTTTTCTCCCCAACCTACGCGCCTCGCGCGCCTGACTGCCGGCCGCGCCTTTCCTGACGACCGGCTGATGGCCGTGGAGATCGGGCCGAGCGGGTTCGATCCTGGGGCCCCGGCCTGGATTCCAAAGATGCGGTTCGCCGTCCTCGCGCGCCTCGCGGAGCTCGCGCGCGTCAAGACCCGGCTGGACCCATCGACCCGACGCCTCGAGGCGCGCGCGCCGGGCGGTCGGGCGCTCGAGGCCGACCTCACGACTGAGGCGGGCCGCCGCGACTTCGAGCGCTGGCTCGAGGAGACGCTCGCGAACCAGCTCCCCGAACCCCTGGAGGCGCCCCTGCGAGTGCTGGACGGGCAGGGCTGGCGGTTCACGGACCATCCGCTGGGGCACGTCTCGATCCTCAATCTCGCCAGCATCCGCGACCTGGAGGGACGCATAGGACGCCGGCTCGATCCGTTGCGCTTTCGCGCCAACGTCCATGTGGACGGATGGCCGGCGTGGGCGGAGCTTGGCTGGGAGGGTCGCGAGATCGCGCTTGGGACGGCTCGGGTGCGGGTGTTCAAGCCGATCGTGCGCTGTACGGCGACCGAGGTGGACCTCGCGACCGGCGTGCGCGACATCGACATTCCCGGCGAGCTCTTCCGGCTCTACGGCCACACTCTGTGCGGCGTCTATTTGCACGTCGAGGCCTCCGGCGAGGTCGCACCCGGCGATCGAGCTTTGCCTCTATAAGGCCTCAGCCTGCGCCGGCGAGTCCTGCAACGCCGTTTCGATCATGCGGATCGTGTTCTCGAGCCCAAAGATGGCCGCGAACGAGCCGAACCGCGGTCCCTGGGCTTGTCCCAGCAGCACTTCATAGAGCGCCGCGAACCAGCTCCTCAGGGGCTCGAAGCCGGCCGCCTTGCCTGCGGCGTAGACCTCGTTTTGAATCGTCTCGCCGTCGTTGCAGTCCGCCGGCAGTGACTTGAACCGCGCGAGGAGATCCTCGAACGCCCCGCGCTCACGCGCGTCGGGCGGCCGGAACTGCTTCGAGGGCGCGACGAAATCCTCGTAGTAGTGGACCGCATTCTCAGCCAGCCGGTCGAGCAGGGGCTCGCTCTGGGGGTTCGCATCCGGGAATTGGCGGGAGATGAAACCCCACAGGATCGCCTTGTCCGAGGCGTTCGCCGCCGACACCAGGTTCAGCAGCAGGGTGAAGGAGACGGGCGAGCCGTTCGCCGGCGGCGAGCCGCCGTGCACGCTCCAGACCGGATTGTCGAGCGGATTGGCGGGCTTGTTGTCGCCGGAGGGAGCGGCGTTGTAGGCGTCCACCTGCTGCAGGTACTCGTCGGTCGCCTTGGGGATGACGTCGAAGTAGAGCTTCTTCGCCGAGCGAGGGCTCTGGAAGAGGTAGTAGACAAGGCTCTCGGGCGTCCCATAGCGGCGCCACTCCTCGAGGGTCAGGCCATTGCCCTTGGACTTCGAAATCTTCTGGTTGTTCTCGTCCAGGAAGAGCTCGAAATTGAAGCCCTCGGGCGGCTGGCCGCCGAGGATGGAGCAGATCCGCGAGGACACCTTGACCGAGTCGATCAGGTCCTTGCCTGACATCTCGTAGTCCACGCCGAAGGCCGTCCACCGGCACGCCCAGTCGGGCTTCCACTGCAGCTTCACGGCGCCGCCCGTGACCGGGGTTTCGACCCGGCGGCCGTCCTCGTCCTCGAAAACGATCGTCCCGCGGTCAGGGTGACGCTCGAGCGTGGGGACTTGCAGCACGCGACCGGTCGTCGGGCTGATCGGGAGGAAGGGCGAATAGGTCGCCCGCCGCTCGGGTCCCAGGGTCGGAAGCATGACCGCCTGAACGGCGTCGAAACGCTCCAGCATCAGCCTCAGTGTCTTGTCGAAGCGGCCGGTGCGGTAGCACTCGGTGGAGGAGAGGAACTCGTAGTCGAAGTCCTGCTCGTCCAGGAATGCGCGCATGCGGGCGTTGTTGTGCGCGCCGAAGCTGGCGTGCTCGCCGAACGGGTCGCGCACGGCCATGAGCGGCTTGCCGAGGTCTTCGGCCAGCGCCTCGCGGTTCGGAACGTTGTCGGGGACCTTCCGCAGACCGTCCATGTCATCGGAGAAGACGAGCAGGCGCGTAGGGATCGCCTCCTCGGTCAGCGCCCGGAAGGCGTTGCGGACCATGGTCGTGCGGGCGTTCTCGTTGAACGTGCCGATGTGGGGCAGGCCCGAGGCGCCATACCCGGTCTGGAAGAGCACCGGCCGCCCGAGCGCCGGAAGGCTCGCGATCGCCTCGGCGAACTTGCCCTGTTCGAGCAGGGCAGAGGCGAGGTCCCGCTCATCCTCGGCCAGGCGCACGCGCAGGATCCGCGCCAGCAGGTTGCGCGCCTGTTCGAACGGCCACGGCCGCGCCGTCCGCGCCAGATGGGAGAGGCCCTTCAGCATGGGGTGCGCCTAGTCTCTGC
>JAFANN010000102.1 GCA_019232665.1 Caulobacteraceae bacterium | reverse complement strand
AGGGGTTGACGCGCCTATCGGGTTTGTCGCGGCGCCGTTCTGCGGAGAGTTGGTCGCGACCCCTCATCCGTCCGCCGGAGCCTGTCCTCGGGCCGGCCGAAGGCCGGACCCGGGGGGCGGCCACCTTCTCCCGCAAGGGGAGAAGGGACGTTTTGCGTGCGGCCGATCTGAATGGATGCAAGCGGAGACCTACGTCGGCATGAACCCTCGCGAGATCCTTACCGTCGCGGAGATGACGGCGGCCGACCACGCCGCCGTCGAGGCGGGGACGCCGTCGCGCACGCTGATGGAGCGCGCAGGCGCGGCGGTGGCCGAGGCCGTGATCGCTCGCTACCCGAAGAGCCCGGTGCGCGTGCTGGCGGGGCCAGGCAACAATGGCGGAGACGCCTACGTCGCCGGGCGACTGCTCGAGGCGAAGGGCTGGCCAGTGCGTCTCGAGGCCTTGGTCCCGCCGAAGTCAGAGGATGCGATTTCGGCTGCGAGCGACTGGGGACGGTCGGCCGAGCCGCTGAAGGATACGGCTGATGGGTCGATCGTGGTCGACGGTCTCTTCGGCGCCGGCCTGGATCGACCCTTGCCGCCGGAAGTCGCGCGCCTGGCGCGCAACCTCGAGCGAACCAAAGCTCGGGTGGTGGCGATCGATACGCCGAGCGGCCTGTCGGGCGACGCCGGGCGACCGGTCGGTCCGGTTTGCTTCCAGGCCAGCGTCACCGTCACGTTCCATCGCCGCAAGCCAGGCCATGTCCTCCAGCCCGGCCGAGCTCTGTGTGGCGAGGTCGTGGTCGCCGACATTGGACTGGGAGCGACTTCGTCCAAGCTCTTCGAGAACGGGCCCGAGCTCTGGCTGGACAGGTACCCCTGGCCTTCGGTCAGCGCCTACAAGCAGAGCCGGGGGCGGGTCGGGGTCATCAGCGGCGAAGCCTGGCATACCGGGGCGGCGCGGCTGGCCGCGCGAGGAGCCCTTCGCATCGGGGCGGGGCTGGTCACCGTCCTCTCGCCGCCGGAATCCCTGATGGTGAACGCCTCGCACCTCGAAGCGGTGATGCTGCGGCCGTTCGACAACGATGTGGAGCTCGAGGGACTCGCCGGTCAACTCGAAGCGGTGATTATCGGACCTGCCGCGGGCGTGACCGAGGCGACTCTCGCCAACGTGCTCGCGCTCGCGCGCACAGGGGCGGCGCTGGTTCTCGACGCCGACGCCCTGACGGTCTTTCGTGACGAGCCCACGGACCTGTTCTCGGTGGTCGACCGCGACGACGTGCTCACGCCTCACCAGGGGGAGTTCGAGCGGGTGTTCCCGGGACTGCTGAAGGCGGCGCCGGAGCGGATCACCGCCGTCAGGCAGGCGGCGGCCCGCGCCGAGGCGGTGGTCCTGCTGAAGGGACCGGACACGGTGATCGCTGCGCCGGACGGGCGGGCGGCGGTCAACATGAACGGCACGCCCTGGCTGGCGACAGCCGGCTCCGGGGACGTGCTGGCTGGCCTTATCGGCGGTCTCCTCGCCCAGGGCATGGACAGCTTCCTGGCCGCGGCGGCCGCGGTGTGGATCCACGCCGCCTGCGCCGACGCCTTTGGCCCCGGACTGATCAGTGAAGACTTGCCGAATCTCGTGCCGGTGGTGTTGAAGAGGCTGTCAGCCGGGGGTGGGTGATCCGGCGGGCCTGGAGGCAAAATTGCGGTTGCTTAGGTTATCGCGGCTGGCGCTGCTGGCGATTGTCGTCGGGGCGACTCCGGCAGTGGCGCGCACGCACCACCATCACACCGCCGCCGAAGAGGCGACGAAGTCCGCTTCGCCTCATCACCGCCACCATTACTCAGCCGCCGCCGAGGCGACGACGTCTGCGACAACGCATCACGGCCATCACCATGCGGCGGCCAACAGCGCGACGGCGGGACGACACCATCATCGCCCGGCCTCGAGCTCGATCGCTCACGCCCACGTCACGCATCATGGTCACGTCACGCATCATGCTCATGGGGCCGCGACGCATGAGCACGCCGGCCAAGCCTCCTCCGCCCACCATCATCGGGGCCATGGCGGCGGCTCCGCAGCCCATGCTGCGCAGGGCCACCATAGCCATGCGCATCACGAGGGTCATGCAACGGAAAGCGCTTCCAACGAGCGCCACACGCAGCTTTGTCAGACCGTGGACGTCGGCGGTCGAGAGACTGTGCGCTGCCGCTAGAGCAAACCTCGTTCGGACGTAATCGTCTGAACAGGGATGATTTGGCCTAGATTCAAAAGTGTAGAGCCTATTCGACGCCCGCATCTGTTCCGTGCAAACGCATCAGGCTCTAGGTCCGACGGCGAACCCATCGATCTGAGTTTCAAGTGAGGCGGCCCGCCCGGTCTCAGGGTTCGACATAGGCGTAGGCGCCAGGATGGAAGCCTTTCGCGTCACCCCGTTGAGTCTCGACGCGGCGCCCGATCGCGATTGCCTGCGCCGATATGGCGATGGGCGCCATGAGCTCGAAGCACGATCCAATACTGAACGTCGTCAGGCGCTCGCCGCCGGCTTGGCCACGCGCTGCAGCCGCCTCAGGTACGTTCCCGTCGTCGCCAGGGCCAGCTGAAGCGTGCGCCACTCCCGCCTGACTACGATGCCCGCGAGCACGACCGTTCCTAGCAATAGCAGCAGAATTGTTATGGGTGACGCCTTGGGAAGGAGGAGATTCCAACCGACGATAGCTACCCCGACGAGGACAAAGAGCCCGAGCCGATCGAAACCCGAGAAGGTTTGCCTGCGGATGATGCGGTTAAGCAGTAGAAGACTCACAATCACCGACGCCAGCTCACCGCAGATGAAGCCTATGAGGACGCCCTCCAATCCGCCAATCAGCTTCAATCCGATGAACGCTCCTGGGATCACGCAAAGCCTCGTCGTGTTCGTGGCCAGGACGCTTCTGCTCCGGCCCATCGCCAGGGCGATTGCGCTGGGCCAGGTGATCAGGAACCTCGTTGTCTGCAGGATACCGATGAGGCCGATTAGCAGCGCCGTCTGGCGGAATCGCTCGCCGTAGAGCAAGGGCACCAACAAAGGCGCCACGACCGCGAAACCCGCGGCCATGCAGATCGCGAAGCCGACATTGACGCCGCCGAGACGGTCGCTCACCTCACCCAGGCCGGCCACGTCGTCGCGGGCCGCGGCCGCCTGCGGAATGGACAAGGCGTACATCGAGCGGACGAGCAGGGCGCTCGGATAGTACACGAGGAGCAGAACGGCGCTGTATAGCCCGAGGTTGGTCACCCCGAGCTGGTTCCCGACGATCACGCGGTCCATCTGCGAGCCGACGAACAGCATCAATCCGTTGAGGAGCAGCGGGCCTGAGAAGGCCGCCATGCGCAGGGCGTGGGTTCGGCTCCAGCCGAGGGCATACTTACGCTTCGCCACGATGTGAGACGTCACGACCGAGAACAGCGCGCGCGTGACGAGGCCGAAAATGATGGCCGTGTAGTGTCTGGTGGTCCAGGCGGCGATGAGGACGGCGATGAGCCCGGCGATCTCGCCGACCATGCCGCAGATCGCCTCCGGGCGAAAGTCCATCCACCGTTGGCTGCGGCGCGTGTCCATGTGCACGAAGCCGCCCAAAAGGGGGGAAATTGCCAGGAAGCAGAGGCCGGTGACGAGCGTGGGTTGCCGATAGAGCATCGAGACCGGCACTGAGACCACGATGAACAGCAGCGCCGTCGTGAAGCCCCTCAGGACATAAACTGTCTGGACCAGCTTCTGGACTTCTGGCTCCCCGCCATGACGGTCCTGAACGATGAAGCGGTCACCGCCGGTGTCGCCGATCATGTCGAAGAACGCCGCCGTGACCACGAGGGTGGTCACGAGGCCGAGCTGCGTCGGGCCAAGAAGGTGCGCCATGACGACGTACCTGAGCAGGGCCGCGCCCTGGGCGACGATCGAGGAGAGGAAATAGAGGTTGGCGCCGCCCGGGCGCCGGACCTCACCGTCCTCGGACGCGAGCTCGGGCGCAGGCTCCTGGCCGTCCTCGCGGGCGGCGCCTGCGGCAAGATCCATGGACGACACTTTGCTGTAAGGCCCCTTCGCCGCGCTCTGTCCTGCGTATTGCACGCCCGTCAGCGGCCGAGAACCTGGACGAACTCCACGGTCACGCCGCGGGTCGCTACAGGGCTGAGGAAGTTGCAGAGAAAATTGCCTGCGCCTTTGACCGGTTCGGGCTCGAGGAGGCGGATTCCATCGACTTCGAGCGCCCTCGCAAGCTCGCGGATGTCCGGGGTCTCGAGGGCGATATGGTGCAGGCCCCCCGCTCCCTTGTTGAACTTCGCCAGCGGCCCGCCGTCGGGGATGACGAATTCGATGGGCGATTGGCCTGCCGGGCGCGTGAAGATGCACAAGGCTGACCAGGTTGGCACGAACCCGCGATAGTCCTCTTGCAGCCCGAGGAGCGTCATCATCTCCAGGGCGTCAGCTTCGCTCGGCTGGACGATCCCGACATGGTGCAACGGCATGTCCGCCCCGCCTGCGACGCTTCGGACGGCGGTGGAGATCTCGGCGAAGTCCATCGACAGCTCACTTAGAAATTGAAGTACACGAAGGTCGCGGGGCCGCTCTGGACGAACATCACGGCGAAGAACAGCACGGCTCCGACGAAGAGCAGACCTGGGATAGAGGGTCTCCAGGTCCAGCTGATCGGCGGCTTTCCTACGCCCTGCCACTCCTGCCAGTTCCACGCGGGGTCGAACTTCGCCAGGATTTGTTGACTGTTCGGGAACAGGAACACTATGGCGATCGCCGCCGCCAGGACAAGCTCGACGCCCAA
>JAFANN010000298.1 GCA_019232665.1 Caulobacteraceae bacterium | reverse complement strand
ATGTGCGGGATCGGGAAGGTTTCGCGCGCGCCGCGGACGATGTGGAGGCGCAGCTCGGGCCGGTTTCGCTCCTCTTCAACAACGCCGGGGTGGCCGGCGCCGCGCCTGCCGCACGCATGGGCTTCGCCATGTGGGACTGGGGGATGGGCGTCAATCTCGGCGGGGTCATCAATGGGGTCGAGACCTTCCTGTCGCGGATGGTCGAGAGGGGAGGGGGCGGCCACATCGTCAACACCGCCTCGGGAGCCGGCCTGGCCGCCACGGCGGCCGGCGTGCTGTACACGACGGCCAAGTACGCCGTCGTGGGCATGGCCGAGGCCCTCGATCTCGAACTGAAACCCTTCGGCATCGGCGTCAGCGTCCTCTGCCCAGGCCCGGTGGCCACCGACATCGTCAGGCGTTCGCAGAAGGCGCAGCCGGCCGGAGGGAAGCCCCAGTCGGAGGATCAGCAACGTGTCACCGAGGAGCGGCTCGAGGCGGCGACGGCGATGTTGCAGCAAGGCGTCCCGGCCGACCGGGTGGGCGAGATGGTCCTCGACGCGATCCTCAACAACCGCCTGTACATCCACACCGATCGCATCATGGCCGGCTTGATCACAGCCCGTCAGCAAGCGCTGCTCGCGGCCATGCCCGCCAAGCCCTGAGGCCCGAACCTTAGGGCTGGTCAGGCCGCAGAAGTTGGCGCTCAACTCCGAACTTCGGACCAGCAACGAGGACGTCAGTTGTGGTTGAGGCTGTTACCGAATCCGTCCCGGGTTATGACGTGCCGGCGGTGGAGGCGTGGATCGCCGCCAACTCCCCACTGACGCCGCCGTTCAAGTGGACGCGGCTAACGGGAGGGCATTCCAACCTCACCTGGAGGATCGACGACGCTCGCGGACGCACGTCCGTCGTCCGGCGTCCGCCTCTGGGCGAGCTCCTACCAAAGGCGCACGACATGGGAAGGGAGTGGGCGGTGATCAGCGCGATCGGCCAATCGCCCGTGCCTGTGCCCGAGGCGATCGCCTTCTGCGAGGACGTCTCGGTGACCGGCGCGAGATTCTACGTCATGGGATGGGTCGAGGGCCGCCCGCTGCACAACGCGGACGACACGAGAGCCTTCGTTGCGGAAGAGGATCGTCGGAGCCTCGGCTTCTCCTTCATCGACGTCCTGGCGGATCTCCATGCGATCGATCCCGACGACGTCGGATTGGGCTCGCTGGGCAAGCGCGACAGCTACGTGCGGCGCCAGCTCTCCACCTGGCACAAGTCATGGGTGGCGTCGGCCGGACCGGCGCAACTGGACGACGAGCGCATGCATCGGCTGGAGGAGCGCCTCGTGCAGAGCCTGCCGGACCAGGGGCCGGCGCGGATCGTCCATGGCGACTATGGCCTGCACAACTGCCTCTCGCGCCAAGGCCAGGTGTCGGCGGTGCTGGATTGGGAGATCTCGACGCTGGGCGATCCGCTGGCCGATCTCGCCTACGCGCTTAACCGGTTTCCCGATCCGGCGGAGGGCGTCAGCCCGGAATCGACCTCTGCAACTTCGCCGCCAGGCTTCCCCACCAGAGCGGAGCTTGCCGACCGTTACGCCGAACGCTCCGGTCGCGACCTTTCCAATCTCGCCTACTACAGCGCCTTCAATCACTGGAAGTCGGCGTGCATCCTGCAGGGCGTCTACGCCCGCTACCTCGAGGGAAAGAAGAGCCACGAGGGCGTCGACCTCCCGCTTATGGCGAACCAGATCGCGGCGCTGGTTTCGGCCGCAGACGAAGCAGCGTCGCGCGCGGGAGTGTGAGCCGATCGACCCGCGCATCGGGCGTGGGGGATCGCTCAGCCCATTGGCGGCGTTGCTGCGGTCATGGAGCCCGCAGAAACCCAGATCGAAATGGCTTGGCGGCACGTGAAGCAGGGCGAGGCTCACGTGCAGAAACAGCATGAGATCATCGCAAGGCTTCGCCGCCAGAGCCTGCCCACCGGCCAGGCGGAGGCGCTCCTGCACGAGTTCGAAAGCACCCTCGAGGAACACCGCGCTTCCCTGGATCGTCTCGAGAAGGAGCAAAGCGCGGGGCTGCGGGACGAGTCCGGGAACCGCGTTTTCGGACCTGTGGACAAAGGTCTCGCTGCGCACACCTAGGTGAGGGGTCGGCCGACCTTTCCATTGGCGTGTGTCCGCGCGGTTGCTTGAGTTTAGACGCGGACCTCACGGACAACATAACGATTTTTCTCATCGCCCTGCTTGTGAACAAAGTAATCGTGCCGAAGGCGCGTCAAGAAACTGGGGCTTGTCCTGAGGTCTGTGATGTCCGTGGCTGATTGCTTTCGCTAGAGCGGC
>JAFANN010000287.1 GCA_019232665.1 Caulobacteraceae bacterium | reverse complement strand
CCACCGGAAGCTCGAAACCCTCGGTCCTGGCCGTGCCGGACACCGGGCCGCTGGGCGTGAGCCTGCGGGTGAGGCCGAGGTAGCCGCAGGCCAGGGACGCGGCGATGGCGAGATAGGGGTTGGCGTCTGAGGAGGGGACGCGATTCTCGACGCGCCGGTTCTGCGGCGAGGAGGGCGGCACGCGAAGTCCCGTGGTGCGGTTGTCGTAACCCCACTGCACGTTCACCGGCGCGGAGAGGCCCTTCACCAGCCGGCGATAGGAGTTGACGTAGGGCGCGAGGATGCAGGTGACCGCGGGGAGGTAGCGCTGCTGGCCGGCGAGGAACTGGAAGAACTCCGCTGTCGGTCGCTGCTCGATGTCGGTGAAGATGTTCTGGTTTGTCCCTGTCGCGACGATCGACTGGTGCAGGTGCAGGGCCGACCCGGGTTCGTGCGTCATCGGCTTGGCCATGAAGGTGGCGTAGATGTCGTGGGCGAGGGCGGCCTCGCGGATGGTGCGCTTGAGCAGGAACACCTGGTCGGCCAGGGCGAGCGGGTCACCGTGGCGCAGGTTGATCTCCATCTGCGCTGCGCCTTCCTCGTGAATGAGGGTGTCCACCTCCAGCGTCTGAGCTTCGGCGAAGGCGTAGATGTCCTCGAAGATGGCGTCGAATTCGTTGACCGCCGAGATCGAATAGGACCGCCGGCCGGCCTCGGCGCGGCCCGACCGGCCGATCGGCGGCTCGAGCGGGTAGTCCGGATCGGTGTTGCGCTTGACGAGGTAGAACTCGATCTCCGGCGCCACGACGGGCGTCCAGCCGTGCTCGTGGTAGAGGGCGATCACCCGCTTGAGCACCTGACGGGGCGCGATCTCCACCGCGCGGCCGTCGTGGTAGACCGCATCGTGAATCACCTGGGCTGTGGGGTCGCGCGCCCAGGGCACCAGCGACAGGGTCGAGAAGTCCGGGCGAAGCTCGATGTCGCCGTCCGAGGGATCGTAGTGGAAATCCTCGCTCTCCTCGGGATACTCGCCCGAAATCGTCTGCATGAAGATCGAGGAGGGCAGGGCCATGGCCGTGTCCTCGAAGAACTTCTGCGCCGGCATGATCTTGCCGCGCGCGACGCCGGCGAGATCTGGCACCAGGCACTCGATCTCGGTCACGCCGCGATCCGCAGCCCATCGCTTCGGGTTCGTCGCGGGTTCGCCTGCGGCGGTCTCGACATGGGGGGGCTGGACCTTTGCCGTGCGCGATCCACGTACCGGAACCGCGCCGCTCGCCCCTCCGAGCTGCTTCATATCGCCCATCGCGCAAGCATAGCCGACCTCTGGCGGGCGCCAAGCCGGGTCAAGGGCGCGCCGCCGCGCGCTCGATCAAGCCCGGCTTGACCACCGCGACGCATGAGGCAAACCTCAGTCCCAAGAACAACATTGGGGGCGTCGTGGCATGAGCGCGCGTCGGAACGCTTGGTTCTTCGGGATTTCCCTGGCGCCTCTCGCGCTCGTCTCGGCCGCCATCGCCGCTCCAGCCGACTCACCTGCCTCCCCCTCGGCCAGCGGGGCCACGCAGATCGGCGAGGTCATCGTCACCGCGACCCGGCGCGAGGAGGTCCTGAGCAAGGTCCCCGAAAGCATCAGCGCCTTCACGGCTGCGCGCATGGACACCCTGCAGATCAAGACATTTGCGGATCTCGTCAAATACACGCCGGGAATAACCTACGACAACGATAGTCACGACATCTCGATCAGAGGTGTCGAATCGACCGCCGGCTCAGGCACGACCGGCATCTACATCGACGACACGCCGATCCAGATGCGCAATCTCGGGTTCAACGCCAACAATACCTTGCCGACGGTGTTCGATCTCAGCCGGGTCGAAGTGCTGCGCGGGCCCCAGGGTACGTTGTTCGGCGCCGGCTCGGAAGGCGGAACGATTCGCTACATCACCAACCAACCGAGCCTCACAACCTACAGCGGCATGGCGCACACAGAGGTCTCGTGGACGCAGTACGGCGCGCCAAGCTACGAGGGCGGCGTGGCCGTAGGCGGTCCGATCATCCCGGATTCGCTCGGATTCCGGGTGAGCGCCTGGGGGCGGCGCGACGGCGGATACGTGGACTGGGTCGACGACCAGACCCTCCAGCCGATGGAGAAGAACGCCAACTGGATCGACACCTATGTCCTCCGGGCGGCCCTGACCTGGGCCCCCACCTCCAAGCTGCAGATCACGCCGAGCGTGAACTACCAGTTCCGCAACCAGAACCAGCAGGACGAGTACTGGCTCAGCATCTCCGATCCCAGCAACGGGCTCTTCCGCAACGCGACGCGGGACCGGATGCCGGACAACGACCACTTCGTCCTGCCCGCGGTCCGTGTGGAGTGGGACGCGGGCCCGGTGAAGGTGATCTCCAACACCTCATATTATGATCGTCGTGAGCGGGTGAGCGGCTACTCGGGGACGCTCTACAATCTCTCCTATTTCCAGCACTACCTGACGAGCGACCCGACCCAGCTGAGCGTCTTCGGCTATCCGTCCGATCCGCAGGGGACGCCGTGCGCCAACAACTGCCAAGGCCTCTATCCGCTCCTGACCGCCACTGGCCCGAACGTCGCCCAGGATCCCGGCCTCGCCGGCTATCAGGCGAGCAACACGATCACCAACGGTCAGCAGAATTTCGCCGAAGAAATCCGGGTCGTCTCCACGGACAGCAATTCACGCCTGCAATGGACGGCGGGTTTCTTCTATTCCTACAATCGTCAGCAGAGCAACGAACAGATCTTCGACCCCCAGCTGCCACAGTTGACGCAGTACCTGTGGGCTGAGGACATGATTACGGCCTGGGGCGAGGACCTGCTGCCGGGCGGCGTGGACTACGACAACAACACCCGCGCCCGTGATCGCCAGGAGGCGCTCTTCGCCGACGCAACCTACGCCTTCACCAAGCAGCTCAGCCTGGAGGTCGGACTGCGATACTCCTGGACCAACTTCCGCTTCATCAACTCGAACGATGGCCCCCAGGACCTGCTCGACAACGGCGGGCAACCGGCCATCGCGACTGGCTCGAAGACCGAGAACCCGTTCACGCCCAAGGTGAGCCTGAAATACCAGATCACCCCCGATGACATGGTCTACTTCACGGCCGCGAAGGGATTCCGGATCGGCGGGGCGACCCCGCCGTTGCCGGTGCAGGCTTGCGGCCCGGGTTTCCCGGACCAGTACAACTCGGACTCGGTTTGGAACTATGAGATCGGGACGAAGGACAGCTTCCTGCAGCACACGCTCAACGTTCAGGCGAGCGCCTATTACATAACCTGGTCAAATATCCAGCAGGCTTTCTACGTTCCAAGGTGCGGGATCCAGTTCACCACCAATGCTGGCGATGCGGTCAGCAAGGGGTTCGACCTGCAAAGTCAGTGGCAGGCTACGCGCAATCTCGCCTTTGACTTGTCCGTTGGATACACAGACGCCTACTTCACGACGACCTCGCTCGACGCCAACGGAGATGTCCTCAACGTCAGGGGCGACAGCATCGTCGCGGAGAACGGCCCGTGGACCGTCTCGCTCGGCGGCCAGTACAATTTCGAGGCCTGGGGACGGCAGGCGTTCGTCCGGCTCGACGACGCCTTCAACAGCCGCCGGACGCGGCCGATTCCCAATGAAGACCCGAACACGGCCTTCTTCGACCCGGGCCTGAGACCCAATCCGCCGGTGAACCAGCTCTACGCTCGTGCGGGGGTGACGATCCAGCGATGGGACTTCGCGGTCTATGCCAACAATCTGGCCAATGCGCATCCGCAGCTCGACCTGCAGCACCAGGACTCGGCGACCTTGCTCTATGAGGCGGAGACCCTGCGGCCGCGTACGGTGGGCATGTCGGCGAACTACCGCTTCTAGCAGGGGGTGCATCGGCGCGCCGCCCCGGCTATGGGGACGGCGTCCGCCCAGCGGACAGGTGTGTGAGCGCGCCGCTCCTCTGAGCGCTTCGCGCGCCCCAGAACGCCTCCCCACCCGGCCGCCTGCGCGCGGCCACCCTTCCGACCCGGGAGGGAGAACAGGACCAGACCATGGACGACGCGTCGCGCACCAGCAATTCGCTCGAAGCCTACTGGATGCCCTTCAGCAACAATCGGGCGTTCAAGCAGCAGCCGCGCCTGCTCTCTCGCGCCAAGGACATGTACTACTACACGCCCGACGACCGGCCGGTCCTCGACGGCACCTCGGGTCTGTGGTGCGTCAACGCCGGGCACACCCGCGAGCCGATCGTCGAGGCGATCCGACGCCAGGCGGGCGAGCTCGACTTCGGTCCCACTTTCCACCTTGGCCACCCGCTGGTGTTCGAGCTGGCCACGCGCGTGGCCGAGATCTTCCCGCTGGGGATCGATCACGTCTTCTTTTGCAACTCGGGTTCGGAAGCTGTCGACAGCGCCCTGAAGATCGCCCTGGCCTACCAGAAGTCGATCGGCCAGGGCTCGCGCACGCGCCTGATCGGGCGCGAGCGCGCCTACCATGGCGTCGGCTTCGGCGGCATCAGCGTCGGCGGCATTGGACCCAATCGCCGCCACTGGGGACCGATGCTCCCCGGCGTCGATCACCTCCGGCACACCCACGATCCCGCCAGCGGGACCTTCGTGCGCGGCCAGAGAGACACGGGCGCGGACCTCGCCGACGATCTGGAGCGGATCGTCGCCCTGCACGGGGCCGACACGATCGCCGCGGTGATCGTCGAACCGATGGCCGGGTCGACGGGCGTGCTCGTGCCGCCGAAGGGCTACCTCGAGCGGATCCGCGAGATCGCCACCCGGCACGGCATTCTGCTGATCTTCGACGAGGTGATCACGGCGTTCGGCCGCCTCGGCTACGCCACCGCTTCCGAGCGCTTTGGCGTGACGCCGGACATGATCACCTGCGCCAAGGGCCTCACCAACGCCGCGGTGCCGATGGGCGGGGTGGCGGTGCGCGGAGAGATCTATGACTCGGTGGTCAACGGGAGTCCTCCAGGCATCGACCTGTTCCACGGCTACACCTACAGCGGGCACCCCCTGGCGGCCGCGGCCGGCCTGGCGACCCTGGACCTCTATGCGGCCGAAGGTCTGTTCGAGCGCGCACGGAGCCTCGAAGGGCTGTTCGCCGACGCGGTGCACTCCCTCAAAGGCGCCCGCCACGTGATCGACATCCGCAACCTCGGCCTGGTGGCGGGGATCGAGCTCGAGCCTCGCCCCGGCGCCCCCGGCGCGCGCGGGATGGAGGTCTTCCAGCGCTGCTTCGACAAGGGCCTCCTGGGCCGGATCACCGGCGACATCCTGGCCCTCTCGCCGCCCCTGATCGTCGAAGAAGGCCACATCGAGCACATCATCGAGACCCTGGGCGAAGCCCTCGCCGAAGTTCCCTGAACGGTAGCCTTCGGCGCGGCGGCCGGTGTGAACGTCGCAGGTCACACCGCGACGGCCTTCCGCGCCCCCGCGAAAACCTCGCGAGCGGACGTGGTTCCAGCGACATGCTCCGTGCCCTCGACGCCAAGGTCCATCCAGCCGGCATTGACGGCCTCGAACATGGCTTCGGCCGCTCCGGTCTGGCCCTTCGGGATGCCGAACTGTTCGAACGCGGCGGGCCACCCGGCCCGTGGGACGGCGAACGCCTTGACGTCGCGCTGCATGACCTCGCCCAGCTGAGCCGCGACGTCATCCGCGCTGATCATCGAGCCCAGCTCGACGATGCGCCGCCCCGACCACTTCGGCCCGATCAGCAACGTCGCCACCTCGGCGCCGATGTCGTTTGTCGCGACCATGGTCGATTTCCGGTCGGTCGGACTGTAGTAGACGGGCAGCGTGCCGCCCTGGGCGACGTGCAGGCCGTAGAGGAAGTTTTCAAAGAACCCGCCGGCGCGCACGAAGGCGATCGGCGATGCCAGCTCATGCAAGCCCTGCTCCAGTAGCGCCAGCGCCGTGATCATCCCCAGCCCGCTGGTTCTGTTCGCCCCCATCGAAGAGAGCGCCACGACCCGTGGCGGCGGCGCCTTGGTGAGTGCCTCGACATAGTTCGCGATGACGCCCTTGGCTTCCTTGAAATCCGGCGAGGGGGCCCAGACGGCCGGCAACATGACAAACGCGCCGTCGACGCCATCGAGCGCCCGCTCGATGGCCGCCGCATCGTTCCAGTCGCCGTCGACCAGTTCGACACCCTGGTCCGCCCAAATCCCCGCCTTTTCGCGGTCGCGCACCAACGCGCGCACCTTCTTGCCTTGCGCTAGCAAATGCCTTGCCGTCGCGCCGCCCACGTTTCCCGTGATTCCCGTGACTAAAAACATGCGGTTACTCCAATGTGGGGGGCGGAGCACCGCCCCGGTTGATTCAGCGGATGAGCGTCAAAAGGGCCCGGACACGTGTATCCCGCGCGTAGAGGCCGCCCCATGTCAGCGCGCCCAGCAGCAGGGAAATGAGTTCCGGCGGCGATCCCAGCTCACCGATGCGGACATGCGCGCAGATGGCGCCGCCTAGAAAGCCCGTCACCAGGATCGCTCCGAGGATGGCGGTGCGCGGGATGGCGTAGAGGATGGCGCAGGCGAGTATGATCGGACCCAGGATTCGGGTCTGGTCCACCGCGAACCCGGTTTCCTGCAACATGCTCGCGATCCGCGTGGGCGTGAAAAGCTGGATGGTCCCGTCCACCGCCAGGGCGACAACGACAACCGCGCTCATGGTCCGACCCGCCCAACGCGCGCGATTGAAGGTCATGGCTTCCTGTGCCTGACGAAGGTCCATGGTTTCAGACATTGGGCGTTCTCCGGGGAGGCCACTTCTCTTTGAGGCCTTTTACTTACTGTGCCTCCTGAGCGTGATAAACGCCGACAGATTGAACACATTGTTCTCGCAGAAGGGAACAATGGCTAGGCGAGACAATGCAGAACCTCGAACCCGTCCTCATTTTCATAACGGTCGCGGAAATGGGGAGCTTCACCCGCGCGGCCGATAGCCTGGGCATCCAAAAGGGGAGGGCTTCGACGGCCGTCCGGCAGTTGGAAGACGACGTCGGCGTCCGGCTCCTGCACCGGACGACGCGCAGCGTGCAGCTGACGGAGGACGGACGCGCATTCCATGCCCGCGCCCGCGACCTGCTGGCTGAAGTCGACGACCTGCATTCGATGTTCGCCGACGATCGCGTGGCGCTTCGAGGGCGTTTGCGGGTCGATCTTCCGACTGAAGTGGCGCGCACAACGGTCGTGCCGGCCTTGCCGGGCTTCCTAGCGGCTCACCCGGAGTTGGAGCTGGAGGTGTCGAGCACGGATCGGCAGGTCGATCTGGTTCAAGAGGGCTTCGACTGTGTATTGCGGCTTGGACCCATAAGGGACGAGACGCTGATTGCCCGCGTGCTTGGCAAGCTGCGCATGGTCAACGCCGCCAGTCCCGCCTACTTAGCGCGCCATGGCGTCCCTCGATCGCTGGAAGATCTCCAGCGTCAAGACCATCGGACAATTCACTTTTCGACGATGCTAGGCGCAAGACCCCATGGATGGGAATATCCGGACGGCGACGGCTACGCGACGCTTCAGTTGCCCGGTGCGCTGCACGTCAACAGCGCTCAGACCTACGAAGCCGCTGCCCTCGCCGGCCTTGGCCTGATTCAGGCGCCACTCATCGGGATAGCCGGATACCTAGAGAGCGGCGCGCTCGTGGAGATCAGCCCCGGTCTTCGTCGCCGGGCGCTCGACGTGTCCCTCGTCGTAGCGCATCGGCGCAATCTGTCGCGCCGGGTCCGCGCCTTCATGAAATGGATCGAAGACGTGCTGACGCCGTACCTGGAATAGCGGCGTACACCGTCGTCCGGCCCGGGTTTAACCTTTCACATCACTCGCGGCGCTCGCACGATTGGTGGGTTTTAGCACGGCCTGTCCCCCTGCGCCCCCGCCCACGGGATCAGGTCGGTGAGGATGCGCAGCTGCGAGCGCGATACCCGGCCAGGCGCATTCTCCGCGATCCACAGCAGTTCGGCGGCCATGGCGCGCTGTTCGGCGCCCAGGGCGTCCCAATCCAGCCCGGGACGGACCTCGAGGCGATAGGACCAGTGCCTGGGCCGGCTGAGATAGCGCGCGGCTGTCAGCCAACCGATCCGATAGTCGAGCACGTGCTGGAGCTCGTGCTGCAGGGTGGCCATGGCGTGTGCCGCCCAGGGACCCGAAAAGTCCTCTCCGGCCGCTGGCCACCAGATCGCATCGCCTCGGGTGAGGATCGGCGATCGCCGCCGCCAGAGGGCCGCCGCGCGCGCCGCGGGATGGGCGGCCGCGACGATGACCGGCCGCGCCCCAGCCGCACTTAGCGCCTCGCGAAGGCCCGGATGGATCTTCGCCTCCTCACCGGCGGTGAGAGGGCGTCCTCGGGCCACGACGCCGTCAGGCCTCCGCTTCTTCCGCCAGGTTGGCCGCCGCAAAGGCCGTGGCGCTCTTGTAGTCCGCCTTGCCGTTGGGGGCGCGCAGCGCGACGTCGCCGGCGACGATCCGCTTGGGCGACTTGTACGCCGCCAGATGCTGGCGGACGTGGGCGATCAGGCTGGGTTCATCGAGCGAGCAGCCGTTCCGGAGCCGGAGCACGCCGGTCACCGACTGTCCCCACTTCGGATGCGGCAGGCCGACGACGAGCGCATCCTCCACATCTGGATGGGTCTTGAGCACCTCTTCGACCTCTTCCGGGAAGACCTTTTCTCCGGCGGTGTTGATGCAGGCGTTGCCACGGCCGAGCAGGGTCAGGGACCCATCGGCTTCGACCACGCACCAGTCGCCGGGTATCGAATAGCGGACGCCATTGATCATGCGAAACGTCCGGGCCGTCTTTTCGGGGTCCTTGTAGTAGCCGATGGGGTTGGGCGGTCCGACCGCCACCATCCCGCGGACGCCTGACCCGGGCGCCACTGGTTGATCGTTCTCGTCGAAGACCTTCGCGCGATCGCCGATGGCGAACTTTGCGGTCTGGATCTCCCCCGCGGCCGTCATCATCGAGGACCCCATGCCCAGCGCCTCTGACGAAGAGAAGGCGTCTATCAGCACCGCGCGGGGCATGTGCTTGAGCATCGTGCGCTTCACCTCGACGCTCCACATGACCCCCGACGAGGTCGCCCGCTCGACGCAGGTGACGTCATAGCGGCCGGGGTCCCGCTCGAGCGCCTCTGCGAGCGGACGGGCGAAAGGATCGCCGACAATCGTCCAGCTGGACGCGCGCCAGCGGTGGGTCGCCTCGATCATTTCCAGAGGATCGAAGTGCAGGTTTGGCAGGGTGATTACAGCCCCGCCAGAGAGCATGCCGCCCATGGCCGTGAAGAGACCCGTGCCGTGCATCAGCGGCGGACCGATGACGCATGTCGGTCCTGGCCCGCTCGCCCGGATCGACTCAACGAGCTCCTCCAGGGTCTCCGGCACCGGCCCCAGGGCTCGCAACCCGGCAAGTGTGAGTTGGCGCAGGTCGTTCTGACCCCACATCACGCCCTTGGGCATGCCTGTGGTGCCGCCCGTGTAGAGGAAGAGCATGTCATCGGGGCTGCGCTTGATGTCGAGCGGCGAACCGTCCCCTTCCGCCGCCAGCATCTCGTACGCCTCTGCGAAGTCGCCACCTGGGCCGACCTCGGCAAAGGTCTTCACCTTGTCCAGGCGCGGACGGATCGCCTCGATATGCCGGCGAAGCTCGGAGCCGAAGATGACAGTCTGGGCATCAGAATTGTCGAAGATGTAGAACACCTCTTCAGGCGTGTAGCGGTAGTTCACGTTGACGTGGATCAGCCGGCCCTTGAAGCAGGCGGCGAAGGCTTCCGAATATTCCGGGCAATTGTGCATGTAGAAGGCGACCTTGTCGCCCGGCTGCGCGCCACGCGCGATCAAGGCGCGCGCGACGTTATTGGTACGGTGGGTGAACTCGCGCTGCGTGATCACCCGCTCGCCGTGGATCAGGGCAGGGCCATCCGGCGGCAGGACGGTGGCGATGCCATCGAGAATGTCGCCAAAGTTCCATTCGTACATGCGGTCTCGTCTCCTCCGGCGGCCACGTCTGACCCAAAACGCGCGGCTTTGTCTCAGCCTATCGCAGGCCAAGCCCGTCGCGCCACATTGCCGCGACGGTAGGCGGCGAACTGTCATCGTGTTGTGCGAAAGTTCGAGTCTGCTGTGTCCAGACATCCGCGGCCGCGGCAAGGAGATGGGCGATGCGACTCCTGTTCTGGTCTCGCTACACGATCCTGACCCTGGTGGTTATCGGCTGCGTTATCTTCGCCGCGCTGGGGGCGACGGTCTCCCTCGCTTACCTTTGGGGCCTGCTGGTCTTCGTTCCGCTGGCCGCAGTCGGGTGCAGCGACCTTGCCCAGACCCATCACGCGATCCTGCGCAACTATCCCGTCATCGGGCACATCCGCTTCCTGCTGGAGGCGATCAGACCCGAGCTTCGGCAGTACCTGATCGAGGACGAGCGCGACCCCGTGCCGTTCAGCCGCGAGCAGCGGACCCTCGTCTATCGACGGGCGAAGAACATCGACGACAAGCAGCCGTTCGGGACGGTCAGGGACGTCAACGCCCCGACCCATGGCTGGATCAACCACTCGATGCTGCCGGTGGCGATCCCGGATACGGATTTTCGGGTGCTGATCGGCGGGCCCGACTGCAGCCATCCCTATTCCGCCTCGATCATCAACATCTCTGGGACCTCGTTCGGCGCCGTCAGCGGCAACGCGATCATGGCTCTGAACAAGGGCGCCAAGCTGGGCGGCTTCGCCCACAACACGGGAGAGGGGTCGATCAGCCCCTACCATCGGCGTCATGGCGGCGACATCATCTGGCAGGTCGCCTCGGGCTACTTCGGCTGCCGCACACCCGAAGGCCGCTTCGACCCCGACGCCTTCGCCCGGCAGGCGGCCTCGGACCAGGTCAAGATGATCGAGATCAAGCTGTCCCAGGGCGCCAAGCCGGGGCACGGCGGGGTGCTGCCCAAGGCCAAGATCACCGAGGAGATCGCCCAGACCCGCGGCGTGCCGCGCGACCGCGACTGCATCTCGCCGGTCCGCCACAGCGAGTTCTCCACCCCGCTCGAGCTGATGGGCTTCATCGCCCGCCTTCGCGAGCTCTCCGGCGGCAAGCCGATCGGCCTGAAGATGTGTGTGGGCCACCGCTATGAGTTCATGGGCCTGGCCAAGGCGATGATCGAGACCGGCATAGCGCCCGACTTCATCACCATTGACGGGGCCGAGGGCGGCACCGGGGCTGCGCCCCTCGAGCTGATCAACAACGTCGGCATGCCAATGGTCGACGCGATCGCCTTCGCCCAGAACACCCTCGTCGGCGCGGGCGTGCGCCACAAGATCAGGCTGGCGTGCAGCGGCAAGATCGTCAGCGCCTACGACGTCTGCCGCGCCTTCGCGCTCGGCGCCGACTACGTGAACATCGCGCGCGGCTTCATGTTCTCGGTCGGCTGCATCCAGGCGCGCACCTGCCACACCAACCAGTGCCCGACCGGCGTGGCGACGCAGAGCCAGTGGCGCCAGCGGGCCCTGGTGGTCGACGACAAGGCCGCGCGCGTCGCCAACTTTCACCACAACACCCTGCACGCCGTCGCCGAGGTCGTGGGCGCGGCGGGCCTCTATCACCCGGAAGACCTTCGGCCCCACCATTTGCACATGCGCGGGCCCGGCGGCATGGTCTCCCGCGCCGACCGCCTCTACGACTGGCTTCCCGAGGGCTCCCTCCTCGATGGCACCGCCGACAAGCCGATGCGCAACGAATGGGCCCGGGCGCAGGCCGCCGCCTTCGCGCCGACAGATCCCAATCTCGAAGCCCGGCCAGCCCCCGAGGCGGCGAGGATGTGGCCTTCTGAAGCTGCGCCGGCGTTTCCAAGCGAACATTAACTGGAATTGTGTTGGCTGATGGCTCGCGGCGCCGCAGTGGAGGCGCGCCCGCGAATGGCCATGGAGCATACGCTTGGCGCTTCCCCTGATCGCCGCCGCCTCGATCCTCAGCGCGACGCCGGAGATTCCCCGGCTGCCGCCAATCCGGCGCGACCCGCAGATTACCTACCTCGACCACTCCGGCGCCGTGATCGGCGTGCGTGGCGGCCGTTACGGCCCGCCCGTGGATATCGACCGGCTGCCCGCCTACGTGCCGGCGGCCTTCGTGGCGATCGAGGACCGCCGTTTCTATTCCCATGAAGGCTTCGACCCGATGGGGATGGCCCGCGCCCTGATGGCGGACCTCGCCGCGGGACGCGCACGCGAGGGCGCCTCGACCATCACCCAGCAGCTCGCGCGCAACCTCTTCCTGGACGCCGACCGCACGATGGAGCGCAAGGCCACCGAGCTGGTCTATGCGGTCGAGCTCGAGCAGACCTACACGAAGAAGCAGATCCTCGGCCTCTACCTGAGCCGGGTGTACTTCGGCTCTGGCGCCTATGGCATCGATGCGGCCGCCGAGCGCTATTTCGATCGCCCCGCTTCCAGGCTCACGATCCGCCAGGCCGCCATGCTCGCGGCGATGATGAAGTCGCCCAACGAGTACAATCCGGTCGAACAGCCGGACCGTTCCGAGGAGCGCACGCGCCTGGTGCTCGACGCGATGGTCGAGACCGGCGCGATCACGCCGAGCCAGCGCGCCGAGGCTCTCGCCCAGAATCCGCATCTCTGGAAGACGGCCCGCACGGCCTCGGCCCAGTGGTTCGTCGACTGGGTGGACGCCCAGACCCACCACGCCGTGGGCCGCGTCACGCGTGACCTGGTGGTCGACACCACCCTCGACCTGCCGAGCGAGGCGGCCGCGGGGGAGGAGGCCAAGGCAGTCGCCGATCGCTACGCCAGCCGGGGCGTGCAGCAGGCGGCTCTCGTGTCTTTGGACGGCGATGGCAGGATCCGCGCCCTCGTTGGCGGCGTCGACTATACGACGGGGCCCTACGACCGGGCCGTGGACGCCAGGCGCCAGGTGGGGTCGGCGTGGAAGCCGTTCATCTACCTCGCCGCCCTGGAGAATGGCCGCACGCCGGACACCATTGCCGTGGACGAGCCGGTCACGATCGACGGCTGGACCCCGGCCGACTTCGAACCGGAGTACCTTGGCCCGATCACTCTGCAGACGGCCCTGGCCAAGTCGATCAACACAGTCGCCGCGCGACTGGCGGACGAAATCGGCCGGCCGATCGTCGCCGCCGAGGCCCGCAAGCTCGGCATCGCCTCACCGATCAACACCGATCCGGCGATGGCGCTTGGCACCAGCCAGGTCAGCCCGCTGGAGATGGCCCAGGCCTATGACGCCTTCGCCAACGGCGGGAATCGGGTCTACGCCTACGGGATCGAGCGCATTCGCTACGCTGGCGGCCAGACGATCTACCAGCACCGCGCCGAGGCGCCTCAGCCGGTGATCGCCAACCCGCCTCTGAGCGAGCTGAACGGCATGCTCCGCACGGTCCTTCAGGACGGCGGCACCGGCGTCCGCGCGGCGATCCCGGGGCGCGACCTGGCCGGCAAGACCGGCACCACCTCCGACTTCCGCGACGCCTGGTTCTGCGGCTTCACCGGCAACCTGACAACGGTCGTGTGGCTGGGCCGGGACGACGACAAGCCGATGGCCAGGATCACCGGCGGCAGCGCGCCGGTGGACCTGTGGAAGAGCTTCATGCTCACCGCCCTGCGCCGCCTGCCGAACGCGGCAATCCCACCCGGACCGCCGGCGCCAACCCCGGCGCCCGTGCAGGAGGTCGCCAATCCGTCGGTCCCGGTTCCAGCCCCAGGCGCGGCCCCCGACATTCCAGCGGCCCCGGTCACAGCGGCCGCAACGCCCCCAACGTAGCCTCCTCGCTGTTTCTCCCATCATCCCCGGTCTCCACTTCGCTGCGCTCGCGCCGGCCCGTGATGACCGGAATTATTTTGCATAGTGAGAGGTTAAGTTCGGTCGATAGGTAGTCCCGCCAAAGGTCGACGATCCCATGCCGTTTCCCGCCACCGCCGTAGGGGTCGAACTCGAGACGTTCGAGCGGGATCTCGATGTGCGGTCGGTGCTCGCCTATGCGGCGGGCGTCGGGGCGTCGGAACCAGCGTTCCTGGACGACGCGCGAGCGGGCGGCCTCGTCGCATTGCCGTTCCTGTGCGTGTCGCTGGAGTGGCCGGTGGTCCTCTCGCTACGTCGCGCGCTGGCGGGTCTGACCCCGGAGGAGGGGCGGCAGGGCGTTCATGCGGCCCAGGATTCGATCTTCCATCGGCCGATGCGGCCTGGCGAGACATTGGCTACCCGCGGAAAGCTGGTCGCCGTCCGGCGAGCGCGCGCAGGCGTCCTCACCGTCATGCGCCTCGACACCATTTGCCGGCGGACCGGTGAACCCGTCGTCACGAGTTGGTCGACGTCGATCTATCGTGACGTGTCGCTCGATGGGGAGGACAAGTCGCTCGCCGAGCCTCCCGCGGATCCCGTCGCCGCAGCCCTGCCGCCGGACGCTGAGGCCTGCGCAATCCCGATCCCGCGAGAGGCGCCGCACGTCTACAGCGAGTGCGCGGCGATCTGGAATCCGATCCACACCGAGCGCGCCGTCGCTCTCGCCGCCGGCCTGCCAGACATCATCCTCCACGGCACCGCTACCTGGGCCCTGGCCGGCCTCGAGGTGCTGCGCCGCTACGCGGGCAGCCACCCTGCGCGCCTGAAGCGGATCAGCGGCCGGTTCACGGGGATGGTGATCCCAGGGGAGACGATCACCGTCCGCCACGCTCCGGCTGGAGAGGGTGTGGTGCGGTTCGAGGTGGTGACTTCGTCGGGGGCGACGGCCATACGCGAAGGCTTCGCGTTCCTCGCGTCGCAGTAACTCAGTCATCCCGGGCCGTAGTGAAGCGTAGCGAAACGAGGAC
>JAFANN010000244.1 GCA_019232665.1 Caulobacteraceae bacterium | reverse complement strand
GCCTGCGGGTAGCCGGTGACGTCGAGCATGGCGGCGCTGTCGCGCACGGTGCGGCTGACGACATGGTGGACCGAGAAGCCCATGGCGCCGTCGGTCACCTCGCAGATCGGCGTCCGGTCGCGGGTGATCTTCATGCCCACCAGACCGCAGTTGGCCGCGGGGATACGGATGGATCCAAGTCCGTCGCTGGCGTGGGCCAAGGGGACCATTCCCGAGGCCACGGCCGCGGCCGCCCCGCCGGAAGAACCGCCGGAGATGTGCTCCGGATTCCAAGGATTGCCGCTCGGACCAAGGCGTTCCGAGTTCGTCACGCCGGGGATCCCGAATTCCGGCGTGTTCGTCTTGCCCACAAGCACGACGCCGCTCTCGCGGTAGCGACGCACCAGTTCGCTGTCGACGTCGTCGGCGGCGACCTGGGCGTAGTTGGAGCCGGAGCTGCGCGGCCAGCCCTTCACCTGCGCGCCGAGGTCCTTGATCAGGAAAGGGACGCCCGCGAACGGGCCGCTGCGCAGGGGATCGGCGCTGGCTGAGGCCCGGGCCTCATCGTAGGCCTTGTAGACCACCGCGTTCAGCGCTGGGTTGTGACGCTCGATCCGTTCAATCGCCGCCTCGACCAGTTCGTTCGGAGTCACCTCTCGCCGACGCACGAGCTCGGCGAGACCGAGACCGTCGTAGTTGGCGTATTGCGCAAATCCCATGGCTCCCGCTCCTTGACCGGCGTTTCTTCCCTGGATGCGATCAGATCATCCGCAGGAGAAAAACGCCACCGCTCGCCGCGAACACCGTTTGCAGCGAGCCTTTTCAGAAATCCCACGGGGAAACGAGTTCGAGGCTGGTCGCACCGAAATCGGACAGGTTCCGGGTCGCCAATCGCCCGCCGTTGACGTGCGTGATGGCCGCGATCATTCCTTCCGGCGCGCTCATCGGGCGCCCCTGCCGAGCCGTGGCGCTCATCATGTCGCCGTAGGCCAGCGCCTCAACTTCCGTGAACGGGAATATCCTGTCGGCGAACCGGTGACGCCACGCGGTCAGACCTCGCTCGAGGCGAGCCGTCCTTTGATCCGCCCGAATCTTGGCGATGCCAAAAGCGATCTGCGCGATCGTCACAGTCGGCAACGCCAACTCCGCGTCGTTCCGTGTGAGCCAGGCGATGACCGCCGGGTCCGGCGTCTTTCGCAGCGTCTCCGACACGACGTTGGTGTCGAGGAAGATCAAAGCTCCGGACCCAAATGAACTTTGCGCCCTTCACGGATTATGGCTTCGAGATCGATATTGACGCCAGTCTCGTCCGCCAAGCGTGCGTAGAAGCTGGCCGCAGGTTCGCGTCCCGCCTCGCGGACTTCGTAAGCTTCCAACGCGCGCTCCACGACATCGGCGATGGAACGGCGCTCTCGACGAGCTAGGCGTTGCGCCAAGTCGCGCGCCTTGGCGCTCCGGACTGAAAGCTGAGGTTCAGCCATATTGCGAGTCCCTCCGCGGATCGTCGTCCTTAGATGCGGGCCTCGTAGTTGATGGCAAGATGGCAGCTGACGTCATGCCAGCAGAATCAGGCGCGGCGGGAGACCGAGAAGTCCGCCAGCGACTCGAGGCCATGGCGCCATTCGTTCCCCGGGAAGACGGCGAGCGCCGCCTTGGCGTTCTCGGCGTACTCGGCTGCGAGGTCGAGGGTCGCCTCCAGGGCGCCCGCGCCGACGATAAGTTCGCGCGCGCGGCGGAAGTCGGCGTCGGTCTGCTCCTTGCGGCCGATGGCCCGCTCCCAGAAGTCGACCTCCCGCGGGCCGGTCCGGGCGATCGCGAGGAGCAGGGGGAGCGTCGCCTTGCCCTCCCGGAAATCGTCGCCGGCGTTCTTTCCGAGCGTCTCGGTGACCCCGCCGTAGTCGAGGGCGTCGTCGGCCAGCTGGAAGGCCAGGCCAAGATTGAGGCCGTAGGCGCGGAGCGCCGCGCACTGGGCGGCGCTGGCGCCTCCCGCCACCGCCCCGGCCTCCGCCGCGGCGGCGAAAAGCTCCGCGGTCTTGGCGGAGATGATCTCGAGATAGGTGGCCTGGGAGAGGCCGAGGTCGTGAGCGCGGGTGAGCTGCAGCACTTCACCCTCGGCGATCACACGCGAGGCGCGGGCTAGGATGTCCATGGCGCGCATTGAACCGGTCTCGACCATCAGCTCGAAGGCGCGCGCGAAGAGGAAGTCGCCCACGAGCACACTCGAGGGCGCGCCCCAGATCAGATGGGCGGCGACCTTGCCACGACGCAGACGCGAGCCATCGACGACGTCGTCGTGCAGGAGGGTGGCGGTGTGGATGAACTCCACCGCGGCGGCGAGCTTGAGGCTGCTGTCGCCCCTGGCGCCCGCCAGGCGCGCGGCGACGACCGCAAGGAGTGGGCGCAGGCGCTTGCCGCCGGCGTCGATGATATGGTCGGCGAGGGCAGGAATGACGCTGACAGGACTTTGCATCCGGCCGCGGATGATCGCATCCACCCCGGACATGTCCGACGACGCAAGCTCGACCAGACGATCGATCGAGGGTTGCCGATGTGGGATGGCGGCTTTGACGACGTCCAAGGGTGCTCCTTAATGACCTCGCGCCCCTCAGAATCCCGGGCCGCCGACCGGGGCGACAATGGTCAGGCGACGAAGGGCGGTCAAGCGATGGAGACGCCGACCATTTCCGAGAATCGCGCAGAAACGCACACTCTTCTGGGCGGCCGCATCCGACTCCGCCAAGCTGCGGCAGGCTATCGCGCGGGAATGGACGCCGCGTTGCTGGCGGCCGCCTGTGATGTCGGCCCAGGCGAACGGGCGCTCGAGGCCGGCTGCGGCGTTGGCGCGGTCATGCTGCAGGCCGCGTTCCGGCGTCCGCAGGCGAGCTTCGTCGGCGTCGAGGCCGACGATGCTGCCCTGGCCCTTGCGACCGAAAACACCCGGTTGAACGGCTTGGAAGCTCGCGTCGAAGCGATCGCGGGCGACGTCGGCGCGCCGTTCGCCAGGCTTGGCTTGGCGGCTTTCGACGCCGTGCTTGCGAACCCGCCCTTCTTCGACGACGCAGGCTCGATCCGGGGACCCGCCCCAGCCCGGCGCGGCGCGTGGATCGCGGCGGAGGGACTCGGCGCCTGGCTCGCCTTCCTGAGCAAAGCGGTGCGCGAAGGGGGTTCGATCACCTTGATCCATCGCGCCGACCGGCTCTCCGACATACTCTTTGGCCTGCAACCCAAGGCCGGTTCGTTCCAGGTCCGGCCCGTCCACCCGTTCACCGACGCGCCGGCCAAGCGCGTGCTGGTGCGGGCGATCAAGACGGGGCGCGCGCCCTTGCGGCTGCTGCCGCCGCTCGTGCTGCACGAGCGCGACAGCGCGGCGCGGCATACGTCGGAGGCCGACGCGATCCTGCGCGGCGAAGCGGATCTGGCGTGGTTGCGCTGATCCGCCGAACCGGGTTCGACCTGTTCAGTTCTTCGACTGGTCGACGAGCTTGTTCTTGGTGATCCACGGCATCATCGAGCGCAGGCGCGTGCCTACGGCTTCGATGTCGTGCTCCGACGCGCGGCGACGGGTGGCCTTGAAGCTGGGCTGGCCGGCGGCGCACTCGACCATCCAGTCGCGCACGAAGCGCCCGGACTGGATGTCGTCGAGGATCCGCTTCATCTCGGCCTTGGTTTCCGAGGTCACCACACGCGGGCCGGACACGTACTCCCCGAACTCCGCGGTGTTGGAGATCGAGTAGTTCATGTTGGCGATGCCGCCCTCGTAGATCAGGTCGACAATCAGCTTCACCTCGTGGAGGCACTCGAAATAGGCCATCTCAGGCGCGTAGCCGGCCTCGACCAGCGTCTCGAAGCCGGCGCGGATGAGCTCCACCAGGCCGCCACATAGCACGGCCTGCTCGCCGAAGAGGTCCGTCTCACACTCCTCGCGGAAGGTCGTCTCGATGATCCCGGAGCGGCCGCCGCCGATCGCCGAGGCGTAGGCGAGGCCGAGGTCAAGGGCGCCGCCGCTGGCGTCCTGCGCCACGGCGATCAGGCATGGCACGCCGCCGCCGCGCAGGTACTCGCCCCGCACGGTGTGGCCCGGTCCCTTGGGCGCGACCATCAGCACGTCGATCGACGACCTCGGCTCGATCAGCCGAAAGTGGATGTTGAGGCCGTGGGCGAACAGGAGGGCGGCGCCGTCGCGGATGTGGGGCGCAATGTCGGTCTCCCAGATCTGACGCTGCAGTTCGTCGGGCGCGAGGATCATGATCGCGTCGGCCCAGGCGGCGGCCTCGGGCACGCTCATCACCTTCAGCCCTTCCGCCTCGGCCTTTCGCGCCGACGCGGAGCCCGGACGCAGGGCAACCGCGACATTGGAGACCCCGGAGTCGCGCAGGTTCAGCGCATGGGCATGGCCCTGCGAGCCGTAGCCTACGACGGCGATCTTCTTATCCAGGATGCGCGCGAGGTCGGCGTCGGTGTCGTAGTAGACGCGCATAGGGGGTCTCTTGTCCTTGTCCAATAAGCGCCGCGGGGGCGCGCGCCGCTTTCCACAGGCAATCGGCGGGCGGGTCAAGGCGAACGGGTGCAACCCGGGCCGATTCGGCTTACCTGTGATCACAATGGACGGCTCCTCCCACATCTCGGCCGGAACAGGCGAGCGCCAGTACCTCGACCTTCTGGCCGAAGCGCTCGAGCGCGGCGAACGGCGAGAGGACCGAACGGGAGTGGGCACGCTTGGGCTGTTTGGCCGCTCGATGCGCTTCGACCTCGCCGACGGCTTCCCTCTGCTCACCACCAAGCGCCTGCACTTCAAGTCGATCGTGGTGGAGCTGCTGTGGTTCCTGCGGGGCGACACCAACGTTGGCTGGCTGCGCGAACACGGGGTGACGATCTGGGACGAGTGGGCCGACGCCGACGGCGATCTCGGCCCGGTCTATGGCAAGCAGTGGCGCTCGTGGGCTGCGCCTGACGGACGCTCCATCGACCAGATCGCCCGGGTGGTCGAGAGCCTTCGGACCTCGCCGCACAGCCGCCGTCACATCGTCAGCGCCTGGAATCCGGCGGAGGTGGACGACATGGCCCTGCCGCCCTGCCACTGCCTGTTCCAGTTCCACGTCGCGGGCGGACGGCTTTCCTGCCAGCTCTACCAGCGTTCGGCCGACCTCTTCCTCGGCGTGCCTTTCAACATCGCCAGCTACGCCCTGCTCACCCTGATGATGGCCCAGGCGACCGGCTATCAGCCGGGCGAGTTCGTCCACGTCCTGGGCGACGCACATCTCTATCTCAACCACGTCGACCAGGCCCGCGAGCAGCTGGAGCGGGAGCCCTTCGCCTTCCCCACGCTCCGCCTCGCCCCGAAGGCCGACCTCTCCGCATTCCAGCCGTCGGACCTCGTCCTCGAAGGGTACCGAGCGCATCCCTCCATCCGCGCCCCAATCGCGGTGTGAGCGTGAGCGTAACCCTCGCCGTCGGCCCGGTGGCGCGCGCCGCCAACGGCGTGATCGGCGCAGCCGGCGGCCTGCCCTGGCGGCTGAAATCAGACCTCGCGATCTTCCGCCAGGTGACGATGGGCAAGCCGGTCATCATGGGCCGGCGCACCTGGGACAGCCTGCCGAAGCGGCCCCTGCCCGGCCGGACCAACATCGTCCTGTCGCGCGACGGGAGCTTCGAACCCAAGGGCGCCGTCGTCTGCGAGGACTTCTCTGAAGCCGTCCAGATCGCCCGCGAGCAGGCGGCCGAAGACGGCGCGAACGAGGTATGCGTGATCGGCGGCGCTCAGATTTTCGCCCTTGCGATGGCGCGCGCGCAACGCCTCTATCTGACCGAGGTCCAGGCGGAGCCGGTGGGTGACGTGGTCTTGCCGCCCATCGACGAGGGCGCCTGGCGCGAGACGCGGCGCGAAATGCATCCGCCCGGGCCCGACGACGACCACGCCTTCGTCTTCCGCGTGCTGGAGCGTCGCTAGAGCAGTCAGTCCGGCTTAGACCAGCGGCAACCACACATCGACGCCGCCCTCTCCCGTACGCGGATCGAACGCCGGCCTGTGGCGCTCGAGGCTCGGTCCTTCGGCCAAGGTGAGACCCGCTTCGGGAAGCAAGTCCTCCAGGATGGCGCGATAGGTTGCGCCCAAACCAGAGACATGCCCGGCGTGATGGAAGACCACGTATCGCTGGGCCGACACGCGCAATCGGGCGAGATCGGCGGGCGCATCCGAGAAGTCGGTCACCTCGACGGCGCAGGCGTAGTCGAACGCCCCCTCGTCGTCGCTTTGCATGAGCACGCCGATCGGGATCGGATCGGCCTTGTTCCGGATGGCGCCCACTTCCGGCCCGAAACGGCGCCACTGATCGGCGATCGCGCGAAGGTCGCCGAACGAGCGGCGCTCGCGCAGGCCCAAGGCCAGGATCTCGTCGGCGTCTTGGAAGCGCGGCGGCCCGAGGCGAATACGGATCGGCTCCTCGATCTCTCTTGGCGCGATGAGATCGAGGCCTGCTGTCGTCCCAGAGCGCCGCACTTCTTCAGGCGTCGCGCCAAATCTCGTCCGGAACGCCCGGGAGAAGGCTTCGTGCGAGCCGTAGCCGCCGACAATCGCGACATCGAGGATGTTCTGCGCCCCAGCGGCGAGCGCGCCCGCCGCATCGGAAAGACGCCTGGCGCGGACATATTCCATCACCGTCATCCCCACCGCCTCGCCAAAGGCGTGCGCCAAGTGATGGCGCGACACGCCGCATGCGTCGGCGATCTCCGCCAACGAGAGGGGGCGCGAGAGATTGCGATCGATCACCCACAAGGCCCTGTTCGATAGGGACATGCCGGCTCCCAAAACGGCGTTCCAAACCCGATCCGCCGCAACTCCGATCAAGCGGGCGCTCCGGCGGCGAGATAGTCCTCGTCCAATCAAGCCGGACGCGGAGGACCGCCGTGATCTATTCCAGCACATCCCAACTCGCCAAAGCGATCAGGTCGCGACAGCTATCCTCGACCGAACTCGTCGAGGCCATGATCAGCCGTGTCGAGCGCCTCGACCCCACGATCAACGCCGTGGTCGTGCGCGACTTCGAACGGGCGCTGGCGGCGGCGCGCGCGGCGGACAAGGCGCTGGCGGCGGGAGATCAGCGACCGCTGCTGGGCGTGCCAATCACGGTCAAGGAGGCCTTCAACGTCGCGGGGCTTCCTACCACGTGGGGCCTGCCCGGGACGTGGGATATTCCCGTCGCGGAAGACGCGGTCGTTGTCCAACGCCTGAAGGCGGCCGGTGCGATCATCCTGGGCAAAACCAACATCGCGATGATGTTGGCCGACTGGCAGAGCGCCAACCCTGTCTACGGCGCCACGCGAAATCCGTGGGACCTTGAACGCACGCCCGGAGGTTCGTCGGGCGGCGGCGCGGCGGCTCTCGCCGCCGGCTTCACTTCGCTCGAATTCGGCTCGGATCTTGCGGCCTCGCTGCGTGCGCCGGCAGCCTTCTGCGGCGTCTACGCCCACAAGCCCTCATTCGGACTCGTGCCGACCCGCGGCTTCGCACCGCCGGGCGCGCCGACGCTCAGCGTCGTCCCGATGATCGACATGGCGGTGGTCGGGCCCATGGCCCGCACGCCGTCCGACCTGATGCTGGCGCTCGATTGCACAGCCGGCGGCGACCAGCACGAAGCGACGGCCTGGCGGCTCGAACTCCCCCCGCCGCGGCGCCGAACGTTAAGCGAATATCGCGTCCTTGTGGTCGACGCCCACCTCCGCGTTCCCACCGCCGAGCCCGTTCGGGCCGCGATCGAGGCGCGGGCCGCAGAGCTCGAGCGATTGGGTGCGAGCGTGACGCGCCAGAGCCCCCTGCTCCCCGACCTCGGGACCGTCACGGACGTATTCACCCAGCTGCTTCTCGCCGGGTTCGCCGCCGACGGCCCCGCCCCCGGCCCAAGCCACGCAGACTGGATCCGCGCCGACCGGGCGCGCGCCGGAATCGTCGATACGATGCGAAGGCTGTTCGAGGCCTTCGATGTCATCCTCTGCCCGGCGATGCCGACGGTGGCGCCGGCCCTCAACGGAAGCGCCGGACCGCCCGCGACGCTGGAGACCGGCGGGGTCCAGATTCCCTACCAGGCGCAGCCGCTGTGGGCTGCGCTTTCCAACCTGACCGGCGGGCCGGCGACGATGGTTCCGGTCGGGTTCGACAGGGCCGGGCTGCCGGTCGGCGCCCAGGTGATGGGACCGTACCTCGAAGACCGGACGTGTCTCCACATTGCCGATCTGATGGAAGAGGCGTTCGGCGGTTTCGCCGCGCCTCCCGGGTGGGACGACGAGAATCCGCCGACGAACTGACGCTTCCGGATAGGCCCAAGGTTCAAGACGGCAGCTTGCCCGTCGTCTTCAGCGCCTCGGCAATGCCCTCGAAAGCCACATATGTCGCCCGGGCGAGCGCGCCGCCGACGCTGACGCGCCGGACCCCCACGCTGGCCATGTCCTGGACCGAAAGGGTCGTCCCACTGATGTTTGCGTTCACCGGCTTGTCCAGCGCCTCGACCACACGAGCGATGGACGCCAGGTCCCTGATCCCTGGGGCATAGACACAGTCGGCGCCGGCCTCGCCATAGGCCTTCAGTCGGGCGATGGTCGCTGCGAGGTCGGTCTGACCCACCAGGAAGGCCTCGCACCGGCCCACCAGCATGACATCCTCGCCGGAGCGATCGATCGCGGCGCGCGCCGCGCGCATGCGCTCCACAGCCAGGTCGAAATCGTAGAGCGTCCTGCCCGTGCGGTCCTCGATCGAGAGGCCGGCGACTCCGGTTCCGATGCAACGGGTGACGTTGGTCGCGACGCCGTCCGGGCTGTCGGCGAAACCCGCCTCGAAATCGGCGTTGATCGGCAGGTCCGTGACCCCGACCAGGAAACGGAGGTGGTCCAGGACCTCCTCCAGCGTCATGTCGCCATCCGCCTTCCCGAGCGCCCAGGCGGCGCCGGCGCTGGTGGAGGCGAGCGCCCCGAACCCGAGCTTGGCCAGGCGGATGGCGCTCCCCCCGTCCCACGGATTTGGAATGGCGAAGCAGCCGGAGCGGTGGAGCGCGCGAAAGGCGGCGCGGCGTTCAGACAAGGTCGCCATCGGGCGTCTCCCTAGTTCGGTCTCACGGATTTAATCGGCTTGGGCGACACTTTGCACAGCCGCTCAGCCCAGGATTGCGACGATCTCGGCGATGAGCGGCGCTTGGGCCGGCAGGATCCGCATCATCGCTTCTTCCGCCGCGAAGTAGGCGGCGCGGTCGATCTCCGGGAAGCGGATCCGGCCTCCCGAGCCTCGCGGCCACTCCATCTCGATCTCGATGCCGCCCCCGCGGATTTGTGTGAGATCGACGTCCGCCTCGACTCCGAAGGCGGTGACGATCTTGCCGCTCTTCTGGCGGATCGGCGTAAGGGGCGCAAAGGGTCCCGACGGCGCTTCGCCGACCTCCTCGGCGAACTCGCGCAGCGCGGCCGACAGCGGGTCCTCCCCGACTTCGACCATCCCCTTCGGGATCGACCACGCCCCCATGTCCCTCCGCGCCCAGAACGGGCCGCCAGGATGGACGAGCAGGACCTCCGGCCCATCGGCTCGCATCCGGTAGACGACAAGGCCAGCGCTCCGGACCGGCATATCCCTCTCGACGTGAAGGCCGAGGCGCCTCAGCCTGAGCTGCGGCGCGAGAGCCTGTTATCGGCCATGCGCCGGGGAGGGGAAACACCATGAAGAGCATTCTCGCGGCTGTGTCGGTCCTGACGCTCGCCGTCGCCGCCCATGCGGCGCCCGGCCCGATCCCGTTCGACTCGGCGGACGCCTTACAGCCGCCGCCGGACATGCACCTGGGCGAAGTCGCCGGAGTCGCTGTCGATCGCCAGGGCGACATCTTCGTTTTCCAGCGTGGCCACACCTCTGGTCCCGCCTACGGCGCGGCGGCGGCGCAGCTGCTGGAGTTCGACCACGACGGCCACTTCCTGCGGGAGATCGGCAAGGACCTCTACGCCTGGTCTTACGCCCATGCTGTCCGCATCGCGCCGACCGGCGATATCTGGGCCGCCGACAAGGGTTCGGACATGGTGATCGACTTCACCCCCGCCGGGCGCGTGCGAATGGTGTTCGGCCGCAAGCCGGAAGCGAGCGACGAGAGCGCGCATCCGCTGGAGCATCCCAAGCCGCCCCTGCCGCCCGCGAACGGCCTCTTCCGGCAGGTGACCGACATGGCCTGGGACAGCCACGGCAATACCTACATCAGCGACGGCTATATCAACTCGCGGGTCGCCAAGATCGCACCGGATGGCCGCTGGCTGATGTCATGGGGGAGCTATGGCTCGGCGCCGGGCCAGTTCGACACGCTTCACTCCATTGCCATCGATGCGAAGGACCGCATCTACATCGCCGATCGCGGCAACCGACGGATCCAGGTGTTCGACACCGACGGCAAGCTGCTGAAGATCATCACCATCGACGTCCCCGTCCCGGCCGACGCGACGGCCGCGATCGGCCCGAAACCCGGACCTGATGTGAAAGGGACGATGGCGCCGGGCGCGCCTTGGGCCCTCTGCATTACGCCGCCGGACGCGGCGGGCCGGCAGGTGCTCTTCGCCTCCGACGCCTATCCCGGGCGCGTCTATGAGCTGGACCTGGACGGGCGCGTCATCGGCTGGCTCGGCAAGACCGGCAAGCAGCTGGGCCAGTTCGGCTGGATCCACGAGATCGCCTGCCCGTCCGACCATGAGATCTATGTCGCCGAGCTGCTCAACTGGCGGCTGCAGAAGCTGACCCTCCATCCGGAGACCGGGCGCTGAGCCACGGGGACTGGCACGCTGGCGCTGGCCTCCTGTAGGAAGGCCGCAAACCTGACCGGGAGAAGACGCTGATGGATATCGAACTCGTCGTCGAAGGCTGTGGCTTCCTTGAAGGTCCGGTCGCCATGAGCGATGGATCGATCATCGCCACCGAGATCGAGCTGGGGCGGCTCATCCGCGTGTCGCCCTCCGGCAAGACGAGCGTTCTGGTGGAGACGGGCGGCGGCCCCAACGGCGCTGCGATCGGGCCCGACGGCGCGCTCTACATCACCAACAACGGCGGCTCTTTCCTCTACTCGCGAGTGAACGGGCTCAACATTCCCGGCCCTACCCCGCCGGGGCACAAGGGCGGCTACATCCAGCGCGTCGACCTCTCCACCGGCAAGGTCGAGAAGATCTACGAGGCCTGCGACGGACGGCCGTTCTGGGGTCCGAACGACCTAGTGTTCGACAAGCACGGCGGCTTCTGGTTCACCGACCACGGCTGCACGACGCCGGACGGACGTAACTTCGGCGGGCTGTATTACGCCAAGGCCGACGGCTCGAAGGTCGTCCGGGCGCGCGACCACATGATCTCGCCCAACGGCGTCGGCCTCTCGCCCGACGGCTCGGTGGTCTACATGGCCGACACCCACACCGGCCGGCTCTGGGCCTTCGACGTCTCCGCTCCCGGTGAACTCGCGCCTCCCGGCGGACCAGTCCCCGGCTACATGCCAGGCCGCGTGATCGCCACCCTGCCCGGCTACCAGTTCCTCGACAGCCTGGCGGTGGAGGCCGGCGGCAAGGTGTGCGTGGCGACCATCTTCAACGGCGGCATCACCGCCTTCGACCCGGACGGCTCGACCGAGCACTTCCCCTTCCCCGACATCGTCACCACCAACATCTGCTTCGGCGGCGCCGACATGCGCGACGCCTGGGTGACCTGCTCGGCGACCGGCAAGCTCTTCAAGTGCCGCTGGCCACGGCCCGGGCTGAAGCTGAACCACAACGCCTGAATTCGTCGATCCATCTGTCCCCTTGGGGGACCGTTGCGAAACTCGCTCTTTTATTTCGTCATCCCGGGCCGTAGCGAAGCGGAGCGAAGCGAGGACC
>JAFANN010000125.1 GCA_019232665.1 Caulobacteraceae bacterium | reverse complement strand
GCGCGCGCAGGCGTCCTCACCGTCATGCGCCTCGACACCATTTGCCGGCGGACCGGTGAACCCGTCGTCACGAGTTGGTCGACGTCGATCTATCGTGACGTGTCGCTCGATGGGGAGGACAAGTCGCTCGCCGAACCTCCCGCGGCTCCCGTCGCCGCGGCCCTGCCGCCGGACGTCGAGGCCTGCGCAATCCCGATCCCGCGAGAGGCGCCGCACGTCTACAGCGAGTGCGCGGCGATCTGGAATCCGATCCACACCGAGCGCGCCGTCGCTCTCGCCGCCGGCCTGCCCGACATCATCCTGCACGGCACAGCTACCTGGGCCCTGGCCGGCCTCGAGGTGCTGCGCCGCTACGCGGGCAGCGACCTTGCGCGCCTGAAGAGGATCAGCGGCCGGTTTTCGGGGATGGTGATCCCGGGGGACACGATCACGGTCCGCCACGCTCCGGCTGGGGAGGGTGTGGTGCGGTTCGAGGTGGTGACTTCGTCGGGGGCGACGGCCATACGCGAAGGCTTCGCGTTCCTCGCGTCGCAGTAACTCAGTCATCCCGGGCCGTAGTGAAGCGTAGCGAAACGAGGACCCGGGACCCAGGGGACCGGGCGGGGCGCCGAGGTTCGCGAACCTCGACGTGCGTTCCGGTCACCTAGGTCCCGCATCTCCGCTCCACTTCGTTTCGCTGCGTGCGGGATGACAGAATAAAGGGAAGTGCCTGGGGAGTACTTAGCTACCCCAGCTCCTTCGCCGCGTTCAGCACTTCGGCGACGTGGCCGGGGACTTTCACCTTGCGCCAGATGCGTCGGATCACGCCCTTGCCGTCGATGAGGAAGGTCGAGCGGTCGATGCCCATGTACTTGCGGCCGTACATGCTCTTCTCGACCCAGGCGCCGTAGCGCTCGACGACCTCGCCGTCCTTGTCGGAGGCGAGGAGGGGCGCAAGGTCGTACTTGGCGCGGAACTTGGCGTGACTGGCGGCGGTGTCCTTGGAGACGCCGACCACCACCGCCCCGGCCTTGGTGAAATCGTCGGCCGCGGCGGTGAAGCCCTGGGCCTCGGCGGTGCAGCCGCTCGTGTCGTCCTTCGGGTAGAAGTAGAGCACGACCGTCTTGCCCTTCAGGTCGGCCAGGGCGACCTCGCCGGCGTCGCCGGGCATGCGGAATTCGGGCGCAAGATCGCCGACGTTCAGGCTCATTCGCTCTCTCCTCAGACAGGCTTGACCAGGACGATCTTCTTTCGGCCAGCGGCCAGCTTGATCAAGCCCTCGCTGTTGCAGTCGGCGAGGGTGATCATCCTCTGGCCGTCAGACTCTGGCGCGTCGTTCAGGCGAAGGCCGCCGCCCTGCGCCAGGCGCCGGGCCTCCGACCTCGAAGAGGCGAGGCCCGCGTCCGCCGCCAGGGTCGCCAGGGGCACCCCCGCCTCCAGCTCCGCGCGCGGCGTCTCGTGTGTCGGCAGGTCGGCGGAGAGCCGCCCCTCCTCAAACGCCGCCTTCGCCGCCCCGGCGGCCGTGGCGGCCGCTTCGGCGCCGTGGAGAAGCGTCGTTGCCTCGTTGGCCAGTATCTTCTTGGCCTCGTTGATCTCCGCGTCCCTGAGCGCTTCCAGGCGGGCGATCTCGTCCAGCGGAAGGTCCGTGAACAGCTTCAAGAACCGCCCGACGTCCGCGTCCTCGGTGTTCCGCCACATCTGCCAGTAATCGTAAGGACTGAGCTTGTCGGCGTTCAGCCAGACCGCTCCGCCCACTGACTTTCCCATCTTCTGGCCCGAGCTGGTGGTCAGCAGCGGCGTGGTGAGGCCGAAGGCGGCCTTCTGCGCAACGCGGCGCACCAGTTCGACGCCGTTGACGATGTTCCCCCACTGGTCCGAGCCGCCCATCTGCAGGACGCAGCCGTAGCGGCGATGCAGCTCAAGGAAGTCCGTCGCCTGCATCAGCATGTAGTTGAACTCGAGGAAACTCAGCGGCTGCTCGCGCTCCAGCCGCAGCTTCACGCTGTCGAACGAGAGCATCCTGTTGACGGTGAAGTGTACGCCGTACTCGCGCAGGAACTCGACATAGCCGAGCTTTTCCAGCCACTCGGCGTTGTTGCCCATGATTGCGCAGGTGGGACCTTCGCCGAAGGTCAGGAACTTCGCGAATGTCTGCCGGATCGAGGCGATGTTGGCGGCGATCGTCTCGTCGCTGAGCAGGGGACGCTGCTGGTCCTTGTCGGTGGGATCGCCGACCTTGGTGGTGCCGCCGCCCATCAGGACGATCGGCTTGTGGCCGGTCTTCTGCAGCCACCGCAGCATCATGATCGAGATCAGGTGGCCGATGTGCAGCGAGTCGGCCGTGGCGTCGTAGCCGACGTAGGTCGTCACCGGCCCGGCCAGGGCGGCCGCGTCCAGCGCCTCCATGTCGGTGCACTGGTGGATAAATCCGCGCTCGCGCATGATGCGGAGGAAGTCGGATTTCGGGACGAACTCGGCGGGATCGGACATGGGCGGCTCCTTCGGGGTTGGCCGGGGACCGTCTCCGTCAGGAAGCGCCGCCGACCGTATGCGGCGGGCGTGATTGACCGGCCGCTCGCTAGTTGGGCGAGCGGTAATAGGCGCGGCGGGCGGCTTGTTCGGTCATCGCGGCGCTAGCTACCGGGGCGGGCGCATGGCAGTCAAGGCGGCGATGCGAGTCCTCGGCTTCATGACCGGAACGTCCCTGGATGCCGTGGACATGGCGGTGCTCGAGACCGACGGCGAAGCGATCCTCGGCTTTGGCCCGGCCGGCGAGCGAAAGCTGGACCCGTCTGCACGTTCGGTGATCGAGGCGGCGACGCGGGCGGCGCTTGCCTGGCCGTGGGGCGCGCCGCGGCCTGCAATCTTCACCGAGGCCGAACAGGTCATCGCCGAACAGCACCTGATCGCGGCGCGCGAGTTCCTGGCGCAAGAGCGGATAGCACCGACTGACCTCGATCTCGTTGGCGTGCACGGCCAGACCATTCTTCACGAGCCGCCCAACGCGACGCGCCAGGTCGGGCGCACGGTCCAGCTCATCGACGCCCAGAGGCTGGCCGACGGCCTCGGGCTACCGGTCGCCTTCGACTTCCGCACCGCCGATGTGGCGGCAGGCGGGCAGGGAGCGCCGCTCGCCCCGGTCTACCACGGGGCCCTGGCGCGCTGGTCGGAGCTCCATCTGCCCGCAGCGGTCCTCAACCTGGGCGGCGTCGGCAACGTCACCCTCGTGAGGGCGGACGGCGGCCTCGAAGCCTACGACACTGGTCCGGCCAATGGGATGATCGACCTCTTCGTCCAGGCGCGCACGGGCGCGCGCTGCGATCTCGACGGCGCGCTGGCGCGGGCCGGCCAGGTGAAGGAGGACGTGCTCGCGGCCTACCTCGCCCACGATTACTTCGCTGCGCGAGGACCGAAGTCCCTCGACCGCTACGACTTCTCCCTCGATCCTGTGGCGGACCTCACGCTCGAGGACGGGGTGGCGACGCTCACGGCATTTGCCGCAGAAGCGGTGGCGCTTGGTTTGTCGGGCCTGTCGAAGGCTGCAGGGGAGCTCATCCTGACGGGCGGCGGGCGGCTCAATCCGGTCCTGCGCGAGGCGATCGCCGGTCTGGTCGACTGTCCCGTCCGATCGGCCGAGGACCTCGGCTGGCGCGGCGATTCCATCGAGGCCGAGGCCTTCGCCTTCCTGGCCGCGCGCACGGCCAAAGGCCTGCCGATCTCCTATCCCGGCACGACCGGCGTCCCCTCGCCGATGGGTGGGGGAAGGATCCTCCGTCCCCGCTCCTAGGTGGCGATAGGCCTTCCATAGACGCGCCCCCGAGCTCGGGAGCGGGCGTCATCCTTCCGCTCCGCCGGCGCCTCGTCAGCCCTTCTTCTTTCGGGCGCCGGCGCGTTTCTGTTCCTCTCCAAGAAAAAAGCGAAGAGCCGGCGGGCGGAAGTTCTGCGCGCTCAGAACACGTATTTAAAGTAAACACTAAGCAAAAGAGAGATAAAGAAGACAGAAAAAGCGAAAGTAAAACTCAATGCGCGCAGCATTCGAGTGGCAATTCGGTTAAGACTTGTGAAATTTTGAACGAAGAGTTTGACGGTGGAGGAACCGGCGTGCTCTTGCATCGTTTGTAACGGCGCCAGGGGAGGCGGTGGGTCGTCACCCGCGCCAATAGACGATCGCAGGTAACTCAATGCGCTTCTGGTCGATGATCATCTCTTCCGCCGCCCTGTTCGGCTTGGCGATGGCCGCCCAAGCCGGCATGACCGTCGGCCTGGCGGCTACGAAGGCCGCGCCGCTGACGCTGCTCGTCCTTGGGCTGAGCTCGCTTGGGGCCGCGGTCTGCGGCGCGCAGTCGGCGCCTGCCCGCGTGGCGCAGCGCGCGCCTCGCCGTTAAGGCGCGCCCTTCTTCCTCGACGCGCGGAGTCATGGCGAATCCGGCCTGACGCGGGCGAACCCCGCCATTCCAGCGACTGCGCCAGCCGCGCTGCGGTTGGCGAACCTAAGCGTCCATGGCGGCGCCGTTGAATCCCCTAGATCTGCGCCGTCCGACCCCGCGGGACTTCTTCCCTGCGCGCAGAATCCCGCGTGGAAACGGCTCGCACAACGCTCGCGCGCTTCGATCTACGACACCAATACTTACCTACTCGCAACACAATCTGGCCACGGATTGCGTCCGACCCACCATCTGGCTCGGCCATCGCGACGTGGCAAGACATCATAAAAGCACGCTAATCGTAAAAGCACGCAATAAGACAAAAATAAATCAAATACACATCAAAGCATCGCAATAGGGCAATTGGGCTTAGCTCGCGCGCCTGGATGAATTCGCCGGGCAATTCGGTTAAGAGTTGTGAAACTTTGATTGAATTGTTTGACGCTCCGAGGTCGGCCGTGTTTTTCCTTCGGTCGTAGCGGCGCCACGGGGGCGGTGATGGCCCTCGCGCTGTCAAGACGATTGCAGGTGACCCAATGCGCTTCTGGCTGTTGACCATCTCCTCCGCCGCCTTCTTCGGCC
>JAFANN010000108.1 GCA_019232665.1 Caulobacteraceae bacterium | reverse complement strand
AGGTGAGGGGTCGGCCGACCTTTCCATTGGCGTGTGTCCGCGCGGTTGCTTGAGTTTGACGCGGACCTCACGGACAAGATGACGATTTTTCTCCTCGCCCTGCGTGTGAACAAAGTAATCGTGCCGAAGGCGGCATCAAGAAACTGGGCTTGTCCTGAGGTCTGTGATGTCCGTGGCTGATTGCTTTCGCTAGAGCGGCATCCCAACCCCGTCGTCCTGGGCTTCCACACGGATATCCAGTTCTGAAGCGAGCGCCTCGCGCCCGTCACGCGCGGTCGGTGGAGAAGTGGAAGATCGTCGTCGAGCGGAAGCGCTCGCCGGGGCGCAGGACCGCGGAGGGAAAGCCTGGCTGGTTTGGCGCGTCGGGGAAGCGCTGCGTCTCGAAGCAGAAGCCATCGCCCTGCCGGTAGGCGCGCCCTGACGGACCCACGAGGCGACCGTCGAGGCCATTGCCCGTGTAGAACTGCAGCGCCGGCGCATCGGTCAGCACCTCGAGGATCCGGCCCGACGCGGGATCGTAGGCGCGCGCCGCCAGCCGCACGGTCTCGCCCTTCGCCGCGCGCAGGACCCAGTTGTGGTCGTAGCCGCGCGCGATCAGAAGCTGTTCGTCCGCCATTCGGATGCGCTGGCCGATCGGCGTCGGGTGGGCGAAGTCCAGCGGCGTCCCGCCGGTGGCGCGGATCTCCCCGGTGGGGATTTGTTTGACGTCCGTCGGCGTGAAGGTGTCCGCCTCGATCGTCACCAGATGATCCAGCACATCGCCGGCCCCTTCGCCGGCGAGGTTGAAGTAGCTGTGATTGGTCAGGTTGATGACCGTCGGCTTGTCCGTCGTCGCGGTGTAGTCGATCCGAAGCTCGTTCGCTGCGCCGAGGCTGTATCTGACCTCTACGGCCAGGGTTCCCGGAAAACCCTGATCGCCATCCGGGCTTATGTGGCGAAGGACGAGGGTCTCGCCCTCGTCCGACGCTTGCCAGAGCACCTTGTCCAAGCCGTGCGGGCCGCCGTGCAGGGTGTCGGCGCCGGCGTTGGTCGGCAGGCGATACTCGGCGCCGTCGAGGATGAAACGCCCGCCTGCGATCCGGTTGGCGTAGCGACCGGCGATGGCGCCGAAATGCGGACTGCGATGCAGGTAGTCGCTCACGGTTTCCAGGCCGAGCACGACATTGGCGGACCGTCCCTCGCGGTCGGGAACCTCCAGGCGCGAGATGATGGCGCCCAGGTCGAGGATCTCGACGGTCGTTCCGGCGGAATTGGTCAGGACATGGGCGTCGACGGGCGTTCCCTCGTCGGTGACCCCAAAGCGTTCGGTCCGCATCGGCTACCTCGAGCTGCGGCTCCACATATCCTGGATCTGTTCGAGCGATTGCCGCTTTGTCTCCGGCACGGCGCGGTAAATCCAGATCCAACCGACGACGCAGAACGCGGCGAACAGCCAGAACGTGAGCGAACTGCCGATCGCATGGACCAGGGACAGGAAGAACTGGCTCACGACGTAGGCGGACCCCCAGTTGACCGCGGTGGCGAGCGCGACGCCGCGGCCGCGAACGCGCGCGGGGAACACTTCGTTGATCACGGTCCAAACCACGGGGCCCAGCGAGAACGCAAAGGAGATGATGAAGACTACCAAGGCGAAGACCGTGACGATGCCGGCTGCAGTCGGCCCGTTCGACGCGCCCGCGTGCGCGGCTCCTGCGATCCACTGAAACGCCGCGCCGGCGACGATCAGGCTCGCGCCCATTCCGATGAGTCCGGCCAGCAGGAGCATCCGCCGTCCGATGTGGTCGATGAAGGCGATCGCGATCAGCGTGGAAACGACGTTGACGCCGCCGATCGCCCAGGCGGTCACAGCGGCGCGCGAGGCCTCCGTGGTAAATCCGGCGGCCTCAAAAATCTGGTTCGCGTAGTAGATGATCGCATTGATGCCGGTGATCTGCTGAAACACCGCCAGGCCGACCGCAACGAGCAGCGGGCGGCGCCACTGCGCGGAGAACAGCTCGCGCCAGGACCCGGCGTTCCGGTCGGCCAGAAGGGAGGCTTCGATCGCCTCCAGGCGAGCGTCGACGTCGATGCCGGGCTGCACGTCCAGAGCCACCCTCTCGGCAGCTGCTCGGCGGCCACGCATCATCAGCCAGCGCGGGGATTCCGGCGCGATCAGCGCGATCAGCACCATGATCACGCCTGGGACGGCCGCCGCGCCAAGCATGGTGCGCCAGGCCGGGTTTGTGGAAAGCTCAGCGCGCGCGAGCTGGGCGTTGACGAGATACGCCAGGAAGATGCCGATCGTTATCGCGAGCTGATAGCTGGAAATGAATCGCCCACGCAGCGTCGCGGGCGCCAATTCGGCGGCGTAGAGAGGCGCCGCCACGGCGGCCACGCCCACGCCGACACCGACCACGAAGCGCCCCACCACCAGGATCAGCGCACCCGGCGCCGACCACTGCATCGCCGCGCCCAGCACGAAGAGCAGGCCAGCGACGAGCATGGCCCGCTTTCGGCCGATCAAATCGCTAAGGGCGCCGCCGATGAACGATCCGACGAGCGCGCCGAGGGTCACATAGCTCGTGACAACCTGGGTCATGAAGAGGCTCAGCGAGAATGTCCTCGTGATCCCGGGCAGCGCGCTGGAGATGACGCCTTGGTCGTAACCGAATAGCCCTCCCGCGAAGATCACGGCCGCAAGCACGACCATCAGCCAGGCGGTCAGGGCTTCGCGGGCGGGCCTTTCCACGCCCCGAGGGGAGCTTGCCACGACCTTGAGCGCCCTATTGGAGGCCCGATTTTCCGCCTTCATCTGCTGCTCCTCGCGAGCGGACGGACGTCACACGCCGCGCCACCCGCGACCGTCGCGCCATAAGCTTGCCGGTGACAAGTCTTGGGTCTTGTGCGCCCCAACTGAAGCTTGGACGAGGTTTGGACCACAGACACTTTGGGTCGCGCCAAGAGAATTGGCAATGTACACTTAAGGATCATCGCGCTTCGCTAGATCGTCTCGAAAGGAGCAAGGCTCGGGACTGCGGGACGAGTCCCCGAGGCGCATTTTCAGACCTCCGGACAATGGCCTTGGGGCGCACACCTGAGTTTTGTCCGACTTCGAGTTGTACAAGTCCATCACAGGCGAGATGGTGCGCCCCGCATCGGCGGATGAGCGACCTTGCTCGAGGAGGACGAAGATCATGACCAACCGTCAGATCGTGCTTGAGCGGTTGCCGGGGGCGGAGAAGCTGGCGGTCGAGCACTTCGCGCTGCGGAGCGGCGAGCGCCCGAGTCCCGGCGAGGGCGAGGTCCTGCTGAAGACCCGCTACATCTCCCTCGACGCCGCCAATCGCGCCTGGATGCAGGGCGCCACCTATCGCTCGGCGCTCGAGGGCGGCCAGGTGATGGCCGGCGGCGCGCTGGCGGAAGTGGTGGAGTCGAACGTCGGCCACCTAGCGCCCGGGGACCTCGTGTTCGCCGACACCGGCTGGCAGGAGTTCGCGGCCGTCCCCGGCAAGCGGCTTCGCAAGTTGCCCGACCTCGAGCCACAGACGCATCTCCTCAGCGTCTACGGAGTCGCGGGCCTGACGGCCTATTTCGGCTTGCTTGAGTGCGGCCGGCCGAAGGCGGGAGAGACGGTGGTGGTCTCGGCGGCGGCCGGATCGGTCGGCTCGATCGTGGGCCAGATCGCCAGGATCAAGGGCTGCCGCGTGGTCGGGATTGCGGGTGGCGAAGAGAAGGGGGCCTGGCTGACCGGCGAGCTGGGGTTCGACGAAGCCGTCGACT
>JAFANN010000070.1 GCA_019232665.1 Caulobacteraceae bacterium | reverse complement strand
AAGGTCAGGAAGGTGCCGCCATAGGGGATGAAGCCGCCGTGCAGGGCGAGGCCATTCATCACCGCGCCCATGGCGTGCTCGCGAACGCCGTAGTGGATGTAGCGGCCGGAGGCGTCGTCCGGTCGGACAGAGCCCATGCCCGGCGTTATGGTGAAGTTGCTGTGCGTGAGGTCGGCCGAGCCGCCGACGGTGAGCTCGGTGGCGGCGTTGATCTCGCCGAGCGCCATTTCCGAGGCTTTCCGCGTCGCCAGCTTGGGCGCCTCGGCCGACATCTTCGCCTTGAACACAGAGAGGCGTTCGAACACGGCGTCGGGGACATTCCCGGACAGGCGTGACTCGAAAGCCGCGCGCTGTGGGGAGGCGGCGAGGCGGCGCTCCCACGCCTCTCGCGCCGCGACACCGCGACGCCCGGCCGCGCGCCACGCTTCGAGGATCGGCTTGGGAACAACGAAGGGCGGCGAGGTCCAGCCGAGCGCGGCGCGCGCGCCCTCGATCTCGGCGGCGCCGAGTGCTTCGCCATGGGCCTTGGCCGTGCCGGCGCGCGTGGGCGCGCCAAAGCCGATGACGGTCTTGCAGGCGATCATCGACGGGCGGGTGACCGCTTTGGCGGCGGCGATCGCCGACTCGACGGCTTCCGGGTCATGGCCATCGATGGCCTGGACATGCCAGCCGGCGGCTTCGAACCGGCGGGCCTGGTCGGTGGAGGTGGCGAGGCTGACGGGGCCGTCGATGCTGATGCCGTTGTCGTCCCACAGCACGATCAGCTTGCTGAGCTTCAGGTGACCGGCCAGATCGATCGCCTCGTGGCTGATCCCCTCCATCAGGCAGCCGTCGCCGGCGATGACGTAGGTGTGGTGATCGACCAGCTCATGCCCGAAGGTTTCGGCCAGCATCCGCTCGCCAAGCGCCAGGCCGACGGCGGTCGTGATCCCCTGGCCCAGTGGTCCCGTGGTCGTCTCGATCCCCAGCGCGTGGCCGTACTCGGGGTGCCCTGCCGTCCGCGCGCCGAGCTGGCGGAAAGCCTGGATCTGGTCGATGCCCATGTCGGCGTAGCCCAGCAGATGGTGGACCGCGTACTGCAGCATCGAGCCGTGGCCTGCGGAAAGCACGAACCGGTCGCGGTCCGGCCAGTCGGGGCGGGCGGGATCGATCTTCATCGCCTTGGCGAAGAGCACGGTCGCCACGTCGGCCATCCCCATCGGCATGCCCGGATGCCCGCTCTTGGCCTTCTCCACCGCGTCCATCGCCAGCGCGCGGATGGCGTTCGCCATGTCGCGATGGGAGACGGCGCTGTGGGCAGGGACGGCGGCGGTTTCGCTCAGCGACATACTCGGGATCTCTCGGGTCAAGAGGCGGTGCGACGCCTCACATTGCCTGTGGTGTCTATCATCAAGGTCACGCTTGGGAACCCGGCGGAGTGCGTGCACGCCCGAGATCGTGAGCTGCCCAAACAACCTTCGTCATCCCGCACGCAGCGAAACGCAGTGGCGCGAAGATGCGGGACCCAGGGGACTGGAACGCACGGCAAGGTTCGCGAACCGCAGCGGCTCGCCCAGTCCCCTGGATCCTGGGTCCTCGCTTCCCCCGGCTCAAGGCCGGGGTTCGCTACGGCCCGGGATGACGAAGGAAGGGGGAGCGCAAGGGCTCACTTCAGCGCAAGGCTGCAGCGCTCGCCGTTCGTGGGGCGGGCGACGACGACGCGGGCCAGGCTCGGGAAGCGGGCAGAGAGCCGTTCTGCGAAGAAGACGCACAGGGCTTCGAGCGTCGGGCTCTCGAGCCCGGGGTGGTCGTTCAGCAGGCTGTGGTCGAGTTCCTGGCAGGCGGCCTTGAGCGCCGAGTCAAGCGCGCCAAGGTCCTCCACCCAGCCGATCGGCGACGTCGCCGGGCCGCGCAGGGTCGCTTCGACCTGGAAGGAATGCCCGTGCAGGCGCGTGTAGGGGCTGTCCGGTGGGCCGGCTGGAAGGCGATGGGCCGCGTCGAAATGGCAGGCCTTGGTCACCTCGAATGTCGGCGCGTCGATGTTCACGCGGTTCCTTTCAACAAACGTAGAATAAGTCGGGGGAGGCCGGTGTGGCCCGGTCAGCGAACGGCCGATCAGGGGATTCCGAGATATTTGTGCGTCTGCATGCTGAGGCGCCAGCGCGGATGAGCCAGGCAATATTCTATCGCCTGCGCCGTCGCCGCGGCCCTGTCGGGCCCGTCCATCGGTTGCAGGAAGAACCGCTCGAATTCGAGGTTCTCGAACTGGGACGGCGAAACGCCTTCCTGCGGGAACACCAGCTTCAGCTCCTGTCCCCTTGTCTGGGCAAGAGGCGCGTCCGCCTTGGGGCTGACGCAGATCCAGTCGATCCCGTCGGGCGCGGCGAGCGTCCCGTTGGTTTCCACCGCGATCGAGAACCCATTCGCCTTGAGCGCCTCGATCAGCGGAGCGTCGAGCTGCAGCAGCGGTTCGCCACCGGTGCAGACGACCAGGGCGTGCTCGCTCGGCCCGCGCCAGGTCTGCGCGACGGCCTCGGCCAGGTCCTCCGCCGTGCGGAACTTGCCGCCGCCCGGTCCGTCCGTACCGACGAAATCCGTATCGCAGAAGTTGCAGGTCGCCTGCGCCCGGTCGACCTCGCGGCCCGACCACAGGTTGCAGCCGGCGAAACGACAGAAGACCGCTGCGCGGCCGGCCTGGCCGCCTTCGCCCTGCAGGGTGAGGAAGATCTCCTTGACGGCGTAGGTCATGCCGCCATCGCCGGTCGGCCTGCCGAGATCCACGCGTCCCATCCCTGGGACCGCAGCTCGCAGGCGGGGCAGCGGCCGCAGCCGTAACCATAGGCGTGTCGCTGCGCGCGATCGCCAAGGTAACAGGTGTGCGAGTGCTCCAGGATGATCTCGATCAGCGGCTCGCCGCCCAACTGCTTGGCGAGCGCCCAGGTCTCCGCCTTGGTCAGCTTCATCAGCGGTGTGTCGATGGCGAACGGCCGGTCCATGCCCAGCCGGAGCGCCTGTTCCATTGCATCCATCGTCTGGCGCCGGCAGTCGGGGTAACCCGAGAAATCGGTCTCGCACATGCCGCCGACAAGGTGGGCGAGGTCGCGGCGGTCCGCCACCGCGGCGGCGTAGGTCAGGAAGACAAGGTTGCGGCCGGGGACGAAGGTGGTTGGCAGGCCGCGCGCGTCGATCTCGATCGACCGTTCGGCGGTCATCGCCGTCTCGCCGATGGCGCCGAAGCTGCGGACGTCGACGACGCGGTCTTCGCCGAGACGGCCGCGCCACTGCGGAAATTCGGCGGCGATCATCGCCCGCACCGACTTTCGCGCCTCCAACTCGACGCCGTGCCGCTGGCCATAGTCGAAGCCGACGGTCTCAACCCGCTCGAACCGGTCGAGCGCCCATGCCAGGCAGGTCGCAGAGTCCTGGCCGCCGGAGAAAAGAACGAGAGCGCCGGTGGGATTGAGGGTCATGGGGTTCGGCTGTCGGATGCGGTCAGGCCGCGCTTTGGCGTCCAGATGAGGGCGTCCTCAGCGGCAGGTAAGCCCTGTCCCGCCCCGGGTCGCCATTGCGCCTTGGCAATCGTGAGCCGCGTCGCTATCTCACGGCCGCTTTCCCTACAAGAGCAGCAGTCCCTTTTCCTTCGAAAGGACGTCCGAGAGCGCATGGCCGCGCAATACATTTTCCAGATGCAGGGTCTGTCGAAGACCTATCCCGGCGGCAAGAAGGTGTTCGAAAACATCTGGTTGTCGTTCTACCCGGACGCCAAGATCGGCGTCGTCGGCGTCAACGGCTCCGGTAAGTCGACCTTGCTCAAGATCATGGCCGGCCTGGATAAGGAATTCGGCGGCGAAGCGCGCGCTGCCGATGGCGTTCGCATGGGCTACCTCGAGCAGGAGCCGAACCTCGATCCCGCCAAGACCGTGTGGGAGAACGTGATCGCCTGGTGCGAGGAGAAGAAGACCTTCGACGCCTACAACCAGGTCGCGGCCAAGCTCGGTGAAGACTACACCGACGAGCTGATGGAGGAGATGACCCACCTCCAGGAGAAGATCGACGCCGGCGACTACTGGGACATCGATTCCCGCATTGAGATGGCGATGGATGCTCTGCGCTGCCCGCCGGACGAGGCAGGAGTGGAGAAGCTCTCGGGCGGCGAGAAGCGCCGCGTCGCCCTGGCCCGTCTGCTGCTTTCCAAGCCCGACATGCTGCTGCTGGACGAGCCGACCAACCACCTCGACGCCGAGTCTGTCGCCTGGCTGCAGCACCACCTCGAGAACTTCCCGGGCTGCGTGATCCTCGTTACCCACGACCGCTACTTCCTCGACCAGGTCACCAAGTGGACCCTCGAACTCGATCGCGGGCGTGGCGTCCCCTACGAGGGCAACTACTCGGCCTGGCTGGAGCAGAAGGAAAAGCGCGTCCGTCAGGAGCAGAGCGAGAGCGAGGCGCGCCAGCGCGCCATGGCCCGCGAGCTGGAGTGGGTGCGCTCCTCCGCCAAGGCCCGCCAGGCCAAGAGCAAGGCGCGCCTGGCCCGCTACGAGGAGATGGCGGCAGAGCAGGAGCGCGAGAAGCAGTCCTTCGCCACCATCCAGATCCCGCCGGGACCGCGCCTCGGCAATGTCGTCATCGAGGTCGACGCCCTGGAGAAGGAGTATGGCGACAAGGTCCTGTTCAAGGGCCTCACCTTCAAGCTGCCGCCCAACGGCATCGTCGGGGTGATCGGCCCCAACGGCGCAGGCAAGTCGACCCTGTTCAAGCTGGTCACTGGCCAGGAGACGCCCGACGCGGGCAAGATCCGTCTCGGCGAGACGGTGAAGCTGGCGTACGTCGACCAGAGCCGCGACGACCTCGATCCGAACCACACGGTCTGGCAGGCCATCTCGGGCGGCCTCGACGTGATCAAGGTGGGCAACCGCGAGATCGTCAGCCGCTCCTACGTCGGCTCGTTCAACTTCAAGGGGCAGGACCAGCAGAAGAAGGTGGGCCTGCTCTCCGGCGGTGAGCGCAACCGCGTGCACCTGGCCAAGACCCTGACCGCCGGCGGCAACGTCATCCTGCTCGACGAGCCGACCAACGACCTCGACATCGAGACCCTCCAGAACCTCGAGGAGGCGCTGGAGGACTTCGCCGGCTGCGCCGTGGTCATCAGCCACGACCGCTGGTTCCTCGACCGTCTGTGTACGCACATCCTCGCGTTCGAAGGCGACAGCCACGTCGAATGGTTCGAAGGCAACTTCGAAGCCTACGAAGAGGACAAGAAGCGCCGCCTCGGCTCCGACGCCCTGATCCCCCACCGGATCAAGTTCCAGAAGTTCGGGCGATAGGGGGACTGATCCTCCTTCGGAAAGCGGGGGAGGATCCTAAAACCACAAATCCTTCACGCACTGGCCGTCGGCGGGGAGGTCCTTGAAGGTGTCGAGGCCGTCGAAGTGGTCGATCTGGATGTCGGCCACCGCGCCGGGGTCGGCGAGCCTCAGATTGACCGCGATGCGGCGACGGCCTTCTGGATACAGCCGCAAGGCTCGCCAGCAGAGCACGCAGCCGCAGGTCGGGCAGAACACGATCTCGAGCATGGGCTCGGGCTTGTCCGCGCGCGCGTAGGCGGCCGTCGGACCGGAAATGCGGATGCGCTCGCCCTCGTAGTCATAGGCCCAGAGCGTTCCGTACCGGCGACACAGCGTGCAGTTGCACGCCGTGGCTGGACCTGGATCGCCTTCGAGCGTCCAATGGGCTGCGCCGCAATGACAGGTTCCGGTGAGCATGGGCCGGAGCTTACCTTCTTTGGTCCGCCGGCGCCCCGCCGGCGGACCAAGAGGAAGGGGCTCATGCCCAAGGTCGATCTCGCCGCCGCGCCGCGTTACCAGGGTTCGGGGTATCCGGCGCCGTTCGACGCGCCGTGTGCGGATCGTATCCGCCAGAGACTAGGGAACGCGGGTGGGTTGAAG
>JAFANN010000039.1 GCA_019232665.1 Caulobacteraceae bacterium | reverse complement strand
CACCAGGACGACGCGCTGGTTGAGATCGCTGTTGATTGCGGCGTCTGGGACGAGCAGGGCGGGGTAGGCCCCCGATCCCAGCAGACGCACATGGCCGAACATGCCGGGGGTGAGGAAGGCGTTGGGATTCTCGATCACCGCGCGCTGGCGGATCACGCCTGAAGCCGGATCGATCTGGTTGTCGACGAAGTCCATGCGTCCGCGCCAGCGATAGCCGGGTTCGTCCTGGAGTTGGATCTCCACCGGCGTAGGCGCCACGCGGGAGGATTTGCGCACGCCATTGAGGGCCAGGCGCTGGTACTTGAGGTACAGCGCCTCCGATCCCGTGAACTGGAACCAGATCGGATCGATGCTGGTGATGTTGGTCAGCACCGTCGTGTCCTGGGTCACCAGATTGCCCGGCGCGACCCTACGATCGGAGACGCGTCCCGCGAGCGGTGCGGTGACGTGGGTGAACTCCACGTTCAGCGCTTGGGCCGCGACATTGGCCTTGGCGGTGACGAGGTCGGCGGCCGCCTGGCGTTCGGTAGCCTCAAGGATCTCGAAGGCCTGCTGGCTGATCGCGTGAGCAGCCACAAGAGTGCGGCCGCGCACGAGCTGTTGCTGGGCGTTGGTCAGGGCCGCTTCGTCGTGGATCTCGACGCCCTTCGCCTGGCCGAGGGCCGCCTCGTAGGGGCGCGGGTCGATCTGGAACAGGACCTGGCCCTTGTGGACGATGTCCCCGTCCTTGAACCCGACGCTCATCAGGTAGCCTGACACGCGAGGGCGGATGTCGACCGAATCGACTGCGATGAACTGGCCCTCGTAGTCGTCCCAGTCGACGATGTTCATTCGCAGCGGCTGTGCGACGGCGACCTTCGGGGGCGGGGGAGGCGGCGGCTTGTTCGGGCCGCACCCAGCCAGCCCCGCTGCGGCCACGAAGGAGACTGCGAGTGTCAGCGCTGTGGGAAGGCGGCGTGTGTCGCGCACGCTAGCGCTCTTGAAATGAGCCGGCGATGAGGTCAAGCGAACGGCCCGCAAATCGCCAAAATCGCGCACTCTCGAAGCCCTTGGGTGAGCCCCGACAACGGTTTATGCGGGGTGGCTAAAGCATGGTCCGGAGGGGACGAATGGCGAGGAAGCGGTTTCTTGGCGCCGCGGCGGCGGTGATCTGTGCGGCAATTGGCCCGACGGCGTGGGGCCAGTCGGCGCCTTCGACCCCGCCGCCGACCGGCCTGCAGGCTTTCCTCTCCTATCCATTCGCGAGCGATCTGGCCGCGTCGACGACGGGCGGCGTGATCGCCTGGGTCCAGAACGTGCAGGGCGTGCGTAACATCTGGGTGGCGCAGGGCCCCAGCTTCGCCGCTCGCGCCCTCACGCACCTGACGGCTGACGACGGCCAGGAGCTGAAGAGCCTCGCCCTCTCGCCCGATGGCAAGACGGTGGTGTGGACGCGTGGCGGCGACCATGACGCGAACTGGCCGGCGGAGGGCGGCCTCGCTCCCGACCCGGACTCCTCGCCGGTCCAGCCGAAGGTCGAGGTCTGGGCGGCCCCTGCCGATGGCGCGAGTCCGCCGGTGAAGATCGCCGACGGTGACGAGCCGACGATCTCCTCGCGTGGCGAACTCGCCTACATCAAGGACCACCAGGTGTGGACGGCGCCGCTCGACGGTCATGGCAAGGCCGAACAACTGGTCTTCGACCGCGGCAAGGCCGACGAACTCGCCTGGTCGCCCGACGGGACGGCCCTGGCCTTCGTTTCCGACCGGGGCGACCACGCCTTCGTCGCCGTGTTCCACGGTAAGGACCAGCCGCTGGTCTATCTCGCGCCGTCCACCGGGATCGACGGCGAGCCGCGGTGGTCTCCCGACGGGCAGAGAATCGCCTTCGTCCGACGCCAGGGCCACGGCGGACCGCCGGAGCCCATCCTCACGGAGGTCGCCTATCCGTGGTCGATCTGGACCGCCGACCCGCGCACGGGCGCCGGCAAGGCGGTGTGGCGCTCCGGCAAGGGGATCGACGATTCCTTCCCCCACGTGGAGGGCGAGGCCAACCTTTCCTGGGCGGCTGGCGACCGGCTGGTCTTCCTCTCCGAGGCGGACGGGTGGCAGCACCTCTACACGATGCCCGCGGGAGGCGGCGAAGCGCGGCTGCTGACGCCCGGCGCCTTCATGGTCGAGCACGTGGCGTACGGCCCGGGCCGCAACCTCGTCCTATACGACGCCAATACGGGCAATGCGCCCGACGACATCGAGCGTCGGCACATCTTCGCCGTTTCGGTCGAAGGTGGCGCGCCGAACGCCCTCACCGACGGGACGGGTCTGGAATACGAGCCGGTCTGGGCGGGCGAACACGACGTCGCTTTCGTGGCGGCCGGACCGAAAACCCCGACTGCGGTCGCGGTCGTGACCCACGGCCACGCCGGTCATCGTCAGGTCCTCGACACGGGGCCGGCGACCGGCTTCCCGGCCGACCAGTTCGTCGTCCCGCGCGCGGTGACCTACAAGGCGCCCGACGGCCTCACCATCCACGCGGACCTGTTCGAGACCCCCGGCGGCGGGCGCAAGCCGGCGGTGATCTTCGTCCACGGCGGCCCGCCGCGGCAGATGCTGCTGGGGTGGAGCTACATGGACTACTACAGCAACGCCTATGCGGTGAACGAGTACCTCGCCACGCACGGGTACGTGGTGCTGTCGGTGAACTACCGGCTGGGCATCGGCTACGGCCGCGCCTTCAACCATCCGGCCCACGCCGGTTATCGCGGGGCGTCCGAGTACCAGGACGTGCTGGCTGGCGGGCGCTGGCTGCAGGCGCAGGCCAATGTCGATCCGGCGCGGATCGGCATCTGGGGCGGCTCCTACGGCGGGTTCCTGACGGCCATGGCGCTGGCCCGCAACTCCGACGTCTTCAAGGCGGGCGTCGATCTGCACGGCGTGCACAACTGGACGACCGAGCACTCGGGCTTCTTCGCCCGCTTCGGCGCTGAGGGGTATGAGAAGGGGGACCTGGAGCAGGCCAAGATCGTGGCCTGGCAATCCTCGCCGGTGTCTTCGATCGACAGCTGGAAATCGCCAGTGCTGCTGATCCAGGGCGACGACGACCGCAACGTCGACTTCCACCAGACGGTCGACCTCGCCCGCCGCCTGGAGGCGCACGCGATCCCGTTCGAGGAACTGGTGATCCCCAACGAGATTCACGGCTTCCTGCGCCACGCCTCATGGCTGGAAGCCGACTCGGCGACGGTCGATTTCCTGAACGAGGAGCTGAAGCCGGGCGGGTGAGGCTTCGCGATGCCTCCCTTTCCGGGGAGTCGCGAAATTCGCAGATTTCAACTGTCATCCCGGGCCGTAGCGAAGCGGAGCGAGGACCGGGCACCCAGGGGACCGGAACGGCTATAGCGGTTCGCGAACCTCAGCTCCTCGCCCAGCCCCCTGGGTCCCGGGTCGGCGCTTCACCCGCCCTTCGGACGGGTTCGCTACCGCCGGGGATGACAGGAAAAGGGGGCGAGGGAGGTTCGCAACGGCCCAGAAGGGGAGGGACTGATTTTCACTTCGGGATGCCTCGCGTCAGCACCACCCAGGCCAGGCGGCCTTTGCTGAGCTTCACGCGGTCGCGGGGCGGGCGCCAGGAGGCGCGGATCATGCGGCGCAGGATGTGGCGGTAGACGCCGATCATCAGGCGGGGCGCGCGCAGGCGCCCGCGCGGGCCCGATCCGATGATCTTCTCGGCCTGGTGGTACTGCTCCAGAGCCTTCGCGGCGAGCCAGCGGCAGGCGCGGTCGATGTTCGGGTCGGCGAGGACCGCTTCGGGCTCGCGCGCGGCGACGCCGGCGGCTTCGAGCGCCTCGCGCGGGAGGTAGAGCCGCCCGATGGCGGCGTCCTCGTCGAGGTCGCGCAGGATATTGGTGAACTGCAAGGCACGCCCGAGGTGATAGGCGAGCTTCACCCCGGGCTCCTCTTCCATGCCGAAGATATGGACGGACAGGCGGCCCACGGCGCTGGCGACGCGGTCGCAATAAAGGTCGAGGGTTTCGAAGTCGGGCGCTACGATTGGCTCGCCGATGTCCATTTCCATCCCGTCGATGACGGCGAGGAAATCCTCCTTCTTCAGGCCGTAGCGCCGGACCGGATCGACGAGGGACCGGGTGCGATCGGTCGACCCTCCCTCGTAGAGGGCGTCAAGGCCCCGCCTCCAGACGTCGAGCTGCGCGCGGCGCTCCTCGGGCGTGGGTCCCTCTTCGTCGGCGATGTCGTCGACCAGCCGGCAGAACTCGTAGATGGCGAACATGGCGCCGCGCTCCGCCTTAGGCAGCAGGCGCATGGCCGCGTAGAAGGACGAGCCTGAGGCCTGCGCCTCGGGCGTCGCCACTCGGGCCGGGGTCTGCTTCTTGGCCGTAGCGGTTGTCATGAATCGCTTATGCCGGAGCCAGACGGCTTTGCCGACCCGCAACGCGCGGGCCGAGCGCAATCCCTACGCCCCGCAAAGCCGCGCCCATCGCCTCGATTGGCGTCAGATGGACGCGCTCGCTGAGCGGATCGCGCCGTCTGAGGCGGCCGACAAGATCCTCGGCGATCGCCTGGATCACCCCGACCTCCATGGCGATTCGGAGATCCGTGAGGGCAGGCGCCAGTCCCCGCGACACGAGCAGTAGCTGGGCCGTGCGGGCGGCGAGCCCGGCGATCACGCCGTGAAGCGCTGGCGAGGCGCGATCGGCGGCCAGCACGGTGACGTCGACGCCTGCCGCGGCCAGAGCGTCGAGGGGCACGTAGACGCGGTCGATCTGGCGATAGTCCTTCCCGCAGTCCTGCAGGTGATTGATGACCTGCAGGGCGGCGCACAGGGCGTCGTTCGCGGGCCAGGTCGAGCGCGCCTGGCCGTGAACGTCGAGCATGAACCTTCCCACCGGCGCCGCCGAATATCGGCAGTAGTCCATCAGCTCGTCCCAGTCGCAGTAGCGCGACTTGACCGCATCCCGGCGAAAGGCCTCGAGCAGGTCGAGGATGTGGTCGAGCGTGATGCGGCGGTCGGCGAGGATCTGGCGCAGCCGCGCGGCTTGCGGCACGGCGTCGCTGCGGCCCAGCAACGTCGTCTCGATCAGCTTGAGCTGCCGCAGCTTCTCCTCAGGGGGGAGGCCCGGCTTGTCGGCGACGTCGTCGGCCATTCGTGCGACCCGGTAGAAAGCCAGCACGACCGGCCGGTTGCGCGGCGCGATCAGCACGGACCCGACCGGGAAGTTCTCGTCGGTGTGGCCCTTGCCAGAGCCTTCGGCGATCGTCACGAACCGGCTCCAACGGCCGCCTGAGCGCGACCTTTCCACATTCCGCCCTGGCCTCTCCAGCTGTCGACGGCCGACTTCAACGTGAACAGGGTATAGAGGGCTCCGATCGCCGGCAGGGCCGCGCCCCAGACGGGATTGCGCCGGTAGAACCTGAGCATGGGCTGGAAAGCCGCCGCCATGGCGATCCACGCGGCAAGGCCAAGCGCTCGCGCGAGGCCATGGGCGAACAGGGCCAGGAACGGCGCGGCCAGGTAGACGACCGCCATTCCCGCCACGGCGCCGCCCAACAGGGCGGGCGAGTAGCCCAGTTGCGCATAGGCCGAACGCGAGATCATGCGGCCCACCGCCGCCAGGCTCTGGTAGGGGCGCAGGCTGCGCGCGCGGTGCGTCAGGCCCAGCCAGATCGGACCCTGGCGCTTGAGCGCCCGCGCAAGCGCGCAGTCGTCGATGATCTCGCCGCGGATCGCCGCCACCCCGCCGGCGCGCTCGAGCGCCTCGCGCCGCACGAGCATGCAGCCGCCGGCCGCCGCGGCCAGAGATCGCCGGGGATCGTTGGCCCAGGCGAAGGGGTAGAGCATGTCGAAAAAGAACACGAAGGCCGGGATCATCAGCCGCTCGGCCCATGTCTGGACGGTGAGCTTGGCCATGAGGGAGGTGAGGGCGAGGCCGCCATGCTCGGCGCGCGCCACCAGGCGGCTCAGGTTCTCGGGCGAATGGGCGATGTCGGCGTCGGTGAAGAGGACATAGTCGGGTGCGAACTCCGCCGCGCGGTCGACGCCCTGCTTCATCGCCCACAGCTTTCCGGTCCAGCCGGGGGCCAGCGGAGCGCCGCGCAGCACCTCCAGTCGCCCTTGCGCCGTGGGCGTGGCGGCGGCCGTGCCGTCGTTGCTGTTGTCGTCGACGAGAATGATCTGGAACGCGCCGGGGTAGTCCTGGGCGATCAGGCTGCCGATCGAGGTGGCGATCACGTCGGCCTCGTTGCGGGCCGGCACGACGGCGACCACCGACGGCCAGGACTTGGGCTGGGCCGGCTCGGCGCGGTCGTCGCGCTCGCGCATCAGCCAGAAGCCGCCTCTGAGCGCCATCAGATACGCCCAGGCGAGGACCGCGAGCGCGCCAAGGACGAGGGTGCTCCATGGCGCCGCGTTCATGGCACGTAGCCCTCCGTCCGGAACCAGGCGAGGGCGTCGCTCAGGGCCTCGCGGTAGGGGCGCGCCCGATAGCCGAGGTCGCGTTCCGCCTTGGCCGAGGTGAAGAACATGTGGTGGGAGGCCATCTTCAGCGCATCGCGCGTCACGAACGGCTCCTTGCCGGTGATCTGGGCGACGGCTTCGGCGGCCACGGCGAGCGGGTAGAGCGGCGCCCGGGGCAACCGCACGGTCGGCGCCCTGCGACCCACCAGGGCCGCGATCTCGGCCAGCATCTGGGCCAAGGTCGCGTTCTGGCCGCCCAGGATGTAGCGCTCGCCCACAACGCCCTTCTCCATCGCCAGGAGGTGGCCCGCGGCGACGTCGTCGACGTGCGCGAGGTTGAGGCCAGTGTCGATGAAGGCGGGGATCCGGCCCTGGGCCGCCTCGACGAGGATCCTGCCCGTTGGCGTTGGCTTGATGTCGCGCGGACCGATTGGCGTCGAGGGATTGACGATCACCGCTGGCAGGCCGCGTTCCGCCACCAGGCGCTCCACGAGCCGCTCGGCCTGGACCTTGCTCTCCTTGTAGGCGCCCACCGCCTCCCCAGGCCCCAGCGCGGCGGTCTCATCGACGTCGCTCGCCGCGTCGCCCGCGCGCAGGGTCGCCACGCTGCTGGTGTAGACGATGCGCCCGACGCCCTGCTCCAGGGCCGCCTCCATGACGGCGCCGGTCCCTTCGAGATTCGCCCTGATGATGTCCGCAGGATCGCGCGCCCACAGCCGATAGTCGGCGGCGACGTGGAACAGCCGGTCGACGCCTTCCAGCGCCCGGCTCATGTCCTCCTTCCGGCGCATGTCGCCCTCGACGAGCTCCACGTCGAGGCCCACGAGATTCGTGCGCGGGCTGTTCTGCCGGACGAGGGCGCGCAGGCGTAGGCCCCGGTTTCCGAGCGCGCGCAGCACTGCGGATCCGACGAAGCCGGAGGCGCCGGTGATCAGGACGCGATCGCCTGGCCGCATGGAACCAATCGTCTCCCACTGTACTCGCGTGGACCTCGCATGGAACGGCGCCTTCGTCACCCCCCGGCGACGCTCCAAATGTCGCGGTGTCCTCGTCGGAATCGCAGGCCCTGACATTCGGTGGAGACTTTCGCCCGCCGCACGCTATCTACGCCGCAAATGACAGACTTCGACTTTCTCATCATCGGCTCCGGGATCGCCGGGGCCTCTGCGGCGGCCTTTCTTTCGTCCAGGGCGCGGGTGGCGGTGATCGAGCGCGAGAGCGCACACGGCTATCACACGACCGGCCGCTCGGCGGCCCTGTACTCCCCGCTCTATGGCAATGCGGCCTTCCGGGCCTTGACGGTCGCCAGCCGGGACTTCCTCACCTCGCCGCCCGAGGGGTTCGCGGCGCACCCGGTGCTGACTCCGCGCGGCGTGTTGTACATCGCCTCGCAGAGCCAGCTGGCGAGCCTGGCGGGCGTCGCCGATGGCGCCGAAGCGCTGGGGATCCGCATCGAGACGGTGTCGCGCGAGCAGGCCCTCACCCTGTGTCCGGCGCTACGACCCGAGCATCTGGCGGCGGCGGTCCACGAGCCGGACGCCATGGACATCGATGTCGAGGGCCTGCACCAGGGCTACCTGCGGATGGCGCGGGCGAACGGGGCGACGATCCGCCTGGACGCCGAAGCCCAGGCGTTCGAGCGGCGCGACGGCGTCTGGACCGTGCGGCTCGCCGATGGCGGGATGGTCACCACGCCGGTCGTGATCGACGCGGCCGGCGCCTGGGCCGATGTTGTCGCTCAACGGGCGGGAGTCGAGCCGATTGGCCTTACGCCGCTGCGCCGGACGGCGTTCATCATCGATCCCCCCGAAGGGAGCGACGTCACACGCTGGCCCTCGGTGATCGATGCGGACGAGGATTTCTACTTCAAGCCCGACGCCGGCCGGCTGCTGGTTTCACCGGCCGACGAGACGCTGTCCGAGCCCTGCGACGCCTGGGCCGAGGACCTGACCATCGCCGAGTGCGTGGAGCGGATGCAGGAAGCGGTCGATGTGCCGGTGCGCCGGATCATTCGCTCCTGGGCGGGTCTTAGGACCTTCGCGCCCGACCGTTCGCCCGTGATCGGCTATGAGCCGCAGGCGGAGGGTTTCTTCTGGCTGGCTGGCCAAGGCGGCTACGGTGTGCAGAGTTCGGCGGGCGCCGGCCGGACGGCCGCCGCCCTGGCGCTCGGCGAGGACGTCCCCGCGGATGTCGCAGCCCTCGGCCTCACCGCCGACCAGATCTCGCCCGCGCGCTTCCGGTAAGGGCGCCCCCTCTGGCGCGGACGTCCGGCGGCGGCTTAATGGGGAAAAGCACGGGGGAAATCGATGAGTCGGGTGATCTTGGCCGCGGCGGCCGCGAGTCTGCTGGCGGGCGCGGCGTGCGCGCAGGACGCTGTGCCTGGGCCGGTCCCGCCGGAGGCCGATCGCGCCGAAGCGCGGGCCATCTTCAAGGAACTGGTGGAGATCAACACCACCCATTCCCACGGCTCGACGGCGGCAGCCGAGGCGATCCGCGCACGGCTGCTTGCGGCTGGATTCGCGCCCGGGGACGTCGTCTTCCTGGCCCCGCCCGACAAGCCGACGAAAGGCAATCTCGTGGTCCGTTACCGGGGACGCGGCGAGGGCAAGCCGGTCCTGTTCATGGGTCACCTCGACGTCGTCGAGGCCAGGCCCGAGGACTGGTCGGTCGACCCGTTCAAGCTGACCGAGAAGGACGGATACTTCTACGGCCGTGGCGCGATCGACATGAAGGACGGCGACGCCGTTCTGGTCGATGCGCTCATCCGGCTCAAGCGCCAGGGCTACAAGCCCGCCCGCGACCTGATCGTGATGTTCACCGCCGACGAGGAGGCCGGTGGCGACGCCAATGGCCCGGAATGGCTGCTCAAGACCCATCGCGACCTGATCGACGCGGAGCGGGCGTACAACTTCGACGGCGGCGGCGGGGCGACTCTGGCCGGCAAGCGCCTGTTCTATTCGATCGGCACGAGCGAGAAGGTCTATCTGACATTCACGGCCGAGGCGACGGGGCCCGGCGGACACGGCTCGCTGCCGGGGGAGGACAATCCGATCTACCGGATCGCCGACGCGCTCGGCCGGCTGGAGGCCTATCGCTTTCCCGCCCAGACCAGCGCAACCACGCGGGCGAGCTTCGCCGCCTTCGCCGAGCTTCGCCCAGGCCCCGAAAGCGCGGACATGATGAAGGTCTCGACTGGGTCCGCCCCTGACGAGGCGACGGTCGACCGCCTGTCGAAGGACCCGTTCATGAATGCGCAGCTGCGTACGACCTGCGTCGCGACGCTGATGTCGGGCGGCCATGCGGAGAACGCCCTGCCCCAGCGGGCGAAGGCGACGATCCAGTGCCGGCTGCTGCCGAGCGACACCGCCGAGAACGTCAAGGCGACGCTGGTGAAGGTGCTGGCGGATCCGAAGATCACCCTGACCCAGGATGCGCCGCCGGTGCTGAGCCCGGAATCGCCGCCGACGCCGCAGGAGATGGCCCGCATCGGCGCGGTGGTTCATTCGATGTGGCCCGGCGTGACCCTCGTGCCGACGATGTCCACCGGCTTCAGCGACGACCGGCAGACCCGAGCGGCCGGCATTCCCTCCTATGACGTCGGCGGGGCGTGGGTTCCCTTCGGCGAGAACCGCGCGCACGGACGTGACGAGCGGATCGGCGTGCAGGCCTTCGACGAAGAGGCCGAGTACGCCTACCGCCTGCTGAAGGCGATCGGGGGTTAGGGCCGCCTCAGCCCAGAATGAGGCCGAGGTCGTTGCAGTAGGCGTCCACTCCCGCCACGCTTCCCGCGGGATCGGCGAGACCCACGTAGGTGTCCGGTCGCAGGAGGTAGAGGGCGTTCTGCGCGAGCCCGGCGGCGCCATAGGCCTCCGTCCAATCGAAGCAATGGAGCGGGATCTTCCGCGACTCGCACCAGGCCGGGAGTCCCACGGCCGGCTTGCCGTAGACGTGGACCTGCCAGCCAATGTGATCGAGACCGCGGAAATTGTCGCTCTCGCCGACCGGGACCCAGGGCAGGCGGTCGCCGCCGCGCACCTTCCCCGCTTCGCCGCGACTGAGCGGACAGCCCCGATAGTTCAGCGTGATCTGCGAGATGGTGCGGAAGAGGTAGTCTCGCGCCCGGTCCGAGGCCGTCAGCAGGGGCGCCACGATCGGCGTCAGGCGGGTGCGAAGGACGTCCGCGATCAGTCCCTCCGCCGTGGCGAAGGAGAACACGCGGTCGGTGGTCTGAACCAATCGGCGGGCGAAGCCGATCCGCTCTGGCTCGTAACTGTCGAGGATGCGCTCGGGCGCCCGACCGTGAATGACCTCAGCCAGCTTCCACGCCAGGTTCATCGCATCGCCAATTCCGGTGTTCATGCCCTGGCCGCCGGCAGGGCTGTGGATGTGCGCCGCGTCGCCCAGGAGAAAGGCGCGGCCCCGGCGGAAGCGGTCGGTCACGCGGTGGTGCACGTGGTAGGTCGAGAACCAGTTTATCTTCTGCACCTGGACCTTCATGTGGTCGATTGCCCTCTGGCCTACATCCTCGAAGCAGAGGGTCTCAGGGTGGTCGGCGCGATCGTCCCGCACCGTCCCGATCAGCCGCACGCGCCCTGCGCCGTCGAGCGGGAAGACGGCGAGGAAGTCGGCCTCGTCCAGATCGACATGGAGCTCGCCGTTCGCCGTCGGCCCCGCGACCTCGGCGTCGGCGACATAGAAGACCTGGCGATAGGTTCCGCCCTGGAAGCTCGCGCCGATCGCATGGCGCACGATCGAGCGCGCCCCGTCGCAGCCGGCGATCCAAGCCGATTCCGTGGTCCGCTCCGCGCCTCCCGCCTCGGCGAGACGCGCGACGATGCGATCGCCATGGTCGTCCACCGACATCACCTCTGTATTCCGCTCGACGCGCACGCCCTCCGCCTCGAGCCGCTCCTCCAGCAGCCGTTCGTGCCGGTCCTGGGGAAAGATGTGGAGGAAGGGGTAGGGGGTGAGGCCTTCTCCCATCTGCGCCAGGGAGATCCGTCCCACGCGCGATCCGCGGACCCAGAGGTTCACGGCGGGGGTGTGATGTCCTTCGGCGACGATCTCGTCGGTCAGACCGAGCTGGCGGTAGAGCTCGAGCGTGCGGGCCTGCACCGCCAAGGCGCGGGACGTGGTCCCCGGCCGCTCCGCGCGGTCCACCACCCGGACTTTCGCCCCCTGTCGGGCGAGGGAGAGGGCGAGCACGAGACCGGTGGGGCCGGCGCCAACGACCAGGACATCGGTTTCCATGGCTAGGCTCTCCCCTACGCGACCGGCGGCTCACGCGACCCTACGGCGCGCCCGTGACCGAGAATTAACGCGCTTGACGCGCCAATGCCGATTATGGAGACCGCTTTGCGCCCGGTGGGCGCGCGCGGAGATTGTGTGAATGTCAAAGTTGGAAGGCGTCTCGCCCGCCGCAGGCAAGACGCGCGCCGGCAGCGAGACCTGGGAGACGATCAAGACGATCGTCTTCGCCCTGCTGATCGCCTTCGTGATCCGGACGCTCCTCTTCCAGCCCTACACCATCCCGTCCGCCTCGGAAGAGCCGAACCTCTACCAGGGCGACTACATCATCGTCTCCAAGTGGAGCTACGGCTACAGCCGGCATTCGATCCTGGGCAGCCCGCCGCTGTTCCCCGGACGGGTCTTCTTCACGGCGCCCAAGCGCGGCGACGTCATCGTCTTCAAGCTGCCACGTGACGGGCACACTGACTACATCAAGCGGCTGGTCGGTCTTCCAGGCGACCGGATCCAGGTCCGCCACGGGGAGCTGTTCATCAACGGCAAGGGCCTCGCCCAGACCGATCCCCGCATGGTGACCGCCACCGACCGTGGCTTTCCCGAGCCGGCCAGGTGGTGGCGCGAGACCAATCCCGACGGCCGCAGCTACACGACCCAGCAGCACGGGGACGGGAACTACCCGGCCGACAACACCGGCGTCTACGTCGTCCCGCAGCACTGCTATTTCATGATGGGCGACAACCGCGAGAACTCCGCCGACAGCCGCTTCGACCCGGGCCTCGCGCCGGAGGATCCGAAGCTCGGCGGTTGCGGCTGGGACAGCCGGCTGGACGCCAATATCGGCGCCGACGAAGGCGTGGGCTTCGTGCCCGAGGCCAACCTCGTCGGCCGCGCCCGCCTCGTCCTGCTCTCGTGGAAAGAGGACGCCTCCTTCTTCAAGCCCTGGACGTGGTTGGATCTGCGCTGGAACCGGTTCCTGCATCCGGTGCAGTGAGTTGAGTTTTAAACTCACTATTTAAGTTCCGTCATGGCCGGGCGTAAGTCCCGGCCACCCATCGAAAGTCCTGGCGAGTAAATTTGAGTGGCCGCGCATATGCGCGGCCAGGGCAGAGCGCTCGCCGAGTCGAAAAATGGGTGGCCGGGCCTTACGCCCGGCCATGACGGTTAATAAAAACGAGTACGTCAATTGTGAATTCAAATCCGCTCCAGCGTCGCGGGATCGCGCTCGCCGGCGAAGAAGTGGTCGAGGGCCTTGGCGAACACGCCGCCCGGCTCGACGGCGTCGAAGAGGGTCATGGAGGAGCGGAACTTGATCGCGTCGACGTCGCCGAAGATAGCGCGGGCGTCGGTCACGGTGAGGGCCGCGAGGATTCCGGTCAGTTCGTGAAGCCGCGGTCCCAGCACGGGATGGGCGAGATAGGCCTTGGCCTCGGCCAGGGAGGCGATGGCGTAGCGCCTGGCCATGGAGCTGTGGCCCAGGCCGGCGATCTGGGGAAACACGAACCACATCCAGTGGCTGGTCTTGCGGCCGTTGCGAAGTTCGGTGCGCGCGGCCTCGAAGGCGCGGTTCTGCGCTTGGAGGAACCGGTTCAAATCATGCGGATCGGAGCCGGACACGCGGCGTAATTTGCTCCCGCAGTTGCAAAGTTGCGACAACCGAAGCGTCGCTGGCGGGGTTGCACTCCTATCTTCCGCCCATACCTGCTATCCCAACGTTTCGCGCGCGCCGCCGATGCGGCCGCTGGCGAGAATCACCCAAGGGCGCGGAGCTAAGTCGAATATGCGCGTGATACTGGCCCAACCCCGCGGCTTCTGCGCCGGCGTCGTGCGGGCCATCGAGATCGTCGAGCGCGCGCTCGACAAGTACCATGCCCCTGTCTACGTGCGGCACGAGATCGTCCACAACCGCCACGTCGTGGAGGACCTCAAGGCCAAGGGCGCGGTCTTCGTCGAGGAGATCGACCAGGTCCCCGACGGCGCCCACGTGGTCTTCAGCGCCCATGGCGTCGCCCGCTCGGTCGTCGACGCCGCCTCGGAACGTGGGCTGCCGGTGCTCGATGCGACCTGCCCGCTCGTCTCCAAGGTCCACGCCCAGGCCAAGCGCTATGTCCGCCACGGCCGGCACATCATCCTCATTGGCCACGCCGGCCACCCCGAGGTCGAAGGCACGATCGGCCAGATCAAGGCCCCGGTGCACCTGATCTCCACTGCCGAGGAGGTCGCCGCCCTCGACCTGCCGCACGACGCCCCGCTGGCCTATGTGACCCAGACGACGCTCAGCGTGGACGACACCCGCGCGGTGATCGAGGCGCTCAAGGCCCGCTTCTCCAACATCGTCGGGCCGGACACGAGCGACATCTGCTACGCCACCCAGCACCGGCAGTCGGCCGTGCGCGAGATGGCGCGCGTGGCCGAAGTGATCCTGGTCGTCGGCGCCAAGAACAGCTCCAACTCCAACCGGCTGTGCGAGATCGGCAAGGAAGAGGGCGTGCCGAGCTATCTGATCGACGACGCCTCGGCGCTCGACATCGCCTGGCTGGAAGGCAAGACTACGGTCGGCCTGACCGCCGGCGCCTCGGCGCCCGAGGAGCTGATCGTCGAGGTGATCGAGGCTCTCAAGAAGCTCGGGCCCGTGACCGTCGAGCCGATGGAGGGGGTCAAGGAAGACATCGAGTTCAGGTTGCCTGCGGAGCTGCGGCCCCGCCCCGCGCCCGTCGGCGCGTAAGTCCTTAAGAACGAGGAGCCCTTAGTTGGCGATTCCCATGCAGGCGGTGGCGCGGATCGGCGCCTACATCGCCAAGAATCATTTCTCCGGGGTCAAGCGGTACCCGCTCGTGCTGATGCTCGAGCCGCTCTACCGCTGCAACCTTGCCTGCGCCGGCTGCGGCAAGATCGATTACCCCGACGAGATCCTCAACCAGCGGCTCTCCTACGACCAGTGCATGGCCGCGATCGACGAGTGCGGCGCGCCGGTGGTCTCGATCGCAGGGGGCGAGCCCCTGCTGCACCGCGACCTGCCGCGGATCGTGCGCGGCTTCCTGGAGAAGAAGAAGTTCGTGATCCTGTGCACGAACGCCCTGCTGCTGACCAAGAAGATCGACCAGTACAAGCCCGACCCGATGTTCACCTGGTCCATCCACCTGGATGGCGACAAGGTCATGCACGACAAGTCGGTCTGCCAGGACGGCGTCTATGAGACCGCGGTCGAGGCGATCATGCTCGCCAAGTCGAAGGGCTTCCAGGTCTCGATCAACTGCACCCTGTTCCAGGGGGCCGATCCCCAGCGCACGGCCGACTTCCTCGACGAGATGAAGCGGCTCGGGATCAACGGGGTGACGATCTCCCCCGGCTACGCCTATGAGCGTGCGCCAGACCAGGAGCACTTCCTCAACCGGACCAAGACCAAGGAGCTGTTCCGCGAGATCTTCAAGCGCGGCCGCGGCGCCAAGGAGTGGTCGTTCACCCAGTCGACCATGTTCCTGGACTTCCTGGCCGGTAACCAGTCCCTCCACTGCACGCCCTGGGGCAACCCCACGCGCACCGTGTTCGGCTGGCAGCGGCCCTGCTACCTGCTCGGCGAAGGCTACGCCAAGACCTTCAAGGAGCTGATGGAGGAGACCGACTGGGACGCGTACGGCGTGGGCAACTACGAGAAGTGCGCCGACTGCATGGTCCACTCCGGCTTTGAGGCCAGCGCCGTCACCGCCATCATGCAGAACCCGCTCAAGGCCGCCGAACTGGCGATCCGCGGCGTGCGCACCGATGGCCCGATGGCCAAGGACATCTCGATCGACAACCAGCGCCCCGCCAAGTTCGTCTTCTCCAGCCACGTCGAACAGAAGCTGGCCGAAATCCGCGCCAAACGACCTCAGTCGTCCCGCAAGGTGGTCGAAGTCGACTGAGAAACCCTCCGCTCCCCCTGAGGGAGTGGTGTGACATTCGCTTTCTTCATCTGTCATCCCGGGTCCTCGCTTCGCTCCGCTCGCTACG
>JAFANN010000370.1 GCA_019232665.1 Caulobacteraceae bacterium | reverse complement strand
CGGCGACCTGGGGATCGAACACCTCGCCCACCGGCTGGTACTTCGTCGGGAAGAGATTCCGCGCCCAGTCGAACTGGATCGTGTTCATCCCTGGCATCTGCAGCATGGAGACGGTGATCTTCGAGCCTTCGTGGATCAGCTCCGTGCGCAAGGAGTCCGTAAACCCTCGGATCGCGAACTTGCATGCGCAGTAGGCGGACTGCAGCGGGATCGCCCGATAGGCGAGGGCTGAGCCCACCTGGACAATGGCGCCGGAGTTGCGTGGTCGCATGACCTCGAGGGCGGCCTTGGTTCCGTAGACGTACCCCATCAGGGTGACGTCCACGACGCGCTGGAAGTCGGCGATCGCCAGGTCGTGGATCGGCCCGACGACGGTGGCCATCGCGCAGTTGATCCAGGCATCGATCCGGCCCCACCGTTCGACGACCCTGTCCCGCGCCACGAACACGGCGTTGGCGTCTGCGACGTCCGTCGGCAGCGCCAGGGCCTCGCCGCCCGTCGCCTCGATCGCGCGCTTCGCCGCCTCGAGCCGCCCTGGATCGCGTGAGATCAGGCCGACCCGACAGTGCTCGCGGCCGAAGCGCTCGGCGATGGCGCGCCCCGCGCCCGCCCCGGCGCCGGTCACCACCGCCACCATGGGGGAGTCCGTCATCATCGTCTCCTCGAGCCTGCCAACCGCATCGAGTCAGCTAACGCTGTCGGGCCGTTACCGGCTCAATGGCGGGCGGGACGTGGAGCGGCGTCCTCCTTCGATCGACGAGGTTCATTGCGCTGGAAGCGGGCTTCATCGCCCCCTGCGATGCTCGCGTTCAGGTTCACCTTCCCGTGAGGGTTGCGGAGAACCGGGATCCGTGGCGGCCAACGCCAGCAGGGTCTATGGCTCGGCGATGAAGACGCTGATCGCCCTCGCCGTTTCGCTCGTAGCCGCCGCGTCGACGGCCTTCGCCGCGCAGACGCCCAAGCAGGCGGATTTCGTCATCCACGACTTCGTCTTTCGTTCCGGCGAGCGCCTGCCGGAACTGAAGATTCACTATCGCACCCTGGGAGAGCCGCGACGGGACGCCTCGGGCAAGATCGTCAATGCGGTCCTGGTCCTGCACGGGACGGGGGGATCGGGCGCCCAGTTCCTGCGCCCACAGTTCGCCGACGAGCTCTATGGGCCGGGGCAGCTGCTCGATGTCAGCCGGTACTACGTCATCCTCCCCGACGACATCGGCCATGGCGACTCGTCCAAGCCAAGCGACGGAATGCGGATGCGCTTTCCCAAGTACGACTACGCCGACATGGTCGAGGCCGAGCACCGGCTCGTCACCGAGGGCCTCGGCGTCTCCCAGCTGCGCCTGATCATGGGCACCTCGATGGGCTGCATGCACGCCTTCATGTGGGCCGAGACCTGGCCGCAGGCGGAGCGCGCGATCATGCCCATGGCCTGCCTGCCGACGTCGATCGCCGGCCGAAACCGGCTCTGGCGGCAGATGATCGTCAGGGCCATCGAGGCCGATCCGGCCTGGCGTGGAGGCGACTATCAGGCCCAGCCGGCCGCCGGCTTGCATGAGGCGGAGGACATCCTGGTGATCGCCGGCAGCGCCCCGCATCAGATGCGCAAGACGCTGACGACGAACGCGGAGGTCGAGGCCTATATCGACGGGACGATCGCCCACGCGCGCTCGGAGCTGGATGCGAACGACCTGATCTACGCTCTGGAGTCCTCGCGGGACTACGACCCCTCCGCCGGACTGGGTTCGATCCAGGCCCAGGTGACGTGGGTGAACTCGGCGGACGACTTCATCAATCCCCCCGAGCTTGGCCTCGCGCCGGAGCTGGCCAGGCGCATCCCGCACGGCCAGTTCATCCTGCTGCCGGTGTCCGACAACACCCACGGCCACGGCACCCACACCTGGGCCGTCGCATGGAAGTCCTATCTCGCCGACCTGCTCGCCCGGTCGGGCGCGGACTGAGCCGCCTCACGGATGAGAGATGCTCTTTGACACAGAGGACACAGAGAAAGACGAGACCAAAGAGGGAGGGAGAGTAGGCGCTTCGCGCCGAAGCAGCCGAAAGACGGGTCTAGTCGCGCCATAGGCGCAATGAATCTTCTCTGTGTCCTCTCTTCCTCTGTTTCCTCTGTGTCGAAGACGCGTTCTCAGCCCCAACGCCCTTCGAATGTCAGAATGGCACGTCGCTCTTCACCGGGGCTGTTCCGGGAGGCGGCGCCTCTGGCGGGCCCTTGACCGGGGCCGGCGGTTTCTCGGTGGCCGAGGTCATGATCTGGTCGATGTCGCTCTTGGTGTCGCCGTTACCCTGGTTCGCCTGGGCGGCGGCCGTCTGGGCGTCGGCCTTGGCCGCATCGTTCGCCTGGTCGTCGGCGTTGTCCTCGTCCTTGCTTTCCTCGGGCGCCGGGGCCGGCGGGGCGATCTCGACGATCGGCTTGGCGACCAGGTCGCCGGGCTGGTTGGCCGGACCCGTGGCGTTGATGTCCGGCCCGGCCTGCCTGCGCCAGGCGGCGTCGAACCCGAGGCCGCCGCCGACGACCGCCATCACCAGCACGAAGGCGCCCGCGCCATAAGCGAGCGCGCGCGGCGGCAGGGACACCGGTCCGTTGTCGATCCAACCGTCAGCCATGGCGTCGCCGTCTCCAATACTCAGGGCGACAGATTAGATCGCGCGGGTGGGCCGTGACCAGCGTCGCCACACAGCGAGCGAAGTTCGCGCTCGACCTCAGTCCGAATATGGCTAAGCTTGAATCGGGGGAGGAATGACGGCTTGGCGACGGGGGCAGAAGGACGCAGGGTCGCCCTGATCACGGGGGTGACGGGGCAGGACGGCGCTTATCTCGCGGAGTTCCTGCTCGAGCGGGGCTACATCGTCCATGGGGTGAAACGGCGGTCATCGTCGTTCAACACCGCGCGCATCGACCACCTTTACCGGGATCCGCATGAGCCGGGTGTCCGCTTCTTCCTCCACTACGGCGATCTCACTGACGCGACCAATCTCATTCACCTCGTTCAGACCTTGCGCCCCGACGAGATCTACAATCTCGCCGCCCAATCGCACGTGCAGGTGAGTTTCGAGGCCCCCGAGTACACCGCCAACGCCGACGGCCTCGGCGCTCTGC
>JAFANN010000353.1 GCA_019232665.1 Caulobacteraceae bacterium | reverse complement strand
AAAATCCGATAGCGCCGTTTGCGTAACGGTCGTCCCGGTAGTCGGGATAGGATCGCGTGCTCTACGTCTGAGAGATAGATGTTCACGATTGGGCCGGAAGCCGGGTCCGAGGACTCATACTTCTTGCAAAGCTTGAACTCCCGTATGCCGCCGGGGTGCGTGATCGACCGCAGTCGAAGCCGAGTGTCGGAAAAGTAGATGTCCTCGATGAGTCGAAAAGGGCTGGTGGACAGGTCTGGACAATCAATCACCAGGAACCGACGCTCGTTTTCGAGCTTGGCGTAGTTCGGAATATTCAATGGGTCGGTCCCTCGTATCGCGCCGACCGCATACTCGCTTAACCCCCGCGACTTCAAGACTTGTTAAGGGTCGGAAGCGGCCGCGAACGCCAGGAGCAATGCCGCCGTTCGAGATACATTGGACAGGTGCGCGCCAACACCCTAGCCGCGGCCGCCCCCTCCACCCCTTCCTTCTTCGCCCAATGGGCTTCGGAGGACAGGTTGCGGCGCCGTTAGGCTTACCCGGGCGCCGGCGCCCTCGCCGGCTAGCGGCCTTTCCGCGGCCGAGGCGCCTGGAGACTGTCCAACGCCGTGCTCGCGCAGTTCACGGGCTGCCTTCGCGTTCGCGAGAAGCCTGGCGCACGCCCACATCAGCGTGCCGCGACTGTGATCTCTTTGATCGTCGCCTGGACCGCAGGCTTGGCGCCGACGCCCCACATCAGCTTCAGATGGGACAAGGTCCGCGCCGCGGCCTCTTCGAACTTCCATTCGCAGGCGTCGAAGTGACAGCCATCGAACTGCGGTAGTCCTCCGCCGGAATAGATCAGGCGGCAAGCTGCGAATCGGCAATGGGAGAAGGTCTCTCCATCCAGCATGATCGTCTGGTGGTTGTAGCTCATGTCGCTTTGCATGGTGGTCAGCCTTCTGTCTTGGAAGGTGTTACGGCGCCTGCCGTTTCATCGCGCTCGCGTTGTTTGGCGGCGGCCTTCTCGGCGGCTTTCGCGGCCTTGGAGCGCTCGCGTTCCTTCCGCTCGAATTGATAGTTCGGCTTACGAGCCACGGCTTCTCCTTCCCACTTCGGAACCTCCGCACGGGCCTGCACCCGTCGGAGCGAATCGACCTAGCCGGCCGCTCGTGTAGAGGCAGCGGCGGGTTCCGGAGCTGCGTCCCCCGCCATCGACTTTAAGTGTAAGATCGTGCGCGCACCCGTCCTTGCGGACGAAGTGACCGGCCGATGCTTGAGTGTGTTGATCGAAGACCGCCCGCGAGGGCGAATGACAGTGGTAAAAGACATTTTTGTTCTGGAGTTATAGCTGCGCCGCCGAGCTCGCATGGAGGCGATCTCTTAGACGGGGCGGCGATGGCGGGGCGCGGCATGAGGCCGCGCAAACGGCGTCGGGGTGGCCGCTGAGGGGCCGTGGCGCGAGCAACGCATCGACAGCGACGCCAGAGCGCGCACGCGCCGGCCCGCCGAAAGGCGGACCGGCGCGCGAAGACGTTCGCTCAGGCCGCCTGGAGCTGGCCGGCCGACATCTTGCCGCTGCGCTGGTCGCGCTCGAGTTCGAAGCTGAGCTTCTGGCCTTCGTGGAGCGCCCCCAAGCCGGCGCGCTCAACCGCGGAGATGTGCACGAACACATCGTTGCCGCCGTTGTCCGGCTGGATGAAGCCAAAGCCCTTTTGGCCATTGAACCACTTGACGATACCGATCTGCATATTTGTCCCTTTCCGGACGCGAGTTCTCGCGCTCGAGATGAGCGTGGAGATCAAATTTTCGGAGGGGACGAAACGACTGCATAGGCCGAAATTTTTGATTTCGACGGGAGCGCCAAGCGAGCCTGCGCGATATTTGATGCCTAATTATGCGACCTAGCCCGCGGAAATACAAGGGCTCGCCCCAAATTACATATGGAATAATCTCGCGGCGGGTGTGTTATGCACCTTAAATGCGGATAATTCCTGATCGAGCGATCTTTACGGTGCTGCGCCATTCCGGTCTGTGGGCCGTTGAGCACGACGGCGAGCACTTCGGCCATTCCTCCGACAAGGAGATCACCAAAGCCGCCGCCAACAGGCGGGCCCGGCAGATGCAGGACAACGGCCGCGCCTGCCAGGTGCTGGTCGCGGGCGATCTCGGCAACTTCGGTGTCCGATGACGGGGCACTCCCCTCCTTCGCGCCGCTCGACGCCGGCCGTCTACTTCCGCGAGGGAATCGAAAAAGCCGAGGCGGCGGGGCTCGCCCGAGCGGGCATGATCCTTCGCCTCACTCGCGCCGATGAGAGCAAGCTCAAGCGCGATCCAAGCCTAGCGATCTCGGACATCAGCTTCTCCGAGGGGACGATGCGGTTCCTCGGCGTGAAGGTCGAGCTGGGAGGCGTGACTGTAAGCGCCCTCGAGCACTCGCAGCCGGAAACGCCGCCGCTAAAGCCCTGACCTGGGGTCCAACGGACAAGCGCTATGGAGCCCGACGGCTCAGGTCACGCCCCTCGCATAAGCGAGGCGGCGAGGGCGCCGGCGCTCCGTGTGTCCTCAGTGAGCACTACTGTGGGAGCGAAAAGGCTAGCGCCCGAGCTGTGGCCGCCCCCTCCACCACTTCGTGGTCCCCCTCCCCCGTCCGCTATCGCTAACGGGGGAGGATCCAGAGCGACGCCGGGTCGAAGGCCGGCCTCGTGACCCTCTACCCCCGAATAAACTCCAGCAGGTCCGAATTCAGCCGCTCCGTGTGGGTGTACATCAAGCCGTGCGGGGCGCCGTCGTAGACCTTCAGGTCGCAGTGCGGGATCAGGGCGGCGGTGGGGGCGCCCGCGAGGGCGAGGGGGGCGGAGACGTCGGCGTCGCCGTGGATGACCAGGCAGGGCGTGTCGATCTTCGCCAGCTCGGCGCGGAAGTCGGTCTCCGTCACCGCCCGGTTGCAGGCCAGGGCCACCGGCAGCGGGATCTCCAGCATCATGCGCACGGTCCAGTCGATCAGCGCCGGCGAAACAGCGGGCGTGAAGAAGGCGGCGGCGTTCTGTGTCACCCATCCGGGGAAATCGACTGTCCAGGCGCTCCGCATCGCCTCGAACGCTGCCAGCGGCAGGCCGGAGGGGTTGTCGGGCGTCTGGGCCAGGAAGGGCGTGCTCGGCGCCAGGAGCACAATCCGCTTCACCCGCGCGGCGCCGTGGCGGGTGAGATAGCGCACGATCTCGCCCGCGCCCATCGAGTGGCCGATCAGGGTTACGCCGCGGAGATCCTGCGCCTCGATCACCGCGGCGAGGTCGTCGGCCAGGGTGTCGTAGTCGTAGCCGTCCGCGCTCTGGTCCGAGCGGCCGTGGCCGCGGCGGTCGAAGCCGATGCAGCGCAGGCCGTGCGGGGCAAGGGCGGCGAACTGATAGTCCCACATCCGCGCCTGCATCGCCCAGCTGTGCAGGAACAGCACCGGCTCGCCCTCGCCCCACGCCGTGACGTGCAGCCGCGTTCCGTCGGCGGCGACGGCGAAGGGCTGGGGCGCGGTGGTCGTGGGGGAATGGGGGTTGGATTTGAGGGCGGTAGCGCGGTCCATGGCGTCCTCCGAACCTGGCGAGGGGGCGGGGGCGCCGCGGGCCAGGACGCGACGCCCCTCCCTTGTGGGCCGCCCCCGCGCCCTGAGCGATTACCTCGCAGGTAATCGGCGCGGCGATGCGGGCGGCGTCCGAGCTGCGGCCGCCCTTGCATCCGGACCGACTGCCTCCACCAAACTCGTCATCGCCGGCCGGCAGTGCCACGGCTGTCCGGTTCATGCGGGGATCAGTTCGAACGTGAGTTGTCGTGGGTCGCGCCGAAGGTCCGGAGGCGGGCCAAGGAGCTGATCGAAGTCGCGTTTGTGCATGAGGTTGGCTTTGACGAGGCGGGCAAAGGTGAGCAGGC
>JAFANN010000190.1 GCA_019232665.1 Caulobacteraceae bacterium | reverse complement strand
TCTGCGAGCACCTCATTGATCTGGTTGATCGCACGGTCCAGAGCGGCGGCCGCCGCGGCGCCCGCGACTTCGAGCTCCTGCGCGCGCGTGCGCGTAGCGTGCAGCTCCGCCGTCAGGCGCTCGTGATCCTCCGCATTGACCTCCGCGCCAGCCAGCCGACGGGCGATGCGCCCCTCCAGCCGCGACAGCGCGCGCTCAAGCCGCCACCCCGCCACCTGGATGGCGTTCCCCGATACTGCGTCCAATATTACCCCCGCTTCGTCGGTTCTCAGGCGACTGATGGCCCGGCGCACGGCTTGACCTCATCGGTCAGCGCCCGCAAAAGCCGCGCAATCGAAATTAAAGGAAGCCCGTATTCATGCCCGTCCGCGTCGCGATCAACGGCTTTGGCCGGATCGGCCGTCTCGTTCTTCGCTCCATCGTCGAGCATGGCCGCCGCGACATCGATGTGGTGGCGATCAATGATCTTGGCTCGGTCGAGGCCAACGCCCACCTGCTCCGTTACGACTCTGTCCACGGACGGTTCCCCCGGGTCGTCTCCGTCGAGGGCGACAGCCTGGACGTCGGTCTTGGGAAGATCAAGGTGACGGCGATACGCGATCCGTCGCAGCTACCCCACAAAGACCTGGGTGTTGATGTCGCACTCGAGTGCACCGGCCTCTTCACGTCCAAGGAAAAGGCCAGCGCCCACCTCGACGCCGGCGCGCGCAAGGTGCTGGTCTCGGCGCCCTGCGACAGCGCCGACAAGACCATTGTGATGGGCGTCAACGACCACACTCTGACGTCCCAGGACCTCGTGGTCTCGAACGGCTCGTGCACGACCAACTGCCTCGCCCCGGTGGCCAAGGTCCTCCTCGACCTCGCCGGCATCGAGCGCGGCTACATGACCACCATCCATGCTTACACGGGCGACCAGCCCACGCTGGACACTCTGCACAAGGATCTCTACCGGGCCCGCGCTGCGGGCATGTCGATGATCCCGACCTCGACCGGGGCGGCGAAGGCGCTCGGCCTGGTGCTCCCGGAGCTGGCGGGCAAGCTCGATGGCTCGTCGATCCGCGTGCCCTCGCCGAATGTCTCCGTGGTCGACCTGAACGTCGTGACCGGCCGCAAGGTCACGCCGGCGGAAATCAACGAGGCGATGAGCCGCGCCGCCGAACAGGGTCCGCTGCGCGGCATCCTGCAGGTGACCAGCGACCCGGTGGTCTCGGTCGACATGAACCACGTCGACGCGTCCTCGACGGTCGCCCTGCCCCAGACGCAGGTGGTCGACGGCACCCTCGCCAGGGTGCTGGCCTGGTATGACAACGAGTGGGGCTTTTCGACGCGGATGGCCGAGACGGCCCTCGCCCTCGCCGCCGCCGGCTGAAACCACCGCCTCAACTGCAGACGGGGAAGACGATGGCCTGGCGTAGCCTCGACGAAGCCAAGCTCGCGGGCGCGCGCGCCCTCGTGCGGGTCGATTTCAACGTGCCCATGAGCGAGGGCCGGGTGGCGGACGACACCCGGCTGCTAGCCGCCCTGCCGACCATTCGCCGGCTGCGCGGGGCCGGCGCCAAGGTCGCGCTCCTGGCCCACTTCGAGAGGCCGAAGGGCAAGCGCGTGCCTGAGCTGAGCCTGCGACCGGTGGCGGCGCGCCTGGCCGAACTGCTCGGCGCGCCCGTCGCCTTCGTCGACGACTGCGTGGGCGAGCCAGTCAGGGCGGCGTTCGAAGCGGCCAAGCCGGGGGACGTCCTCCTGCTGGAGAACGTCCGGTTCCACGGCGGCGAGGAGGCCAACGACGCGGCCTTCGCCCGCGAGCTGGCCGCCAACTCGGATCTCTACGTCAACGACGCCTTCTCGGCGGCGCACCGCGCCCACGCCTCGACGGAAGCCGTGGCGCACCTCGTCCCCAGCTACTGCGGCGAGGCGATGGCGCGCGAGCTGAAGGCGCTCGAGGCGGCGCTCGGCAAGCCGGACCGACCGGTCCTCGGCATCGTCGGAGGATCCAAAGTCTCCACCAAGCTCGACCTTCTCGACAACCTGGTGACCAAGCTGGACATGCTGGCGATCGGCGGGGGCATGGCGAACACCTTCCTCTTCGCCGACGGCGTCGACGTCGGCGGATCGCTCTGCGAGAAGGAGATGGCCGACACAGCGCGCCAGATCCACGCCAAGGCCGCCAAATCAAACTGCGAGTTGCTGCTGCCTCTCGACGTGGTGGTCGCCCAGGAGGTGAAGCCTGGCGCCACATCGAATCTGCGCGATCTTGGTGAGATCGGAGCGGACGAGAAGATCCTCGACGCGGGCCCCCGCACCGTCGAGCGACTGGTCGCGGCGATGGATCGGGCGAAGACCTTGATCTGGAACGGGCCGCTCGGCGTGTTCGAAGTCCCCCCGTTCGACGCCGCGACCAACGCGGCCGCTCGGCACGCCGCGGAACTCGCGCGGGCGAACAAGCTTATCGCTGTGGCGGGGGGCGGAGACACCGTCGCCGCTCTCAACCACGCCGGCGTGGCGGGCGACCTCACATTCGTCTCGACGGCAGGAGGCGCTTTCCTCGAATGGATGGAAGGCAAGACGCTTCCAGGCGTCGCCGCTTTGCAGCACTGAAGTCGCGCAGTAGACTTGCGACTTATTGGGGATGAAGTTCAGGGACGGGTGATAGGAACATGGCTCGAATTACGCTTCGACAGCTTCTCGACCATGCCGCCGAGCATGGCTACGGAGTTCCCGCTTTCAATATCAACAACATGGAGCAGGGGCTGGCGATCATGGAGGCAGCCCGGGTCACCAATTCTCCTGTGATCATCCAGGCCAGCCGTGGCGCGCGGCAGTACGCGAACGACGTGGTGCTCGCCAAGCTGATCGAAGGCTACATCGAGCTGTTCCCGGAGATCCCGGTATGCATGCACCAGGACCACGGCAACAGCGAAGCCACCTGCGCCACCGCCATCCAGCACGGATTCACCAGCGTGATGATGGACGGCTCGCTGATGGCGGACGCCAAGACGCCCGCCGCCTATGACTACAACGTCCGCGTCACCCGCGCCGTGGTCGACATGGCCCATTGGGTCGGCGCCTCGGTCGAGGGCGAACTGGGCGTGCTCGGCAGCCTCGAGACCGGCATGGGCGACAAGGAGGACGGCCACGGCGCGGAGGGCAAGCTCTCCCACGACCAGCTGTTGACCGACCCCGACCAGGCGGTGGACTTCGTCCGCGCCACCGAGGTCGACGCCCTGGCCATCGCCATGGGCACCAGCCACGGCGCCTACAAGTTCAGCCGCAAGCCCGACGGGGCGGTGCTGGCCATGGGCGTGATCGAGGAGATCCACCGTCGCCTGCCCGACACCCACCTGGTGATGCACGGGTCCTCCTCTGTCCCGCAGGACCTGCAGGAGATCATCAACCGCTATGGCGGCGAGATGCCCCAGACCTGGGGCGTGCCGGTGGAGGAGATCCAGCGCGGCATCAAGCATGGCGTGCGCAAGATCAATATCGACACCGACGCCCGCATGGCGATGACGGGCCAAGTGCGCAAAATCTTGAGCGAGAACCCGAGCGAGTTCGACCCGCGCAAATATCTCAAGCCCGCCATGGAAGCCCTGACCAAGCTTTGCAAGCAGCGGTTCGAGGATTTCGGCACCGCCGGCAATGCCTCGAAGATCAAGCCGCTTTTGC
>JAFANN010000036.1 GCA_019232665.1 Caulobacteraceae bacterium | reverse complement strand
TCCGGCGGTCGGCTGGCCCGATAGGAGCCCGGGGGTCGAGCATGACAAGTCCGAAGACGATTTGCGCAGCAGCGGCTGCGTGTGCGTTGCTTGCGCCCAATGCTGGCCATGGACAGGCGCCCGACGTGACCGCTCCCGCCGTGGAAGTCGGCGACAGCTGGACCTTTGACCGAACTATCGAGCGGGGAACCGAACACCTCTCACATCGACGCATCACTCTTCGCATAGAGAGGATCGACGAGACCGCCATGCTCGTCCGTGCCCAGCCTGGCAGGGCGCCGGAGGCATATGAGGACTATCGTGTCGGTCTGGATTGGAGCCAGGCACGGGTCCTCGACGGCGTGCTCACCGAGACTGGGCGGCCATTCAAGTTTCCCATGGTCCCCGGCGATTCATGGACGGTCGACTTCAGCCAGGCCGAACAGCACGAAGGACAGACGAACACCCACTGGAACGTCACCTATGAAGTTGTCGGCTGGACCGTCGTGACAACGCCGGCCGGAACGTTCCGCGCACTCGAGATCAAGGAAGCGGGATCGATTGAGGCGGAACGGGCCGCACCTCAAGTCAGGGCGACCACGCTTCTCGCGACGACCAAGCGAAAGATCAAATCCAGCGGCAAGAACGACGTGCGGCATCAGAGCATTCACAATATGGTCTACGGCGAATTTTATTACGTTCCATCAATAAAGTACTATGTAAAATCCTTCGAGGAACAATACAACGCCGACAACGTCCGGACAGGATGGGACGAAGACGCCCTCGTGGCGTTCAGGCCGGGCGTCCTCGCGACGCCCCATCGATAAGGCTGGCTATACTTCCTGCAGCCTCCGGAGAAAGAAGGCGATCACATCGTCGAGCGCTTCGCGGGTGGGTTGGCCAGGTTCGTCGATCAGGTCGCCGGTGAAGACCGAGTGCGGGCGGCCGCCCGCCTTTGCCATGGGACTGTTCGGATTTCCAGCCGTGTCGGGAAGGGTGACGCCCACGAAGGCGTCGCCAAGACCATCGGCCAGCGTCTTGAATCTCGCCGCACGACAAAGAGTGTCTCCGGCGAAGCGATAGCCACGGATTTCGAGACCTTCGTCGGCGCCTCGGTCCGACACGATCTCGAGGTCGGTCCTGGAGATGTCGATCGCCTCAGGCGGCCGAGCCGGGAGGCCGGGCTGCGCCAGAACCGGCGCCATGACGGTCGGGTCCACCGCCATCGAGAGGGCGAAGCCGCCGGTCAGGCACATGCCGATCGCGCCGACGCCCGGACCGCCGCAATGAGCGTGCGCCCGCCGGGCGAGGGGCTTGAGCCAATCGACCACCGGGCTGCTCCGGTCGCGGGCGAACAGGGTGAACTCGCGGGAGACGCACAAGGAGAGCATCCGTCCCAGGGACTGCTTCTCCGGATTGGAGGCGTCGGGACGGCCGAAGAGGATCGGCGCGTAGACCTGAAATCCTGCGTCGCGCACCCGGCGGCAGAAACGCGCCAGGGTCGGCGTGAAGCCATACACTTCGTGAATCACGATGACCGCCGGGCCGGTGTCGCCGGTGCGAAGCACCGTCTTCGTCACGCCGTTGAAGGTGAACTTCTCTTCCCGAAAGTCCCCGAGGTCGCTGGAAAGGTCGCTGTCGGACATGGTTCGCCACCCCTGTCGTGACCGGCACAGGCAAGGTTAGGTCGAGCTTCGCGGCAGTGGCAACCGCAGTCGGACCGCCTTGGCGCCTATCCGCGTCCCTTGTCTCGGCAGCAGGCTCCGTGGGACTTGCCCTGTCGACACGGTTTTCACTGGGAGTGGCCCGTGATCGTCGTAGAGCTGACCCTGGGTGTGCTTGGGACGATGATCCTCGTGATGGCTGGGGGATGGCTCACCCAGCGAGCGCTGCGAAACGGCGGATGGATCGACGTCTTTTGGGCCTATGGCGCCGGCGCAGCCTGCGCCGCCGTCGCGCTCGCGCCGTTCCAGACCGAACCCCACGCCGCGTGGCGACGGGTCATGGTGGCTGCGATGGTCGCCGCGTGGGGCCTCCGCCTCGGGACCTATCTCGCCCTGCGAGTCGCGGGGGCGGAGACGGAGGACCCGCGCTACGCCGCCCTTCGGCGCGAGTGGGGCGGGAGCTTCAACAAGCGGATCTTCGGCCCCATGCTTGTCCAGGCGCCGATAGGCGCGGTGCTCGGTCTATGCGTGCTCATCGCCGCGCGCGAGGACCACCCCCATTTCCGCATACAGGACGCCGTGGGACTTGCCGTCTTCGTCTTGTCCCTCGCCGGCGAAATCCTGGCCGACGCCCAGATGAGCGCCTTCGGCTCCGACCCGACGAACCAGGCCAAGGTGTGCGACCGCGGGCTCTGGGCTTGGTCACGTCATCCAAACTACTTCTTCGAGATCTGCGTCTGGCTGTCCCTTCCGATCATCGCCATCGATCCGACGAGCCCTCGGTCCTACGTGTCGATCCTCGCCCCGGCGCTGATGTACCTGATGCTCCGCCACGCCTCCGGCGTCCCCACTCTCGAGGAGGCGATGTTGCGCTCTCGCGGCGCGGCCTACCGGCGTTACCAGGAGCGGGTGAGCGTGCTCGTTCCCTGGTCGCCGAAGCGATGAGCGCCTTCGAATCGCTCTCCTTCCCTTCCCAATTTCCTGTGTCATCCCGGGCCGTAGCGAGCGGAGCGAAGCGAGGACCCGGGATGACGAAAAGGAGGGGGCGATCGAGTTTCCCAGCCCCCCTCACCACGCCACCGCCTCCCCGTCCTTCCGGTGATCCGATCCCGCCCGATAGACGAACGGCGCCTCGCCGGGCGCGGGGTCCTTCACGGGCTGGACCAGGATCGCCTGGTAGCCGCCCATGACGCCGCTGTCTGGCGGGTTGAGCTTGTGGCCCATGGCCGCGAGGTCGGCGCCGACCAGGTCATAGAGCGGCTTTTCCAGGGTGAGCGTGTTGCTGATCTGGTTGTGCCTGAAGCGGGCCATGTCGGTGGCCATCTGCACGTTGGCGCCAAGCTCGAAGATGTTCACCAGCGCCTGGGCGTGGCCCTGGGCCTGCATGTCGCCGCCCATAAGCAGAAGCGTCATCAGGGGGCGGTCGCCGTCCATGACGAAGCCCGCGGCGAGGGTGTTGAACGGGCGCTTGCCGGGTGAGATGACGTTCGGCGACTTCGGGTCGAGCGAGAACAGCGCGCCGCGGTCGTGCAGGATGAAGCCGTACCCGGGCACCGTCAGGCCCGAGCCGAACTCCTCGAAGTTGCTGTTCACCCAGGCGACCATGTTGCCCTGCACGTCAGCTGTGGTGAGCACGATGGTGTCGCCTGCCGGCCCTTCGGCGCCGACCGGACCGGTAGCCGAGGCGTGCGCGGCGTCGACCCGACGACACAAGGCTCGCGCGTGTTCCTTCGAAATCATTCGCTCGAAGGGCACGCGCACGACGTCGGGATCGGCGTTGATGGCGATGAGGTCGCCGTACGCGAGCTTCTTCGCTTCCACCGTCAGGTGCCAGTAGAGCGGACTGCGCGGGCCAAGCTGTGCGAGCGTTCGTCCGCCTGTCCAGCCGGGCGTGCATTCGTCCAGGATGTTGACCATCTCCAGCGCCGCCCAGGCCTGGGAGGGCGGCGGCAGCTCGTAGACTTCATGACCGTGATACGTCGTGTGGGCCGGCTCCATCCATTCGCCGCGGTAGGCGGCGAGGTCAGCGAGGGTCATCGTTCCGCCCAGCGCCGTGGATTTGGCGACGATCGCGCGGGCGATTTCGCCTTTGTAGAAGGCGTCGACGCCCTGCTCCTGCAACAGACGGAAGCTGCGCGCGAGATCGGGATTGCGGAACACCTCGCCCACGCGCGGCGGGCGGCCATCCACGTACCAGGTCCTGACGGAGTCGGGATCGCGCTCGGTGCAGCAGCCGCGCAGCGGAAGCGCCTTGGGCAGGATCCAGTCGTGGGCGATCCGCTCGCTCACCGGGAATCCGTGCTCGGCGTAGCCTTCCGCGGGCGCCAGGACGTCCTTGAAGGACATCGTGCCGAAGCGCTGAAGGATGGCGTTCCAGCCCCAGGCGGCGCCGGGCACGGTGACCGGCAGGATGCCGTAGGTCGGCATGCCCGAACCGGGTCCCCAATTGGCGGGATCGGCGGCATAACCGAGCTCGCGGAAGTGCTCGGGCGTGGCGCCGGTGGGCGCGCGACCGCTGGCGTTGAGGACGTAGAGCTTCTTCTCCTTCGCGACGTAAACGATCGCGAAGAGGTCGCCGCCCATTCCCTCCATCATCGGCTCGGTGACGTTGAGCACCGCCGCCGTCGCCACCGCCGCGTCGATGGCATTGCCGCCCTTACGCAAAATCTCGAGGCCCGCCTCTGCGGCGAGCGGCTGGCTGGTGGCGACCATGCCGTGCTGCCCAAACACCTCGGCGCGGCTCTGCGCGGCCCAGCCTTCTGAGCGATCGCCGCGGACCGCTTGGCAGGCTGGAGCGACATCACCAGTCTGGCAGGTGGAGAGCTTCGGCGGCGTCTGGGCCCACACAGGCGCAGATGCCCCCAGGCCCAAGGCGGCGAGGAAGGCGGCGAATACGGACGGTCTCATGCGACGGCGGCTCCCCCTGACCGGACGCGCCAGATTGGCGCGTCCGGTCCGCCCTGTCGCGGGTGTATTGTCAGGCCGCAGCGGCCAAAGCGTTCAGCGCCGGCCAAGTGGTCGCCTTCAGACTCGGGCGGGCGTTCATGCGCTCGAGCCAAGCCCCAAGCTGCGGAGCGCCGGCAGAGAGCTTCGCCCACTCCGGGCACTCGGCGAGGAAGTCCATCTGCGGGGCGACCATGAAATCCGCCAGGCTGACCGCATCGCCGCCGAAATATGGTCGGTCGCCGAGGAGACCGCCGAGGGCGCGGAATACGACCTCTCCTTGCGGAAGGGCGGCCGCGCAGGCCTCCTCGTTGGGCGTCAGCCCCATCAGACGCGGCCCCACGACGCGCTGGAACCCGATCACATTGCCGACGCCCTGGAAGAGGTACCAGTCGCTGATGCTGATCACCTGGTCCATCCGCGCCGCGGCCTTGGGATCGGCGGGCGTCAGGGACGGGGTTGGCAGGATCCTGTCCAGATAGCGCAGGATGGCGTTAGTCTCGTAGAGCGAGAAGCCGTCGTGCTCGAGCACCGGCATCCGCCCGAACGGGTGGCGAGAGAGGTGCGGCTCGGTCTTGAGGCCGCCCTGCGGGATTGGGGCGAGCCGCCAGGGCGCGCCCTTCTCCTCCAGGACTGCCATCACCGAGCGACCGAACGGGCTGCCCGGAATGCTGTGGACGACGAATTCCGACATTGTGAGCGCTCCCTTGCTCTTCTTGGGTTTTCAGGCCGCCGACGGGACGCCGGCGAATTCTTCGAAACGACCGATGATGCGCGGCCAGCCTTGGCTGATCGAGGCCGCCACCTTCTCGGCATCCGCGCCGAACCGTTCGAGGTTCCGGTGCTCGAGGGTGACCGTCGAGCCGCCCGCGCCATCGGGAACGAAGGTGAGTTCGACTTCGGTCAGGAAGTCGGGATCGTAGGCGAAACTGCTGTTCAGCTGCCAGCCCAGCAGCAACCGGCCGGGGGGCTCCCAGGCCAACACCTTGCCCCAGGAGGTCTCCGTCCCCTCTTCGTCGCGTTCGAACCACCGTCCGCCGCTCCGCGGCTCGACGACGATCTCTGCGTGAGGCTTTGCGCCGATGGTCATCCCGTGCGGCCACCACCGACCCATGTCGCGGGAAAACAGGGCGAAGGCGCGGTCTGGCGGCGCGCCGACCCGAACGCTCACGACGACAGGCGCGATGGTCATTTTTCCTCACCCTTCTCCCGTTCGATTTCCCGTTCCAGTTCGGTTTTGGCGAGTTCGCTTTCGGCGAACCGCGCGAAGGCCGTCATGGCCGCGCGCCAGTGGTCGTCCAGCCACGCCCGCATGGCTCCGATGCCCCGCGGGTCGATGCGGTAGATCCGCCTGGTCCCCTCGGCCGTCTTCGACACCAGCCCTGCCTCCTCCAGCACCCGCAGGTGCTGCGAGACCGCCGGTCGGCTCACCGGCAGCCCCTGAGCGAGCTCGCCCACCGCCGCCGGCGAGGCAGCCAGCTTCTCGAAGATCGCCCGGCGCGTCGGATCGCCGAGGGCTTCGAACCCCTCCGTCGCCGTCCGCCGTGCCGATAAGTTAGCCATGACTTACCGTTAGTATAGACTAACGGTCTGCGTCAAGCGACTTTGTCGAGCGCAGCCCGCAGGCGGAGCAGGCCCTCGCGGGTCGACTCCGGCTGACCGCCCAGGGCGACGCGAAGGTGGTCAGGGCGACCGAAGAAGCGCCCCGGCACGAAACTCGTCTCCTGCTCGCTGCGGAGTTGCTCGAACAGGGCGTCGGCGTCCCCCCGGCGCAGACGCGGGAACACCGTCGTGGCCGTCGGGAAGATCACCTGATCGAGGTCCGGATGATCGCCCAGGATCTCTCGATAGGCGGCGAGATTCGGCTCGAGCAGGCCTCTGGCGCGCGCCCGCAGGCGATCCAGCTGGTCGAACGCGACCACCGCCAGCCGCTCGGCAATGTGGGGCGGCGCCACGCCAAAGAGGTCGTTGAGCCGGCGCATCCGCTGAGCCAGTTCGGCCGGCGCCAGGATCCAGCCGCAGCGCAGTCCCGAAAGGCCATAGGCCTTCGTCAGGCTGCTCGTGACCAGAACATTGCTATCGGGCGCAAACGACGTCCGCGCGGCGCCGTCCGCGAAGGTGAGTTCGAGGTAGACCTCGTCGACGAGGACGTGGGCGCCGACAGTGGCGGCCGCCGCAGCAATCGCCTGAATATCCGCTTCGCTGGCCATGGCCCCGGACGGGTTGTGCAGATTAGTGAGCACGACGAGCCGCGTACGGGGAGTCATATTGCCCGCGATCTCTTGCGGATCGAGCCGCCAGTCCTGCGACCTGCGCCGTTCGAACGTCCGCACCTGAGCGCCCAGGCACTCCAGGGTCGAGGTGAGGAGCTCGTACGTCGGATCCTCGACCAGCACCTCGTCTCCGGGCGAAACGAGAGCCGACATCGCCAGGTGATTGGAAAAGGAGCAGCCGCCTCCGGGGGTGACGACGCAGTCTGCCGGGACGCCGAAACGGGTGGCGATGCGGTCGATGAGCGGGCGATAACCGTAGGAGTTGGACCCGTGCAGGGCGAGATCGTCAGGTCCGATCTCGAGATCGGAGAGCGCGCAGTCGGCGATCCCGCTCATGGCGAGGTTGAAGCGGGCCGCCGTGTCCTGCTTGGCGAAACGCATGTAGCTGGACTGCAGGGTTCGCTGCAGAAGAATGGGCTTGTTCATGGCGGCCTCTTGGTCCGGAGCCGCCCTCGCACGCAATAGCTTTCAGCTCTGGCTCGCCCCGCTCGCCAAACGACGGTCCGCCCGTCGCCAATAGAGGTATGGTGGGATGCCGATCGCGAGGATCCCGTAGCCGACCAGACTCTCGACCGGGTAGCTCCAGAAGGTGCTCCCGATCACCAGGACGCAGGCGAGAACGAAGGCGCCCGTGGTCCAGGGGTGGCCGGGCGCGCGGAAACCTGGCGGCGCGGCCCCCAATCGCCGCTCACGCGCGCGCAAGACGAACACGGCCGAAGCGGACAGCCCGAAGAACAGGAAGTTCATCGACACCGTGTAGCTCAGGATTTTCTCGTAACTGCCCGAGAGGGCGAGCACGCCGGCCCAGATGGCTTGCAGCAGGATGGCCAGGGCGGGCGCCCGGGATTGGCCGGAGACCTCGCCGACGCTGCGGAAGAACAGGCCGTCGCGCGCCATCGCGAAATAGACCCGGGGGGCCGTCAGCATCGACTGACTCAGGTAGCCCAGCGCGGAAATCGCCACCAAAGCCGCAGCGACCCGAGCTCCCGCCGGCCCGATCGCGAGCCCGAGGATGTCCGCCGTGGGCGTGAGGGTCCGCGCCAGACCGCCGATGCCAAGCGCTCTCAGACAGGCCCAGGTGACGGTCAGGTAGCAGGCGATCACGATCAGCACGCCGATGACGAGCGCGCGGGCCAGGTCCCGACGTGGATCCTTCATCTCGCCGGCGACAAAGTTTGCCGTCTGCCAGCCGCCATAGCTGAACAAGACCGGGATCAGCGCCGCCCCGAACGCCTTGAGGCCGGCCACCGCGCCGCCCTGCCCTGCGGGCAAATGCGCCTCGTGCGCGGGCGCCACGAGCAGCACGCCGGCGAGGACCAGGGCGACGATCATGCCGATCTTGATCGCGCCCAGAACGCCCTGCACGCGATTGCCCGCGCTGACCCCGAGCACGTTCACGCCGGCGAGCAGAGCCAGGCTGAGGACGACGATCAGGGATTGGGGAACACCCCCGCCGATGAGCACGTCGAGGTATTTGGCGAAGGCGATCGTGACGGCCGCCATGCCGCCGGTCTGGACGACCAGCAGCAGGGTCCATCCATTGAGGAAGGCCGGGAGCGGACCATACGCTTCGCGCAGATACGCGTAGTCGCCGCCGGTGTGGGGAATGCGGGCGGCCAGCTCGGCGTAGACGAACGCCCCCAGCAAGGCGATCACGCCGCCGCACGCCCAGGCGCCCAGCACCAGGGCGGGCGAGTGGACGCTGCGGGCGACGATGGCCGGGTTGACG
>JAFANN010000186.1 GCA_019232665.1 Caulobacteraceae bacterium | reverse complement strand
GCTGGAACTCGGAGGTCTGGAAACCTCCAGGCAGAGTCTCGCGGATCGTCTGCTCGATGACGCGCCGGCCCGAGAAGCCGATCGCGGCGCCCGTCTCGGCAATCTGGACATCGCCCAGCATGGCGTAGGACGCGGTCACTCCGCCGTAGGTTGGGTCGGTGAGGACGACGACGTAGGGCAGGCGCTCGGCATGCAGTCGCTGGATGGCGAGGGTCGTCCGCGCCATCTGCATTAGGGAAAGCGCCCCTTCCTGCATGCGCGCCCCGCCGGAGGCGGTGAAGATCACCAGCGGCGCCTGTCGGCGCACGGCCTCGTCGACCGCCGCAAGGAAGCCCTCGCCTGCGGCTGAGCCAAGGGACGCGCCCATGAAGGCGAAGTCCTGCACCAGGACGACGGTCTCGACTCCGCCGATCTGGCCCACGGCGGCGGCCATCGCGTCCTGCTGGCCCGTCGATTTTCGAGCCGACACCAGGCTCGCGCGATAGGGCTTGCCATAGGTGAACTCGAGCGGGTCGTCCGGGGCGCGAGGAAGCGCGATTGAGCGGTGTTTTCCTTCGTCGAAGGTGTAGGCGAAGCGCAGGTCCGGCCGGATCCGCATATGCCGGCCCGACGGCGTGACCCAGAGCGCCGCCTCGAGGTCCGGCCGGTAGATCATCTCGCCGGTGTCGGGACACTTCACCCAGAGGTTGTCCGGCGTGTCTCGGCGCGTGACTAGCCGGCGCACGCCTGGCGCAAGGCGGGTGAGCCAGCCGCGACGCTCATGCTGCGGGGTGCGGGGCTTTTCGTCGTCAGCCATGGACGGCCTCGCGTCTTGAGGTTCGGACAGCCGCGGCCAGGTCGCTCGCCGTCCGGCGCACCGCCGCCGCGGGGTCCTCGCCGGCTTCGAGAGCTCCGGCCACGGCGTCGACGAGAGCCGAGCCGACCACGGCGGCGTCGGCGACCTTGGCCACGGCGGCGGCCTGCTGTGGCGTGCGGATGCCAAAGCCCACGGCTACCGGCAGGCCGCTGGCGGCGCGGACACGCTCCACCTGCGGGGCGACGGCGACAGCGTCGACGGCCTTGCCGCCGGTCACACCGGCGACCGAGACGTAATAGACGAAGCCGCGAGTCCGGCGGGCGACCACGGCCAGACGCGCAGCGTCCGTCGTCGGCGTCGCCAACCGGATGAGGGCGAGGCCCTGGGCGTCGAGCGCATCGGCGAGAGGATCGGCCTCCTCCGGCGGACAGTCGACCATGATCACCCCGTCGGCCCCCGCATCGGCGGCGGCGCGCGCGAACTCGCGATAGCCCATCGACAGCAGAGGATTGAGATAGCCCATCAGCACGACAGGCGTGGCCGCATCCTGTCGGCGAAACTCCCGCAGCAGGTCGAATATCCGTTGCAGGTTCGTTCCGGCGGCGAGCGCGCGGAGCGCCCCACGCTGGATCGCCGGGCCGTCCGCCATCGGATCGGAGAAGGGGATGCCAAGCTCGATGACGTCGGCGCCCGCCGCGGGCAGGCCGAGGAGGATCTCTTTCGAGCGCTCGAAATCCGGATCGCCGGCCATGACATAGGCGACGAAACCGGCGCGCCCCTCTCCGCGCAGCTGCGCGAAGCGCGCCTCGATGCGGCCGCTCATCGCGCCTGGTCTCCCATCGCCGCGACCGCCGCGAGGTCCTTGTCGCCGCGTCCGGACATGTTGAGGACGACGACGCCGCTCGGTCCGGCCGCCTGGACGATCTCGGGCAGACGCGCCAGGGCGTGCGCGGATTCGAGGGCCGGAATGATCCCTTCAAGGCGCGAGCACAGCCGGAAGGCGGTCAGAGCCTCCGCGTCGGTCGCGGTCAGGTACGAGACGCGGCCGACATCGTGCAGCCAGGCGTGCTCGGGCCCGATCCCCGGATAATCCAGGCCTGCGGAGATCGAGTGGGCCTCGGTGATCTGGCCGTCCTTGTCCTGCAGGAGGTAGGTGCGGTTGCCGTGCAGGACGCCGGGACGCCCGCCGTTGAGCGCCGCCGCGTGGCGCCCCTGCATCCCTTCGCCCGAAGCCTCGACGCCATAGATCTTCACCGCCTCGTCGTCGAGGAACGGGTGGAAGAGACCGATGGCGTTGGAGCCCCCGCCGACGCAGGCGACGATCGCATTCGGCAGCCGCCCCTCGGCTTCGAGAACCTGGGCGCGCGCCTCGGTTCCGATCACGGTCTGGAAGTCGCGGACCATCGCCGGATACGGATGCGGGCCCGCCGCCGAGCCGATCAGGTAGTAGGTGTCCTCGACGTTTGCGACCCAGTCTCGCAGAGCCTCGTTCATGGCGTCCTTGAGCGTCGCCGACCCGCTGGTCACCGGACGCACCTCCGCGCCCAAGAGCTCCATGCGAAGGACGTTGGGCGCCTGACGCTCGACATCGACCGCGCCCATGTAGACGACGCACGGTAGTCCGAAGAGGGCGCAGACCGTAGCCGTGGCGACGCCGTGCTGGCCCGCCCCCGTCTCGGCGATGATCCGCGTCTTGCCCATGCGCCGCGCCAGCAGGATCTGGCCCACGCAGTTGTTTATCTTGTGCGCGCCGGTGTGGTTGAGGTCCTCGCGCTTGAAGTACACGCGCCCACCGCCAAGATGCTCGCTCAGCCGCGTGGCGAGATGGAGGGGACTGGGCCGTCCGACATAAGTGCGCAGGCACTCCGCCACCTCGGCCTGGAACACCGGATCGGCCTTTGCCGCGGCGTAGGCCTCGCCCAGCTCGAGGACCAGGGGCATGAGGGTTTCGGGCACATAGCGGCCGCCGTACTCGCCGAAGCGACCGCGCGCGTCCGGCCAGGCATGATAGTCGTTGGCTCGCGTGTCGGGGCCGAGGGAAACGGCTGAGGTCATGGCGTCTTCAGGCGCGGCCGACCTGTTCGAGGAAGGCCCTGATGAGAGCCGGGTCCTTTAGTCCCGGGCCACGCTCCACGCCAGAAGAAACGTCGACCAGGGGCGCGCCAGTCACCCGCATCGCCTCGGCCACGTTCCACGGGTCGAGGCCTCCAGCGACAAACCACGGGCGCGCGAACCGCCGGCCGGACAGGATCGACCAATCGAATCGCGCCCCGGCGCCGCCCGGACGGTCCGAGGCGGACGGGAGCTTGGTGTCGAACATCAGGTGTTCGGCGACATCAGCATAGACTGAGACACCTTCGAGATCCTCGGGACCGGAGACCGATATCACCTTGATGACGCCGGCCCCCGAGCGCGCCGCCACCTCCCGCACTCGGGTAGGCGTCTCCCGGCCGTGGAGCTGGATCAAATCAGGCCTCAGCTCGCTTGCGATCTCGTCGACGAGGGCGTCGGATGGATCGACCGTCACCGCGACGATGCGCAGCCGCCCGCGGATGGGCAGGGCCAGGCGCGCCGCGTCCCGCGGGACGATGTTCCTGGGACTGCGGTCGAACATCATGAAGCCCGCGAAGCCGGCTCCCCCTTCGACAGCCGCCCGGACAGTGTCGGGTGTTCGCAACCCGCAGATCTTGGCTCGAACAGATGGGGTCAGGTTCGATCCGCCTTGTTTGACGCTGCGAGCAGATCGCGGATTTCGGTGAGCCGAAGCTCAGTGGTGGTCGGCGCGGGCGGCGCTGAGGGGGCCTCAGCCTCCTTCCGCTGCAGCGAGTTCACGCCTTTGACCAGGAGGAAGATCACCCAGGCGATGATCAGGAACTGGATCACGGTGGTGATGAAGACGCCGTAGTTGATCGACACCGCCGCAAGCTTGTGCGCTGGATCAGCGTGCCGCAGGGGAATCTTCAGTTCGCTGAAATCCATGCCCCCGATCGCCAATCCGATAGGCGGCATCACCAGATCGTTCACGAGGCTGGTGACGATCTTGCCGAAGGCGGCGCCGATGATCACGCCGACGGCCAGGTCGACGACATTGCCGCGCGCGATGAAGGCGCGGAATTCGCTGAAGATGCTCATGGTCGCGGTTCCGTCGGGCGCCCTGACGCGCCCGAAGAGAGACTACTCAGCGTTCAGCCGCGCCCTCAACTCCTTGCCGCTTTTGAAGAACGGCACGTGCTTGGCCTGCACGTCGACCGGCTCCCCCGTCTTGGGGTTGCGGCCGGGCCGGGCCGGGCGGCTTCTCACCGAGAACGCGCCGAAGCCGCGCAGCTCCACACGCCCGCCGTCTTCGAGAGCCTGGGCGACGCTTTCGAGGATCACGGAGACAACCCGCTCCACGTCCTTTTGCGTCAGGTGCGGATTTTCGGCCGCCAGGGCGGCAATCAGTTCGGATTTGATCATTCTGATCATCTCGTGCGCCCACGCCCCATACGGCAGCCGTTACCGACTTGAAATGTAGGCATAACACAGCCGTACCGTACAGGGGAGCCGCCCGCCGCAATCACGCGACGAGCGGCCGCACGTTATTGCACTATTCCTTGTTCGACGCCTTCTCGCGAAGGGCGGCGCCCAGGATGTCTCCCAGAGATGCGCCGCTGTCGGACGATCCGAACTTCTCGATCGCCTCGCGATCCTCGGCCATTTCCAGGGCCTTCACCGACAGGGAGACGCGACGCGCCGCCTTGTCCACGTTGGTGACCAGGGCGTCGAGACGGTCGCCGACGGCGAAGCGTTCGGGACGCTGCTCGGAACGATCGCGCGAGAGGTCGGATTTGCGGATGAACGCTGTCACCGGCGCATCTTCGGAGCCGAACTTCACTTCCAGCCCGCCCGAAGTGACCTCGATCACCGTGGCGGTGACCACTTGGTTCTTGCGGAAGGTGTCACCGCTCAACGGATCGCCGCCGAGCTGCTTGATGCCCAGGCTGATGCGCTCCTTCTCGACGTCGACGTCAAGGACCCTGGCCTTGACCATCTCACCCTTGGCGTAGCGCGTGATGGCCTCTTCGCCGGGCGTGTTCCAGTCGATGTCGCTGAGGTGCACCATCCCGTCGATGTCGTTGTCGAGGCCGATGAAGAGGCCGAACTCGGTGGCGTTCTTCACCTCGCCCTCGACGGTCGAACCGATCGGATGGTCGTCGAGGAACTGCTCCCATGGGTTCCGCATCGCCTGCTTCAGGCCGAGGCTGACGCGCCGCTTGGACGAATCGACGTCCAGCACCACGACCTCAACCTCCTGCGAGGTGGAGACGATCTTGCCGGGATGGACGTTCTTCTTGGTCCAGCTCATTTCCGAGACGTGGACCAGGCCCTCGACGCCCGGCTCCAGCTCCACGAAGGCGCCATAGTCGGTGATGTTGGTGATGCGGCCGGTGAGCTTGGCGCCGACCGGGTACTTCGTCTCGACGCCGTCCCACGGGTCGGACTGCAGCTGCTTCATGCCCAGGCTGATGCGCTGGGTCTCGGGATTGATCTTGACGATCTGCACCTTCACCGTGTCGCCCACGGCCAGGACCTGGCTGGGGTGCGAGACGCGCTTCCAGCTCATGTCGGTGACGTGCAGCAGGCCGTCGATGCCGCCGAGGTCCACGAACGCGCCGTAGTCGGTGATGTTCTTCACCACGCCCTCGCGCACTTCGCCTTCCTGCAGCTGGCTGACCAGCTCGGTGCGCTGCTCGGCGCGGGCTTCCTCGAGGATCGCGCGGCGGGAGACGACGATGTTCCCGCGCGGGCGGTCCATCTTCAGGATGGCGAACGGCTGCTCCTTGCCCATCAGCGGGCCGACGTCGCGAACGGGTCGGATGTCCACCTGCGAGCCTGGGAGGAAGGCCGACGCGCCGCCGAGGTCGACGGTGAAGCCGCCCTTCACGCGGCCGACGATGGCGCCCATCACCGGCTGGCCGGCTCCAAAGACGCCCTCGAGGCGGGTCCACGCTTCTTCGCGACGAGCCTTGTCGCGGCTGATCACCGCCTCGCCCATGGCGTTCTCGATGCGCTCGAGGAACACCTCGACCGTGTCGCCCACCTTCAGGGTCGGCTTGCCGGCCTCGTCGACGCCGAACTCCTTTACCGGAATGCGTCCCTCGGTCTTGAGGCCCACGTCGATGATCGCGAAGTCCTTCTCGATCGCCGCGACGCGGCCCTTCACCACCGTGCCCTCGGCGAAATCGCGCGAGCCCAGGCTCTCGTCGAGCAGGGCTTCGAAGTCGCTCCGCGAGGGAGTCATGGTCATGTCATCAGCCATAAAGTCTATCGGTCTCTCGTGCTGGTGCGCGGCCGGCGGCGCCCAGGCGCATGATCCCGGCGCGCACAATTGAACAGGAAGATGTTGAGAGGGCCGCGGGTCGTCCGATAGCCTGCGCGATGAGATTGACCGGTCAGGAACCCTTTGGCTCCAGTCGGTCGCGCGCCGCCTCGACGATGCGACGGGCCGCATCGAACGCCGCGTCTATACTCATATTAGTGGTGTCCAGCAAGGCGGCGTCGGGCGCAGGACGAAGGGGAGCGGCCACCCGGGAGGCGTCACGCGCATCCCTGGCGCGGATGTCGTCCAGGATCGCCTCATAGGTCACGCTCTCGCCCCGCCCGATCAACTGGCTCCAGCGCCGCTGCGCTCGCGCCTCGGCCGAGGCGGTGACGAACAGCTTCACCGGCGCGTCGGGGCAGATCACTGTGCCGATGTCGCGCCCGTCCAGGATCGCCCCTTCGGGACGGGCGGCGAAGTGTCTCTGAACCTCCAGGAGGGCGTCGCGCACGCCTGGGTGGACGGCGACGCGGCTGGCGAGCTCGCCGGCCTCGCGCGTCCCAAGGACCTCGGGCGAAATGGCGGCGGGATCGAGGGCGCGCGCCGCGCTCGTCGCCGCCGTCTCGTCGTCTGGGTCTCCGCCCGCAGCGGCGACAGCTGCGCCGACCGCGCGATAGAGAAGACCGGTGTCGAGCACCGGAAGGCCGAGGGCGGCTCCAAGGCGCACGGCGAGCGTGCCCTTGCCCGACGCCGCTGGGCCATCGATCGCAATCAGAAGGCTCAGCTCAGGCCTCCGCCAAGTCGGCGCCCAGCCCGCGCATCAGCGCCTGGAAGCCCGGGAAGCTGGTGCCGATCATTTCGCCCTCGTCGACGCCCACCGGCGCCTGCGCGGCGAGGCCAAGGACGAGGAAGCTCATGGCGATGCGGTGATCCCCCTGGGTGGCCACCCACGCGCCGCCCTTGACCGGCGGATCGGCGCCCGCGGCTCCGCCGACAGTCAAACCTTCGGGCTCCTCTTCGACGGCGACGCCACAGGCCGCGAGGCCCCGAGCCATCAGTGCGATGCGATCGCTCTCCTTCACCCGCATCTCGCCGATCCCACGCATCACCGTGCGGCCACGGGCGAAGGCGGCTGCGACCGCCAGGATCGGATATTCGTCGATCATCGAGGGCGCCCGCTCCGGCGGGACCTCGACGCCGCGCAGGATCGAGGCCCGGGCGGTGACGTCGCCAACGGGCTCGCCCGCGGCGTCGCGCACGTTCTCGATCGTGAGATCCGCGCCCATTTCCTGAAGGGTGGCCACAAGGCCCGTGCGCAGCGGGTTCAACAACACGCCCTCGACGGTCACCTGAGA
>JAFANN010000294.1 GCA_019232665.1 Caulobacteraceae bacterium | reverse complement strand
CGGCGTGATGGAGCACATCGAGGAGGCGGGCGTGCACTCGGGCGACAGCGCCTGCTCCCTGCCCCCCTTCTCCCTCAAGTGCGAGACGATCGCGGAGCTGAAGGTCCAGACCGCGGCGATGGCCAAGGCGCTCGACGTGCGCGGCCTGATGAACGTGCAGTTCGCCATCGAGGAGCCCCTCTCCGACGCCCCGCGCATCTACGTGCTGGAAGTGAATCCGCGAGCCAGCCGCACGGTGCCGTTCGTCGCCAAGACCATCGGCGCGCCGATCGCCTCGATCGCCGCCAAGGTGATGGCCGGCGAGCCCCTCGCAGGTTTTCGCCTCTCCGACAAAGCGCCCACCGACCACGTGGCGGTGAAGGAGGCGGTGTTCCCGTTCGCGCGCTTCGGCGGCGTCGACACTGTCCTCGGCCCCGAGATGCGCTCGACCGGCGAGGTCATGGGCCTGGATTGGAAGCGCGACGGCGAGCCCGACCTCGCCCCCGCCTTCGCCCGCGCCTTCTGGAAGAGCCAGCTGGGCGGGGGCACCCGACTTCCCCGCGGCGGCGGGGTCTTCGTTTCGGTCAAGGACGCCGACAAACCCTTCGTCCTCGAGCCGATCCGCGTGCTGATCGCCCTCGGCTTCGAGGTCATCGCTACCGCCGGCACGCACGACTTCCTGGCCGAGCAGGGCATCGACTCACGCCAGGTCAAGAAGGTCCTCGAAGGGCGCCCGCACATCGTCGACGCCATGCAGAACGGCGAGGTCCAGCTGGTCTTCAACACCACCGAGGGCCGCCAATCGATGCAGGACAGCTTCTCCATCCGCCGCACCGCCCTGATGCTGAAGATCCCCTACTACACGACGGCGGCCGGGGCGCTGGCAGCCGCGCAGGCCATCAAGGCGCAGGCCGAGGGTGAGATGGAGGTGCGGCCATTGCAGGGGTATGCGGTGGGATGAGGGGTTTCTCCCTCCATACTTCGTCCCGCCGGCTCTTCTTCTTTATACTACCTCAAGCCGACAGATCCCTGAGCGTCAGAAGAATAACCAAAGTATAAAACGAAAAGAGGAGAGCCGGCAGGACGCCGGAGGACCAAGAGGCGCCCGGAGGCGCCACCTCACACCACCTTCAGCTTCACGTCCACGTTCCCGCGCGTCGTGTCGGAGTACGGGTATGCCTCGTGCACCACCTGGACGAGGCGCTCGGCGGCGGCGCGGTCGACGCCGGGGAGGTGGACGTCCAGCGCCGCGGTGAGACCGAACCCACCTTCGGCGCGGAGACTCGCGCCGACAGCTTCGCGCCCGTGACAATGCCCGACCACAGTGAGACGGTCACTCATGGCCTCTCCACCTCGTGCTCGCAGCCGATCTTCAGCGCCCCCACAGTCCGCGCGGCCATTAGCCAAGCATCTGCCGGACCTATCGGCCGTCCGCGCCTACGCCGCCGCGACTCCCCGGAAAGAGCGCGAAGAGGCACTGGATGACGCCAGCGAGATGATCTTCGACGCGTGGGATTGCGAAGAGGCGAAGAAGCGCATCAAACTCGCCCGCCGCGCCCTTGATCGATCACCACTTTGCGCCGACGCCTGGACCCTCCTGGCACAGGAGGCTGGGTCACCGGCGGCGGCGCGGGATCTATTCGTGATGGGCGTCGAGGCGGGCCAACTTGCATTAGGCAAGACTAGCTTCCGCGACATGACCGGCGAGTTCTGGGGGTTCATCGAAACGCGGCCCTACATGCGGGCGCGCGGCGGGCTTGCGCTGGCGTTGCTCGAGCTCGGAGAGACGGACGCCGCAATCGGCCATTTGCGCGCCATGCTCGAGCTCAACCCCAACGACAATCAGGGCATACGTTATGTCCTCCTGGGTACGCTGCTGGATCGTGAGGCGACCGACGAGGTCGTCGCACTGTTGGATGTGTACGACGCGGATTACAGCCCTTACTGGGCCTATACGCGCCTGCTGTTGGCTTTCCGCGCCGGAAAGGGCGCAGAGACGGCGACGCGGCGGCTGCTTAGCGATGCGGTGAAGATCAACCGGCACGTGCCGGGCCTACTGTTGCGGCCCGACCCACCGCCCGAGTTCGATGCCCCTTACATAACCGTTGGGGACGAAGACGAAGCCGCCGATTACGTTGTCGCTTGCGGCGCGGCGTGGCGGCGCACGCCCGGGGCAATTGATTGGCTGGCGAGCCTCGTCGCCCGTCCGGCGCGCGCGCCAGCAATACAGCGCCGCCCACGGAAGGCGTCCGAGCCGCGTTGACGCCCTGGCTTTGTGGATCTGCCCCGCTCCAGCGGAGAGCGCCACGTGGCACGGGCAACCATCTGGCTTCCGGCGCCCACATA
>JAFANN010000283.1 GCA_019232665.1 Caulobacteraceae bacterium | reverse complement strand
GGCTGCCTTATCGGCCGCCTTCCCCTCTAAGAGCCGCGGCCCTTTTACCGCGCGTCCGGCTGAGCCTCGAGGAACGCGAGGGCGGCTTCGAGGAAGGCGTCGTTGCGGTCGCCGGCGACCATGTGGCCTGCGTCGGCGACGTCGGTGAACGAGCCGTTCTTCAGGATGGCGACGAAGGCTTCCGCCGCATCGCGCGAGACCAGTTCGCTCATCCGCCCGCGGATCAGGTGGATCGGCAGGTCCAACGCCGCGTAGTTCGGATCCGCCTCGGCGTCGGCGGCCCGGCGGCGCGACATGCCGGTGACGAAGGCGGGGTCCCAATGCCAGCGCCAGCGGCCGTCGGTCCCTTGCCGCAGGTTCTTGCGCAGCCCTGAAAGGTCGCTCGGCCGCTGCCGGTGGGGCAGGTAGGCGGCGATGGCGTCGGAAGCCGCCTCGAGGCTGTCGAAGCCGTGCTCGAGGTTGGCGCCCATGAACCCCATGATCTTGGCTACGCCCTCGGGGTCGGACCTCGGCACGATGTCCACCAAGGTGAGGGAGGAGAAGGTTCCCGGCGCGACCTGCGTCTCCACGGCCAGGCCCGCCATCCCGCCGAGCGAGGCTCCAATCATCGCAGGACGGTCGCCCACGGCCTTGGCGACATCCACGAGGTCCTCGGCGAAGCGGGAGATGGCGTAGTCGCCGTCCGGCGCCCACTCGCTCTGGCCGTGTCCGCGCAGGTCGAGCGAGACGGCGCGCCAGCCGCGCTCGGCCAGACGCTCGGCGGTGGAAGCCCAGGCATGGCGGGTCTGGCCGCCGCCATGGGCGAGCATGACCACGCCTCGCCGGTCCTCGCCGACGACGTCCGCCGCCAGCCGCAGGCCGGACCGGGTCGGGAAGAGGGTGGGCGGCGCCTCTCCGACGCTCATGGGATCCTTAAGCATATCCCTGCCTACCAGCCTCTCTTGGGTCCGGCGAGGCTGACCCGAGGTCACGTACTCGCAGGACGCCGCCGCCCACACCCTCGCCGAGGGGCGGCTGCTGATGGTAGAGCCCGGCCTTGCTCCTGACGCGGCCCTCGGCTGCCGGCCGCGCCACCGCTCCCGCAGTGAGGCTCGACAGGCCATGCCCAAGGCACATCTCTTCACTCCTCTGGAGGTAGGCGGCCTGACGCTCGCCAATCGCATCATCATCGCCCCGATGTGCCAATATTCGGCGCAGGACGGGTGCATGAACGACTGGCACGTGATGCACCTCGGCCACCTTGCGATGTCGGGCGCGGCCCTATTGTTCGTCGAGGCCACCGCGGTCCTGCCGGAAGGACGCATCACCTATGGCGATGTCGGACTGTGGTCGGACGAGACCGAGGCGGCGATGCGCAGGGTCGTCGAAGCCATTCGCCGCTGGGGTGTCACGCCACTCGGCATCCAACTGGCTCACGCCGGTCGCAAGGCTTCCACTGAAGTGCCCTGGAAGGGGGGGAACCAGATCGCGCCCGATGCGCAAGGCGGCTGGCCGACAGTGGCCCCTTCGATGATCCCGTTCGATCCCCGCGACCGTGCTCCGGAGGCTCTCGATGCGGCTGGGATGGCGCGCGTGCGCAACGCGTTCGTCGACAGCGCAAGACGGGCCGCGCAGCTCGGCTTCGTCGCGATCCAGCTCCACGCCGCGCACGGCTATCTGCTGCACGAGTTCCTTTCGCCGCTCTCCAACCAGCGCGACGACGCCTACGGCGGGTCGCTCGAGAACCGCATGCGGTTCCCACTCGAGGTGTTCGAGGCCGTCCGCGCCGTGGTTCCCGCAGCCGTGCCGGTGAGCGTGCGTGTATCGGCGACGGACTGGGCCGAGGGCGGCTGGGACGTCGACCAGACCTGCGCTTTCGCCCAGGAGCTCGAAGCGCGCTGCTGCGCAGCGATCAACGTCTCCAGCGGCGGGCTGGTCCCGCACCAGCAGATCCCCGTGGGGCCGAGCTACCAGGTCCCGCTTGCCCGCGCCGTGAAGGCCGCAACGCGCATGCCAGTCGTCGCCGTGGGTCTGATCACCGAGTTCGAGCAGGCCGAGGCGATCCTCGCCATGGGAGACGCCGACGTCATCGCACTCGCCCGCGCCGCCCTCTACGACCCGCGTTGGCCTTGGCATGCCGCCGCCCATTTCGATGGCCGCGTGACGGCCCCGCCGCAATACCTGCGCTCTCAGCCTCGGCGCTATAAGGACCTCTTCGCCGTTCGGGCCGACGACTGATCGCGGAACCTCGGCGTCCTTGGCAGCGTCGTCGCAGAATGCGCGTCTTCCTGGATTTCGAGGCTTCCTCCCTGGCGACGGACAGCTATCCGATCGAGGTCGGCTGGGTGATGGAGGACGGCTCGTCCGAAGAGCACCTGATCCGCCCTGCGCCGGCCTGGACCGATTGGGATCCCCAGGCCGAGGCGATCCATGGCCTGACGCGTGAGGTCCTCGTCGCCCGGGGCGAACCTCACGGCGAAGTCGCGGGGCGCATGATGCGGGTCCTTGCTGGGCACGAGCTGTTCGCCAGCGCTCCCTCATGGGACGGCAAGTGGCTGAGCGTCCTCCTGCGCGCCGCGGGCTATCCCCGGCACGCGCTGCGTTTGCGAGACACCGAGGTGGCCGACATGGCGGCGGCGGAGGAGATCCTCTCGCCTGGACGGGACCCTACCGAGGCCGCCGCGGAGGCCGCCCAAATCACTCACACGGTTCGCGAACGTCTCGCCAGCCCGCCCGTCCACCGCGCACTTCCCGACGCGCGCTGGGAGTTTGAGGCGTGGCAGGAAATCCGCCGTGTGGCTTGGTCCGCCCGAGATGCCTCCGTTTTGAGTGGAAGTTCTTCTTTATTATCTGGGAATGCTTCCGAATAGTTCCC
>JAFANN010000260.1 GCA_019232665.1 Caulobacteraceae bacterium | reverse complement strand
CGCCGTGCGCTTGCCCAAGGAGGTGGCGTTCGAGCCGGACACCGAGGTTACGATCGTGCGGTCCGGCGACGTGCTGACGATCTATCCGGCTCGGCCTTCCATCGCGGAGATGGTTGCGAAGCTCGACGCCCTGCCTAAGCCGGCCACTATCGAGGCGAGGGACGACGAGCCGCTTCCCGAGCGGGACGGCCTCTGATCCTTGAGCCTGCTGCTCGATACCAACATCGCCATCCTGCTGCGCGATGGCGATCCGCATATCACCGCCGCCGTTGCGCGGGCCGGTGAGGGCGTGTTCCTCTCGATTGTGACGCAGGTCGAATTGGAGGGCGGCGTCTATCGCGATCCGGCTCAGGCAGCGGTGCGGCGGGCAAGGCTTGACGTGATGCTTCAGTCGCTGCCCGTCGCGCCGTTCGACGAGGCGGCCGTTCTCGCCTATCGCGCGATCGTCGAAGCCGCGGGCTATTCCCGACGCAAGCTGCTCGACCGAATGATAGCGGCGCAGGCGCTCGTCCACCATGCGACGCTGGTGACGCGCAACGCGGCTGACTTCGCAGATATCCCAAAGCTCAGCCTAGAGACGTGGTGACCTTCCGGCCCGGCCCTGCCCCGCCCCGCAGCCCCCTTCACACCACCTTCAGCTTCACGTCCACGTTCCCGCGTGTGGCATTGGAGTACGGGCACACCTGATGCGCCGCGTGGACGAGGCGTTCGGCGTCGGCGCGGTCGACGCCGGGGAGGTGGATGTCCATGGCGACGGTGATGCCGAAGCCGCCTTCGGCGCGCGGGCCAAGGCCGACCTCGGAGTCGATCTTGACGTCGGGCGGCACGCGCACCTTCTCCGCCGCGGAGACGGCCTTCATCGCGCCGATGAAGCAGGCGGCGTAACCGGCGGCGAAGAGCTGCTCGGGGTTGGTCCCCTCACCGCCCGGACCGCCGATTTCCTTCGGGATCGCGAGCTTGACCTTGAAGGACCCGTCTGACGTTTCCGCGGTCCCGTCACGCCCGCCGGTGGCGACGGCGTGGGCGCGGTATTTCACATCGACGGTCATGGGAGGTCTCCGAGGCTATGGGCGGCGAACGGGTTCGCCGCGCCTTCAAGTTCACTCCCTACGCTATTTTGGTTTCACAGGGGCGGAATAGCCCTTTCCGGTCAGCGCAAGGCCGAGGCCGATCAGCATTAGAGCGAACATGACGAACGTCACGACGCTCTGGGGACCGCCCCCTGCCCGCACGATCGGAAACCGCAGCCCAGCCCACTTGTGGGCGAGGAACTCGACGACGAGCAGCAGGTACATCAGCGGCACTGCGGCGCGGTAGCGGACGAGGACGACGACGAACACGAGCACCAGGATGAGGAGCTCGACGTCGAGGTATGCGCCGACTCCGACCACGGCGCGGGCGGCGCCGGCCGGGTATGCGCCGAGCGGTATGCCGTCGGCCTTGTAGCCCGGCGCCGGATCGACGAGGGAAACCAGACTGATCATCGCCTTCACGAAGACGAGCAGGCCCAGAAGCCACACCGCCACGGCGTGGCCGCGATAGCGGTTGTCCAGGGTCTTCGGGAGAATGCGGTCGAGCGCCGCAGCAGCGGGCGACGGCCTCGCCGGCCTATCGTGAACGGCAGTCGAGGCCGCTTCCATCACTTCGGCTCCCGGTCCTGGGGCGTAACGATGTCGACGACGCGCCCAATTGGTGAACCACGTCACCGAGCCTGACTTTACCACCCCGTGAATCGTTCTACGATACGCCCGTTTTCGAACACTCGGCGACAGTCCGGGCCATCCCTAGGGAGGGGAAAATGAAACTGATCGCGATAACCGCCGCCGCCGTCGTGGCGAGCGGCGCTCTTGGCGTAGCGGCCACGGCCGCTGCAGAACCGTGGGTGGACTGGAGCCCAGGGAAGTCGGTTACCGAGAAGCAGTACATCAAGGTCGCGCCTGGACACCTCGACGACTACATGACAGGCCTGCGCAAGACCTGGGTCCCGGAACAAGAGATCCGCAAGCAACACGGCGTCATCACCAACTACGTCATCCTCATCCGCGATCACAAGGACGGCGCCGAAGACCTCGTCTGTCTCATCACCGTGTATCCAAACGGCGGGGCCATGGATCCCGACCGCACGCGCGACATGGCGATCGAGAGCGAATACCGCTCGCACCTCTCCAAAGAGCAGGGTGACGCGATGCAGACCCAGTACAACACCTATCGCACCCGGGTCTCCGACGAGACCTGGCGCGACGTCGAGTTCGCGAAGTGAACGCCGCGCAAGAGACGAAGGAAGCGATCCCCATGAAGACGATCTCGACTGCGCTCAGCGCCGCGACCCTGCTCGCCCTGGCGGCCTCGGCCGTCCACGCCGAGCCGTGGACCGACTGGAAGCCGACAAAGCAGGTGGTCCACCGCACTTACGTCCGCGTCGAACCAGGCCACCTGGACGACTACATGACCGCGCTGCGCAAGACGTGGGTTCCCGTCGAGGAGACGCTGCAGAAGCGAGGGACGATCACCCGCTGGGCCGTGCAGTTCCGCCAGGACCAGGTTGGGCCCGGACCCAACGTGGTGCTGGTCGAGTGGTATGCGTCGCGGGCGAAGATGGACCCGGACGAGGCGCAAGGCCGCGAACTGATGGCTCAGTCGCGCGCGATCACGCCCAAGGACCAGGTGCCTGCTCTGCAGGCCGAGCGGGCCAAGTACCGCACCTTCGCCGGTGAAGAGGACTGGACGATTGTCGAGATCCCGAAGTGATCGGCTTCGCCTGGGCTTGAGACGGAAAGGCGCCGCCGGCTCTGCGCCGGCGGCGCCTCCCTTTGCGCCCGATCCTGCGATCGAGCGCTATTCACATGGATGGCTACGCCTGATCGATCAGGCGCGAGCCAACTCCGTCGTTCGACGATACGAGCGGATCGCGGCGCCCATGGCGCCAAGGCCCAGAAGCATCAGGGCCCACGACGCCGGCTCAGGCACCGCTCCGGCCGTGATCGAGACGTCCGCGACGACCGGGCCATAGGGTGAACCCGGCTGGTCGAGGCTGGTAAAGGTCAGGGTCGTCGGACCCTTCGCCGAGAACGTAAACGACTCAGGCGTGTACATCATATTGGCGTGGGTGTTCGTGCCGGTCGTGTAGGTGAACGTCTTGGTGACGCCGCCGACGGAGACCTGAAGCCCTTTGGTGAGAGGGGGGCCATCCGGATTGCCGGACAGATCGAACGTAAGGGTGTACTTGCCCGTGCCGGTGTTGATCGACTGGTCAAAGGCCCCCGGCGCGTTGCCGTCCACGTCGACGCTGCCATCGCCTACCGGCGTGTTCTGCCAATAGCCGCCGATCAGATCGACGCTGCCGCTGGTGACGGTCCAGGGACCGAAACTCTGGCCTGCGGAATAGGTGGTGAAGCTCGTGCCGCCGTAGGGCGAATTGAAGTCGCCATCGGACACCAGGTTTGTCCCGGTGATGGGGGCTGATGGTGAAACGTTAGCCGCACGTGCGGCGCCCCCTGAGCTTGTGGCCGCATGCGCGGCGCCTCCGACTGCCAATGCCAAGACTAGAGCCCCAGCCGCCTTCGCGCCGGTCTTCGTCATGGTCGCACTCCAAGTTGTTTTTTACAAAAGAGGGAGACGGGGTCGACGTCTCGCTCCGCTTGCTAATAGGGGCCGAAACGCGGCGCGGATTGGGCCCGTTCAAATTTGGTCTGAATTCTACGAAAGCCCGAAATCGCACTTTGTGCGAGGGCGCACCTCTCAAACAACGGCGGAACTAATCCTACAGTTGCGATGACTGCACTTGATCAAACAGCAAGGTAATGGTCAAAAAAGTTAGCGCCGCCGGCTGCTCGCCAGCGGCGCCCTCCCCCCACAAGTTCAAAGTCAGTCCGGGCCGCCGAGCGGCCTGTTCTCAGACCGCAGCCGGAAGCGCGACGCGCGAGCGACGCGCCCGGAGCGCTTCGCCAAGGGAGGCGGTCCCGATCAGCATCAGGGCCGGACCCTCGTCATCGTCAGGACGGGCCGGATCTTTCCGCCGATCGGGACCTGTACTGTGTCGGCTATCGTACGGAATCCGATGGCGAAAGGGCTTGGACGACCCGCCGCGGCGCGGTTATTACGTGTTTCAATCGAGGAACGCCGGAATGCCGAAGCGAACCACGGACGCCGTGCCTGGCGCGTCCGGGGGGCCCCCTCCACGATCCAGCAACCCGAATCCGGGCGTCGAGGAGGCGCGCCGCGGAGCCGAAACCCGGCTGCGTCTCGCCCTCGAAGCGGCGGGGATCGGCGTCTGGGACTACGACATCACCAACGACCGCATGGTGTGGGACGAACGCCTTTGCGAACTGACGGAGTCAGGTCCCGAAACTCAGGTCACCTGGAGTCGGCACTTCCTGCCCGCCCTCCATCCGGATGACCGCGGACCGGTCTCGGCGGCTTTTGCGAATGTCGCGGAGGAGGGAGATGGCGGACGCCTCAGCGTCGAATGCCGCGTGGTCGGGCGCGCCACCCGGCGAGTGACCTGGGTCACCCTGCAAGGACTCTGTCAGGCCGGGGCGGACGGGAGCCTGCACGTTGCTGGCGCGGTTCGCGACATCACGGACGAGCGGCGCCTCGCCGAAGATCTGCGCCAGATGAACGAGTCGCTCGAGCGACGCGTCGGCGAAGCGGTCGCGGAACGCCAGCTGTGGGCGGACATGTTCGAAGGTTCGGACGACCCGGTGGCCGCGGTCGACAACGACCTGCGCTTCATCGCCATGAATGACGCCTACGTCGCGACGTGCGAGAGGTTGTTCGGCGTGCGCTTCCAGGTCGGTGACAGGGTGGATGAGGCCCTGGCGCATCTGCCTGAGGCGAGGGACGCGGCCGCGGACCTCTGGCGTCGGGCGCTCGGAGGCGAGGTGATCGAGATCCCGCGTTCCGGAGAGACGGATCCGTCGGGATCCTACTTCGATATCAAGATGTCCCCCCTGCGCCGGCATGGGGCGATCATCGGCGCGTACCAGTATTCGAGGGACGTTACGCCGCGCGTGCGGGCGCAGCTACGTCTGCGGGAGACGCAGGCGGCGCTGCAGCGGGCGCAGAAGATGGAGGCCCTCGGCCAGCTCACCGGAGGGGTCGCGCACGATTTCAACAACCTGCTGCAGGTGATCAGCGGGAACCTGCAACTGCTGTCGAAAGAAGTGGCGGGCAGCGAGCGGGCGGAGCTCCGAATCCGCAACGCCCTGGCGGGCGTCGCGCGCGGAACCAAGCTGGCTGCGCAACTGCTTGCATTCGGGCGCCGCCAGCCGCTCGAGCCGCGCGTGTGCAACCTCGGACGGTTCCTCCAGGGTATGGACGACATGCTCCGGCGCACGCTCGGCGAAGAAGTGGAGCTGGAGACGATCGTCTCGGGCGGTCTGTGGAACACCCTGATCGACCCAAGTCAGCTCGAGAATGCGATCCTCAACCTGGCCATCAATGCACGCGACGCGATGGAGGGCGTGGGCCGGCTCACGCTCGAGGCAGGCAACGCGTTCCTCGACGACGAATATTGCCGCCTGCACGAGGAGGTGGCGCCCGGGCAGTACGTCATGGTGGCGGTGACCGACACCGGCTGCGGCATGACCCGCGAGGTCATGGAGCGCGTGTTCGAGCCTTTCTTCAGCACCAAGCCCGAAGGACACGGGACGGGACTTGGACTTTCGATGGTGTACGGACTCATCAAGCAGTCCAAGGGTCATGTGAAGATCTACAGCGAGCCCGGCGAAGGCACGACGATCAAACTCTACGTGCCTCGCGCGGTGCAATTGGAAGAAGCCCTGCAGGAGGCGCACAGCGGCCCCGCGGGAGGCGGCGATGAGACCATCCTGGTCGTCGAGGATGACGAGCAGGTTTGTGAGACCGCCGTCGCCATGCTCTCGGAGCTGGGCTACCGGGTGCTCAAGGCCCGCGACGCCGCCAGCGCGCTCAACGTGGTCGAGAGCGGGGTGGCGATCGACCTCATCTTCACCGACGTGGTGATGCCCGGCCCGATGCGCAGCCACGAACTTGCCGCGCGGGCGCACGAAAAAATCCCTGGCGTGTCGGTGCTGTTCACCTCCGGCTACACCGAAAACTCCATCGTCCACGGCGGCCGACTCGATCCGGGCGTGGAGTTGCTCTCGAAGCCCTATACGCGCGAGGCCCTCGCCCGGAAGGTCCGGCATGTGCTGAGCGGAGGCGGCCAGGCGGCGCTGGAGGCCGAGCGCGGGCGGCAGCGCCAGGTCGACGGAGGCGTCCAGAGCGAAGCCCGCGATCGGGGCTTGCGCGTCCTTCTGGTGGAAGACGACGAACTCGTCCGCGCGAACACCAGCGAGATGCTTGCGGACCTCGGCCATTCGGTCACCGGCTGCGCTGACGGCGAGACCGCCCTGCGCGTGCTTGTGGAGGCGGACGTGGACGTCATGGTCGTCGATCGCGTCCTGCCGGGTCTCTCGGGTGACGCGCTCGTGCAGAAGGCGCTCGAACTGCGGCCGGAGTTGGAGGTGGTGTTCGCCACGGGCGAGGCGGCGGCCGTGCCAGACATCGCCCAGCCTGGCGCGGTCTTCCTGGTCAAACCGTATGCGGCGGCGGACCTTGCCCGGGCCCTCGCCCAGGCGATCCTCGTCAAAGCGCGCCGTGAAGCCTCGGAGAGCCCCCCGGTCACGCCGTCTGTGGACAGCGGCTCGGCGCGGTCGGCGCCAGTCCGCTCAGACCGCCGCCCGGCCTGACGCCCTCGCCTTGCCGCCTGGCGCCGAAACCATGAGGCGGATGATCGCTTCGGTTATCCGCGGCTCGAGCATACCGCCAAGAGCGTCGCTAAGGCGAAGATGACGGGCCTTTCACTTGCCTCGCCTCTCCGCCGGGTGTCTCTTGCGCGGCAACGAACCAATTAGGGAGGCCTCAATGGCCGATGGCTCCTTCGCGGCCCTGCAGGCTGCGCGCGAGGAGGCGTGGTCCACGCCCCTCGAGGAGATCGACGTCAGCCTGCCCCAACGGTTCGAGAACGACACCATGTGGCCGTTCTTCGAGCGCCTGCGAGCCGAGGATCCTGTCCACTACTGCCCCAACGGCCGTCCGGAAGGCATAGACATTGGCCCCTACTGGTCGGTCACTCGCTTCGACGACATCGTCGATGTGGAGGTGAACCACGAGGTCTTCTCCTCGCAAGGCAGCATTTCGATCTACGAGCAGGCGGACGACTTCGAGATGCCGATGTTCATCGCGATGGACCCGCCTCGGCATGACGAACAGCGCAAGACGGTCAGCCCGATCGTCTCGCACGAGCATCTTCGGCTGCTCGAGCCGATCATCCGCGAGCGCGCCGGCAAGATCCTCGACGAGCTGCCGATCGGCGAGCCGTTCGACTGGGTCGACCGCGTCGCCGTGGAGCTCACCAGCCAGATGCTGGCGACCCTGTTCGGCTTCCCGTTCGAAGAGCGTCGCAAGCTCATCTACTGGTCGGACCTCACGACGACCGACATGAGCGAGACCATGACCATCGAGCAGGGTCGCGCCGAGCTGATCGGTTGCGGCATGTACTTCATGGAGCTGTGGAACAAGGCCAAGGCCGCCCCACCCAGCCACGACCTCATCTCGATGTTGGCGCGGGGCGAGTCGACCAAGGATATGCCGTTCATGGAGTTCCTCGGGAACATCCTGTTGCTGATCGTCGGCGGCAACGACACGACCCGCAATTCGATCAGCGGCGGGGTGCTGGCCCTCAACCGCTTCCCCGACCAGTACGATCGCCTCCGCGCCGACACCTCGGTGATCCCCGACATGGTGCCGGAGATCATCCGCTGGCAGACGCCCGTCGCGCACATGCGCCGCACGGCTACGGCGGACATCGACTTCCACGGCAAGACCATCCGCAAGGGCGACAAGGTCGTGATGTGGTACGTCTCTGGCAACCGCGACGAGAGCCAGATCCCGAACGCCTCGGACTTCGTGATCGGCCGCGACCGGGCGCGGCACCACGTCTCCTTCGGCTTCGGCATTCACCGCTGCGTCGGCATGCGCCTGGCTGAGATGCAGCTGAAGATGCTCTGGGAAGAGATCATGAAGCGCTTCCCGCGCATCGAGGTGATCGGCGAGCCCACCCGGCTGAGGTCCAACTTCCTCCGCGCCATCCGCAAGATGGAAGTCGTCATCCCCGAGCGGGCTTGAGGGCGGGAGCTGGGTGCTGGGTGTCCATGCGCACCGCGATCCCATTTTTTCTGTGTCATCCCGGGCGGTAGCGAACCGGCGTAGCCGGGTGAAGCGACGACCCGGGACCCAGGAGACTGGGCGAGCAGCTGAGGTTCGCGAACCGCGATAGCCGTTCCAGTCCCCTGGGTCCCGGGTCCTCGCTCCGCTCCGCTTCGCTACGGCCCGGGATGACTAGAAAAGGGGAGTAGCGAGTTACGGCGTGGATCCTTTATTCACGCCGGCGCTCGCCCGAAGCGCGCCGCGCCGGCCGCCCTCGCCTTCTGCGCTTCGACTTCGCGGTCGCGGGGCGGGGCGCGGGTTTCGAGCAATTCGAGCAGACGCCTGGCGGCCTCGGCCACTTCGTCCACGGCTGCGTCGAACGCCGGCGCGTTGGCCTTCGACGGGGCGGTGAAGCCGCTGATCTTGCGGACGAACTGCAGGGCCGCGGCGCGGATCTCCTCCTCGGCCGCCGGCGGATCGAAGTTGAAGAGCGTCTTGATGCTTCGGCACATGCCGGCCTCCCTGCGTTGACGGTCCGTGGGCGCGGGACCAAGACTTGGCCTCAAACGATAACGCGCCAAG
>JAFANN010000185.1 GCA_019232665.1 Caulobacteraceae bacterium | reverse complement strand
CTTGAGCGCGTTCTCATCGCAAAACCAGTTCCCACTTTTGCGGAACGCGCTCTGAGGTCGCCTCAGGGCCGCAGGTAGGCAGGATCGAACTGGGCGAACTGGGCAAGTCGGGCGAAGTCCGGAACGAACACCACCCCGCCATGGAAGTCGATCAGCCGCTCCGACCTTAGGCGCTGAAGAGCTCGCCCGGCCTGAACCCTGGTGACGCCGATGATCGCCCCGACGGCCTCCTGACTGATGGGCAAGCGGAACCCACCCGTTCCGTAAACCAACCCCAGATCCCCGAGCCGATGGGCCAGTTCGCAGAGGAAGTGGGCGAGGCGTTCGGGAGCCATCATCTGCCCAAGATTGAAAAGCCATGTCCGAAGAATCGCCTCCTGGACGCGTTCGTCGCACCGCAAAGCTTCGTGGATCGCGGGAGTCGAGGCGGCGAGAGCTTCCAGCCTGGTGCGGTCCAGGCGGGCGATCCGGCAGCGGCTGAGGGTATGAATGGTGTGATCGAGAACACGCTGGTCGGCGGCGCATACGCCGTACATGTCCCCAGGAAGCATCAAGGCGACGATCTGCCGACGACCGCCGTGATCTATCAGGCGGCAGGCCATCCCCTCCAGCAGAACCCAGGCCGGTGACGGACCGGAGCCCTGACAAAGCAGATCATGGGCGGGGGCTATGGTGCTCGCTTCGCGACTGAAATCGGCCAACGCCGCCCGCTCGACCTGGGAAAGCGGTACAAACGCGCCCAACTTTCGGGCGAGAATATCGCCATCGCGCGTCGCGCGATCGGTGAGAACAACCATCAACACCCCGCCCACTGGCGCAGGTTACGCCACTGCAGCCCTGGTGTCCTGTATAGTTCGTTTTTGTACGTTTTGCACCGAGGCGCGAGGCCTCGTGATCAGTGCTGGCTCTCGGGCATCCGGACGACCAGGCCGTCGAGGGCGTCGGTGACGTTGATCTGGCAGGAGAGGCGCGAGTTGGGGGCGACGTTCTCGGCGAAGTCCAGCATCGACTCTTCCATCGCCGACTTGTCGCCGGTCTTCTCGAGCCAGGTCTCTTCCACATAGACGTGGCAGGTCGCGCAGGCGCAGGCGCCTCCGCAGTCGGCGTCGATCCCCGGGATGTTGTTCTTCACCGCGCCTTCCATCACGGACATGCCCGGCTTCACGTCGACGACGTGCTCGGTCCCGTTGAACTCGACGTACGTGATCTTGGCCATAACCCTCCCCGAACTCCCTGAGTGCAAAAGCGCCCCGCCGGTCAGGCGGCGACCTCTTTCATGGAAACCGACATGTCTGCAAGCTTCGCGCGTGAGACGCTGCGTCGCTGGCCGATGAGCTGACGCCCCCCCATGAACTCGGCGGGCGCATTGACCGCCTCCACGGCCTGGATCTTGTCGCCGCTGAGATGGAAGACCGCGAACTTGGCCGTGGCGGGATCACCTCGCACCACGACGTCGTCGACATCGAAAGGCAGGCCAGCGAACTGGTACTTGAGGTCGTACTGGTCGGACCAGTTCCAGGTCACCTCGTGCGCAGGCGCCGGCCGTCCGACGATGGCGCTGGCGGCCTGCCGCGCCTGCTCCAGCGCGTTGGCCACGCTCTCCAGGCGGAACATGCGGTCATACATCGGCAGAGGCCGGTGTGTGACGTCGCCAATGGCGAAGATCGACGGATCGGCCGTGCGCGCGTGCTCGTCGACGACGATCCCGCCCGTGCATTCGAGGCCGGCTTCGCGCGCCAACTCGTCGTTGGGGGCCACGCCGATCCCGACCAGGGCGGCGTCGCACGCGATCGTCTCGCCAGATCCCAGGCGCACGCCCGTGACGTGTCTGTCTTCGCCGACGAAGGAGTCCACCACCGCGTCGAGCTTGAAGTCGACCCCGCGGGCGCGGTGATAGTCGGTGAAGAAGTCCGAGAGGGTCTTGCAGGACACGCGGGCGAGGATGCGCGGCTCGCGCTCGACGACCACGGCCTCACCGCCTAGGGCCCGGGCCGAGGCGGCGACCTCCAGCCCGATATAGCCACCCCCGATCACCGCCAGCCGCTTGCCGGGCCCCAGCGCGGCCTTGAGCATCTCCGCGTCCGCGGCCGAGCGCAGAGCCATGACGCCCTTCAGGTCGGCGCCCGGGATTGGAAGCGGGCGCGGCCGTGCGCCCGTGGCGAGGACCAGGAACTCATAAGGAAGAACGCGACCATCCGAGAGCGCCACCGTCTTGGTGTCGCGTGAAATGGCGGTGACCCTGACTCCAAGGATAAGCTCGACGTTCGCCTGTTCGTAGAAGCTGTCGGGCTTGAGCGCGAGGCTGTCCGCGTCCGCCTCGCCCTTCAGCCACGCCTTGGACAGCGGCGGGCGCTGGTAAGGCGCGATCGGCTCCTCGCCCACCACGACGATGCGCTTGTCGTAGCCGAACTGCCGAAGCTGAGCCGCAGCCGTGCCCCCGGCGTGGCCCGCTCCCACAATGATGACGCCTGCGTCGTTTTCACCCATGGCCGCCTCCGATGACCTCAAAACGGGGCGGGGTCAACGAAGAAGGCGTGGCTTCGCGGATCACATCCGCGCACGTCCCTCCCCTGCTGGGGGCTGTTGCAAAACTCAATCGCCGCCTCTCTCCCGTCATCCCGGGCGGTAGCGAACCCGGCCTTGGCCGGGTGAAGCGACGACCCGGGACCCAGGAGACTGGGCGAGATGCTGCGGTTCGCGAACCGCGATCGCCGTTCCAGTCCCCTGGGTCCCGGGTCCTCGTTTCGCTCCGCTCGCTACGGCCCGGGATGACAGAAGAAATTGCGAATTTGGCAACGTTCCCCAGAAGGGGAGGAACAAAGCGCCCTCAGACCACGCGGTCGACCAGCATGCCCTTGATCTCGGCGATCGCCTTGGCGGGGTTGAGGCCCTTGGGGCAGACCTGGGCGCAATTCATGATCGTGTGGCAGCGGTAGAGCTTGAACGGGTCCTCGAGGTTGTCGAGGCGCTCGCCCGTGGCTTCGTCGCGGGTGTCGACGAGCCAGCGCCGGGCCTGCAGCAGGGCCGCGGGGCCGAGGTACTTCTCGCCATTCCACCAGTAGCTGGGGCAGGAGGTCGAGCAGCAGGCGCACAGAATGCACTCGTAGAGTCCGTCCAGCTTCTGCCGGTCCTCTTCCGACTGGCGCCATTCGGTCTGGGGCTCGGGCGTGTCGGTGTGCAGCCAAGGCTCGATCGAGGCGTACTGGGCGTAGAACAGCGTCAGGTCGGGAACGAGATCCTTGACCACCGGCAGGTGCGGCAGCGGGGAGACCTGCACGTCCTTGCCCGGAACCTCCTCCCAGCCGTGGGTGCAAGCCAGGGTGTTGCGACCGCCGATGTTCATCGCGCACGACCCACACACGCCCTCACGGCACGAGCGACGGAACGCCAAGGTCGAATCCATCGTGTTCTTGATGTGCAGCAGGACGTCGAGGACCATCGGCCCGCAAGCCGCAACGTCGACATCGTAGGTGTCCCACACCGGATTGCCCGAACCCTCGGGATCCCAGCGGTAGACCTTGAACGTCTTGACCTTCTTGGCGCCGGACGGGGCCGGGTAGTGACGGCCCTTGCCGACCTTGGAATTGCGCGGGAGCGTCAGCTCGACCATGGCGGGGCTTTATCCTCGATGTTCAGGGGGTGGGGGCGGAACGTCGTCCGCGCGGTCCGGCAGCAGGTCCAGGCCGGTCATCCAGTCCAGGCGACTGCGCACGAAGATGTGCTGCTCGGGCCTGATCGCCCGGGGATCGTCCAAAGAGGCGATCGTCACGTCGATCTGGCGGTTGGCGAGCGCGGTTTCTGCGAAGGTGATCTGCGCGCCGCACGCGCCGCAGAACTCGCGGCTCGCCCGCGGCGAGGAGGCGTAGCGCTGTGGCGCGCCGCCGACGTAGCGGAAGTCGCCGGCCGGAACGGTGAACCAGGCCAGCGCCGGCGCCCCGCTGACCCGCCGGCAATCGGCGCAGTGGCAGAGCACCGGCTCGAAGGGCGTCGCAGCCACTTCGTAGCGCACTGTCCCGCAATGGCAGCCGCCGGTGAGCACGGCGTCAGTACACCCGCGCCTTGGGCGGGATGTAGGCCACGTCGTTGGTCATGGTGTAGCTATGCACCGGCCGGTAATCGATCGACACCTTGCCGGTGGCGTCGTTGAACCAGGTCAGGGTGTGCTTCATCCAGTTGGCGTCGTCGCGGTTGGCGAAGTCCTCGCGGGCGTGGGCCCCGCGGCTCTCGGTCCGGTTCGTGGCTCCGGCGACGGTGACGATCGCCTGGCCGATCAGGTTCTCGAACTCGAGCGTCTCGACCAGGTCGGTGTTCCAGATCATGCCGCGGTCGGTGACGCGAAGATCGCGCCGCCTGGCCTGGATGTCGGCCAGGCGCTTTTCGCCGCTCTGCAGGGTCTCGCCGGTGCGAAACACCGCCGCGTCCTCCTGCGTCGCGCGCTGCATCTCCAGGCGCAGGGCCGCCGTGGGCGTCGAGCCCGAGGCGTTGCGCAGGCGATCGAAACGCTCCAGGTGGGGATCGGTCCAGGCGTCCTGAACCTCGCGCAGGGTCGCGCCAGGCTTGAGCACCTCGCCGCAGCGCAGGCCGATCGAGCGGCCGAACACCACCAGGTCGATCAGGGAATTGGAGCCCAGACGGTTGGCGCCGTGCACACTCACGCAGGCCGCCTCGCCCACCGCCATCAGGCCGGGGACCACGGCGTCGGGGTTGTCGCCATCGACCGTGACCACCTCGCCGAAGAAGTTCGTCGGGATACCGCCCATGTTGTAGTGGACCGTCGGCAGGACCGGGATCGGCTCCTTGGTGACGTCGACCCCGGCGAAGATCTTCGCCGTCTCGGAGATGCCGGGCAGGCGCTCGTGCAACACCTTCGGGTCGAGGTGATCGAGGTGCAGGAAGATGTGGTCCTTGTTCGGGCCCACTCCGCGCCCCTCGCGGATCTCGATCGTCATCGCCCGGCTGACCATGTCGCGGGGGGCGAGGTCCTTCACCGAGGGCGCAT
>JAFANN010000112.1 GCA_019232665.1 Caulobacteraceae bacterium | reverse complement strand
GGCGAGGATGGCGGCGAACATCTCGGCCGTCCGCAGACGATTGCCGGCTTCGAGGATGCGCCAGGCCAAGCCCTCGGCGCCGCCGGAGCCGGCGACGAACTCGGCGACGACCGCGCCGATGATTGCGAGGCCCGAAGCCACCTTCGCTCCTTCGACAATGAAGGGGATCGCCGAGGGCAGGCGAAGCCGCCAGAGCTTCTGCACGGAAGTGGCCTCATAGAGATCGAACAACCGCTCGAGGTCTGGATCGGGCGACCCCAGTCCGCGCACGGCGCCCGAGAAGATCGGGAAGAAGGCGACGATCGCTGCGAGGGCCACGATCGCGCGATCCGGGTGATCGACCCCGGCCCAGATCACGAATAGGGGCGCGATCGCGACCACCGGTGTCACCTGCAGGGCGACGGCCAGCGGCCGGATCGCACGGTCGAGGGTGCGGCTGAGACTGACTGATAGGGCCAAGACGCCGGCGAACACCGCGGCGGCCGCCAGGGCCTCCATGGCCATGGCCAGCGTCCGCCCGGCCGAGACGGCCAGAGGTCCCGCGTTCTGGACCAAGGCGAGGCCTATCGCCGAGGGGGCCGGCAGGAGGTACTGCGGGATCGCCAGAAGGCGACAGGCGGCCTCCCAGACAGCCAGGAGGGCCACGATGAGCGCGACAGGCGCGACCAGGCCAATGAGCCGACTCATGGGCGGGGCGCCATCGCGGCGGCGAGTCGGCCGGAGATCGCTTCCACAGAGTCACGGAACACCGCCGACGTGCGGAATCCCTCCGGACGTGGCATCGGCGCTTCGATCGAGGTCTCGCCGGCGCTGCGTCCAGGACCGGCCGTCATGACGATCACCCGGCCCGCCATGTAGACGGCCTCCTCGACATTGTGGGTCACGAAAACGATCGCCGGCCGCGCCTCGTCCCAGATCGCGAGAAGATCGTCGGCGAGCGCGCGGCGGGTGATCTCGTCGAGGGCGGCGAAGGGCTCGTCGAGCAGGAGCAGGCGGGGCCGGGTGACCAGGGCCCTGGCCAGCGAAACGCGCATCGCCATGCCGCCTGAGAGCTGGGCGGGTCGCGCCGACGCCGCCGGGGCCAGGCCCACCCGGGCGAGCGCAGCGTCGGCCTGCGCGCGCGCCGCGCCGCGGGCGGTTCCCGCCAGTTCGAGAGGCAGGGCGACGTTCGCCCTGGCGCTCATCCAGGGCGCGAGCGTGGGCGACTGGAAGACGACAGCCGTTTCGCCGCGATGCGCCGAGCGGCGGACTTCGCCGGATGTAGGACTTTCGAGCCCAGCCAGCAGCCGAAGCGCGGTGGACTTACCGCAGCCGGAAGGTCCCACCAGCGCGACGACCTCCCCTCGCGCCAGGGTGAGATCGAATGGTCCCAGGGCGCGACCCCGCGCCGAATAGTCCACCTCAACACGGTCGAGGGCGGCGACGGTCTCCCCGCTCACGGCTCCGCCCGGCGTCTCACCCGCCCCTCTTCGGGGAGCCGACGAACTGCAGGGTGTAGGCCGCTTTATAGTCAAGCGTCTTGAGGAACACGCCCATGCCCGAGGCGACGGCAAAGAAGTCCGCCCACCGCTTGTCGGTCATCGCGCCGAGGCCTTGGTCCTTCGCGTCGCCGGACGCGACGATGCGGTAGGCGCGCATCTTGTCGCGGGCCTGGGCCAGGACATCTTCGGTGATCTCGTGGTTGTCCTTGAGGATCAGGGCGTCGCCCGGCGCCGGGTTGCCGAACAGGTAGTCCTTCCATCCGGCTGCGCTGGCCTCCACGAATGCGCCCACCGCCTTGGGATCGGACGCGATCAGTCGATCTGGCGCGAGCACCATGGCCGCATAGCCGGGGTAGCCCTCGTCGGCGAGCAGGAACACGGCGGGCTTGAGACGGCCCTCCTTCTCGATCGTGTACGGCTCGGAGGTGACATAGCCTTCCTGCACGATGCGCTTGTCGGCCAGGAAGGGCGCATTGCTGAAGGTATACTTGCGCACCTGGTCGTCGGTGAAGCCATACTTGGCCTTCAGCCACACCCAGAACGCCGTCACCGAAGCGTCCGACAGCAGGATCGGGTGGCCCTTCATGTCCGCCAGCGAGTGAATGCCAGCATCCGGATGGGCGATCAGGACCTGGGGGTCCTTCTGCATGAAGGCGGCGACCGCTTTGACCGGGACGTGCTCGGCGGCGAGGTTCATCACGATGAAGCTGTTGGAGCCGACGCCCATGTCGACGGCGCCTGAGGCGACCATCTGGGGCACGTTCACCCCAGGCCCGCCGGGAACGATCGTCACCTTGAGGCCGCGCTTGGCGTACTCGCCGTTGGCGAGGGCTTCATAGAAACCGCCCTGCTCGGCCTCCGCGCGCCAGTCGGTCTGCAGCCGGATGGGCCTCAGCCCGCCCGCCTTGGGAGCGGGCGCCCTGGAACAGGCCGTTACCGACAAGGCCAGAGCGAGCGCGAGGCCAAGCTTGCGAATCAACTTTTCCCCCAAGGCGATGCGGACCCGGCGCTCAGGGCTTGCGGAAGACGTAGATGAATTGATCCGTACGCCCCCTGATCGATGGGTCGAACACAAGTTTGTCGAGCTTGTCGTCGGGATTGTGAAGGACGGGGCTCTCGCCGACGAACTGGAAGCCGGCGGCGGCCATGTCTTTCTTCACCACCGCCGGGTCGATCCTGTGGGTAGTGTTGGTATCCGCCAGTCCAGAACCCGCCGGGGCGGAGTGGTCGATGACGACAAAGACGCCGCCCGGCTTCAGCGCCTTGAACACCGCCTTGTCGAAGCCCGCCACGTCGGCCGGACCCATGAACGGGTCGTAGAGGTCGTGGTAGTTCTGGCGAATCCAGACCACGTCCACCGACGACGGAACGGTGAAGCTGTTGATCGGGCCGCCATAGGCGACGACGTTCGGATGCTCCGGGTACGGATGCGAGCCGTCCTTCGGCATGTCGAGCTTCTCGGCCTTGGCCGCCTCATTCGGCAGCCAGGCGATCACCTGTCCGCTGGGGCCCACGACATCCGCGAACAGCCGGTCCCAATAGGCGCCTGGCCAGACATCGACGATCGTCTGACCGGGCTTGAGGCCGATGAAGGCCATGATCTCGGCCGGGCGGCGAGAAGCGTCGAGCGTCTGGTCCTTGGCCGGGCGATTCGGGTCGGCCAGGGCCGCCGCGATGGACGGCGACATCTGCGCGAGCGCCGGCGCCCCCGCTGCGGCCAGCGCCGTCGCCAGAACCGCGATCATCAAGCCACGCCGCATGCCAGCCTCCCAATGTTTTCGATCGTCGCGTCATATCACGCCGGCTCGCGCGCGCCATGGCGAGGCATAGCTATCTGTTGGTCAGTGCTTCACGCCGCGCCTCGAGTTCGAGCCAGGCTTCCTCGGCTTCGGCCAATCGCGCCCTCGCCTCTTCGAGGTCCTCAGTCGCCTTCGCAAAAGCCGAAGGGTCGCGGGCGTAGAGGTTGGGATCGGCGAGCGTACGCTCCAATCGGGCGATCTCGTCCGGCAGCGAAGCCACCAGGGCTTCCGCCTCGGCGAGCCGGCGCTGGTCCTTGAATGATAGCTTCGCCGGCGCGCTCGCGATCCTGGGCGTTCGCGGCGCGGGACGTGACGGCGCAGCGGCGGCGGCCGTCGGCGCAAGGAATCGGGGGTTCTGCGAGAGGAAGTCCTTCCAGCCCCCAGGCGTCTCGACGGCGACGCCGCGGCCGTCGAGGGCGATGGTCGAGGTCGCCAGCCGGTCGATGAAGTCGCGATCGTGGCTGACGAGGATGAGGGTGCCCTCGAAATCGCTCAGCATGTCCTCGAGCAGCTCGAGGGTTTCCATGTCGAGGTCGTTGGTCGGCTCGTCGAGCACCAGGACATTGGCTGGTCGGGCGAGGGCGCGGGCAAGCAGCAGGCGATTGCGCTCGCCCCCCGAGAGGCTGGAGACGGGCTGCCGCAACTGGTCGTCGCGGAACAGGAAGTCGCGAGCGTAGGCGGCGACGTGCGTGGGCTTTCCCTGGACCATGACCTGGTCGCCCCCGCCTGGCGCCAACGCCGTCCACAGGGTCATGCCCTCAGTCAGGTCCGCTCGCGCCTGATCGACATAGACGACCTGCAGGTTGACCCCGAGCTGGATCGAGCCGGAATCGGGCGCCAGTTCGTCGAGCAGCAGGCGCACCAGGGTCGTCTTGCCCGCGCCGTTCGGGCCGACGATCGCCACCCGATCTCCTCGCAGGATCCGCGTCGAGAAATCGCGGATCAGAGTCCGCTCGCCGAAGCTCTTGGTCAGCCGCTTGGCCTCGACCACCCGCCGGCCCGATGTCGGCGCCGCGCCCGTGCTGAGGGCGAGTTCGCCCCTGGCCAACCTCAGGCTTTCAGACTTGGCCGCCCGAAGCGCCATCAGCCGCCGCCGCCGGCCTTCGTTGCGCGCCCGCCGGGCCGTGACGCCGCGCTCGAGCCAATGCTGCTCGCGCTCGATCGCCTTATCCAGCCGACGCGCAGCCTCGGATTCCGCGGCGATGAACTCCTCCGCCCAGGCGTCGAAATGCGCGAAGCCGCGGTCCAGCCGGCGGACCTCGCCGGACTCGAGCCAGAAGCAGCGCCTCGTTATTCGCTCGAGGAAGGCGCGGTCATGGCTGACGACCAGGATCGCGGAGCGGCTCCGTGCGAGCATCTCCTCGAGCTGCTCGATGGCGATGATGTCGAGATGGTTGGTCGGCTCGTCCAGCAACAACACGTCGGGCTGCTCGGCAAACGCCCGGGCAAGCGCGGCGCGGCGCGTCTCACCGCCGGACAATCCAACCTGAGATCGT
>JAFANN010000264.1 GCA_019232665.1 Caulobacteraceae bacterium | reverse complement strand
AGAACTACGCCATTCTCGAGCGGGGCAAGCTGCGCGCCAGCGGCCTGCTCACCTGGTTCGTCTGGGCGGCCATCCACATCATGGCCCTGCCGCAGCTCCAGAACCGCCTGCGCGTCCAGCGCCAATGGCTGTGGTCCTACCTCACCGGTCAGCGCGCCGCGCGCCTGATCCCCGAGACGCCGCCGGCGGGCGCCTCCCCGTCAGCCTGATCCTCCGGGTCTGGCTCAGGTGAGGCGACGCAGGGCGGTCTAAAGCGCAGCCGCCGATCCCATCCACGCCGTCGCCACGTCGAGCGCGGCGCCCAGGACCTCCGCATCGGTCCGGCCGAGCTTGGCTGGAACGTGGAAGGAATGATCGGCCTCGGCGAGAAGCTCCAAGGTCGCCAGACTTCCGAGATTGGCGACCACGCCACGCAACAGATCGAGCTCGGCCAGCGCGTCCTTGGTCCCCTGCAGGAACAGCATGGGAGTCTTGATCTCCGAGAGATGCTGGGCGCGTTCGACGCCAGGTTTGCCGGCGGTGTGCAGGGGAAAGGCGAAGAAGATCAGCCCGCGAACGCCATCCAGCGGCTCGAGCGCCTGCGCCTGCGAGGTCATCCGGCCGCCAAACGAGCGGCCGCCGGCAAAGAGCGGCTTGTCCGTGCGCCGGCGCGCCTCGGCCACCGCGGCGCGGACAGTGGCGTGGGCGACCTCCGGTCGATCCACCCGTTTGCCGCCGCGCTCCATGTACGGGAACTGATAGCGCAGGCTCGCAACTCCGCGCCCCGCCAGGCCCTCGGCGATCGCCGCCATCGACCGGTGCGCCATGCCCGCGCCAGCGCCATGTGCGAGAACCAGACAGGCCGAAGCGTCACCGGGCGCCCGCCAGAGCCCCGACACCGGGTCCGAGTCGGGAATCTCTATGGTGATGAGTTGGGACTCCATGCGGGGAGCGTAGCCCGCGGGCGGGCTGTTGCGAAACTCAATCGCCCCCTCACTCATCTCGACCAAACGTGTGTTGGCGGGCGCTGTCTTAACCACGGAGCGCACGGAGGACACGGAGGGGATTGGATGGAGAAGTCGCGGCCGATTCAGAGGCCGTCTTCAACGCCAAGCACGCCAAGAGCGCCAAGCGCGCCAAGGGGATGGCGGCTACATTGGGCGAATCCGGAGAAGCGGGAGTGGCTGCACGATAGGATGAATGCGCCTTCGGCGCGTTTTCAGCGGCGCCGCCGTGAACCGTGACCAACAGGCCGAGCCGCTGCGCCGCGCCGAAGGCGCAATAAACGCTCCCGCGGACACTCCTGCATTGAAGGCTTCGTGAAGCCTCTCGGCTGACCTTGGCGCGCTTGGCGTTCTTGGCGCGCTTGGCGTGAAATTGAGCCTCTCAACCTTCGAGCCTCGCCTGAGGAGCGCCTCCGTGCCCCTCCGTGTTCTCCGCGCCTCCGTGGTTAAGACGGCGCCCGCCAACACGCGTTCGGTCGAGATGGCCATGCACGCCAGCCTCGATGGACGGGCGGCGCCGGCGTGGGCATGGTGGGCGCGCGCATGGCCAAGGATCTGACGACCTATCGCGCCAAGAGGCGCTTTGCCGAGACGCCTGAGCCGGCCGGCGAGGTGCTTGGCGCGGCCGCCGATCCGATCTTCGTGATCCAGAAGCATCACGCCCGGCGCATGCACTATGACCTGCGGCTGGAGATCGGCGGGACGCTGAAGAGCTGGGCGGTGCCGGAGGGGCCCTGCCTGGACCCCAAGGTCCGGCGGTTCGCCAAGCTCGTCGAGGACCACCCTCTCGACTACGCGGGGTTCGAGGGGCGGATACCAGCGGGCAACTACGGCGCCGGGACGGTGATCGTCTGGGACCGCGGGACGTGGGTCACGCTCGCCGACGATCCCGACGCGGCGCTGGCGGCCGGCGAGCTGAAGGTGCGACTGGCCGGCGAGAAGCTCACCGGCGGCTGGACCCTGGTCAGGTTGAAGGACGATCCGACCAACTGGCTGCTGATCAAGGAGCGCGACCCCGCGGCGCGTCCGCTCGACGAGTACGACGTGCTCATCGAACAACCCAATAGCGTCATCAGCGCCAAGCCGATCGAGGACAAGGAGCCGGCGCCCGAGCCACGCCGGAAGCTGCCCGCGCCCAAGGCGGCCAGGATCAAGGGCGCGGTGGCCGCCGCCATGCCGGCCCGCTTCAAGCCGCAGCTGTGCGCGACCGCCGATCGGCCGCCGGTCGGCGAGGGCTGGGTGCACGAGATCAAGTACGACGGCTACCGCACGCTGGTGATGTTCGAGAACGGCGAGGCGCGGTTGATCACGCGCAACGGCCACGATTGGACCCATCGCTACCGGGCGCTGGCCAAGGCTTTCGCCAAGCTGCCCTGCAAGAGCGCCATCCTCGACGGCGAGGTCGTCGTGCAGGACGCGCGCGGCATGACGGCCCTGGATCTCCTCGAGCGGGCGCTCTCGGAAGGCGACAGCCATTCGATGACCTATTTCGCGTTCGATCTGCCCTACCTCGACGGCTACGACCTCTCCGCCGCGCGGCTGGTCGACCGCAAGGCGGCGCTCGAGGGCCTGATCGGCCCGCTGATCGACCAGAAATCGCCGATCCAGTTCAGCGAGCACATCGAGGGCGACGGCGAGGCCCTGTTCGCCCAGGCGAGCCGCCTCGGCCTCGAGGGCATCGTCGCCAAGAAGGCGGACGCCCCCTATCAACAGACCCGCTCGACGACCTGGGTGAAGGTGAAGCGCGTCGAGGTCGGGACCTTCGTCATCCTCGGCTTCATGTCGAACATGCCCAAGGCCGCGACTTCCTTGCTGTTGGGCGAGGAACGCGGCGGCGAGCTCGTCTATGCCGGACGCGCCGGCTCAGGGATCAGCGACGAAAAGGCCCGCGAGCTTTTTGCGGCGCTGGCCCCTCACGAGCGCGCCACGCCTGCTGTGCCGACGCCCAAGACGCCGGGCGCGCGCTGGGTCGAGCCGATCTGGACCGCCGAGATCGGCTACCGCAGCCGCTCGGCCCAGGATTCCCCCCGCGCGCCGACCTTCATGAGCTTCGCCCCGCGGCCGGCCGCGCCAGCCAAAAAGGCGCTCAAGCCCAAACTCGTCAGCGACCGTGAACTCGCCGCGATCACCCTGACCAACCCCGAACGGGAGATCTTCGAGGGCAGCGGGGTGAGCAAGCTCGATCTCGCGGTCTACTACGCCCGCGTCGGCGACTGGCTGCTGCCCGAG
>JAFANN010000203.1 GCA_019232665.1 Caulobacteraceae bacterium | reverse complement strand
CACGTCGTTGGCGATCGGCACCTTGCGCATATGCACGCCGAGGATCTGTTCGCGGCCGCGGATATCGGGCAGCGGCACCACCACCTGGCGGTCGAAACGGCCTGGGCGCAGCAGCGCCGGGTCGAGCACGTCCGGACGGTTGGTGGCAGCGATCACGATCACGCCGGCATTGCCTTCGAAGCCGTCCATCTCGACCAGCATCTGGTTCAGTGTCTGCTCACGCTCGTCGTTGCCGCCGCCGAGGCCCGCGCCGCGGTGACGGCCCACGGCGTCGATTTCGTCGATGAAGATGATGCAGGGCGCGTTCTTCTTCGCCTGCTCGAACATGTCGCGCACGCGGCTGGCGCCGACGCCGACGAACATCTCCACGAAGTCCGAACCGGAAATGTAGAAGAAGGGCACGCCCGCTTCGCCGGCCACGGCGCGGCCGAGCAGGGTCTTACCGGTGCCTGGAGGGCCGATCATCAGGGCGCCCTTGGGGATCTTGCCGCCCAGCCGCTGGAACTTGGCGGGATCCTTCAGGAAGTCGACGATCTCGGTGAGGTCTTCCTTGGCCTCGTCAACGCCGGCGACGTCATCGAAGGTCACCCGGTTCTTGTTCTCTGTCAGCAGCCTCGCCTTGGACTTGCCAAAGCCCATGGCGCCTCTTGCCCCCCCCTGCATCTGTCGCATGAAGAAGATCCACACGGCGATCAGGAGCAGGATCGGCAGCATGTTGATCAGAATGCTCGGAAGGACGCCGCCATTCGGGGACTCGAATTCGAAGCTTGCGCCGTGCGCCTCCAGGCGCCGCTGCAGATCCTCAGTGTCGAGGGGGCCGGTTGCGGTGAGAGTCGCGCCCTGGCGGTCGCGCGCCTCTATGGTCTGGCCGTGGATCTTGACCGCGCGGATGTCTCCGCTGTCGACCTTGCTCAGCAGATCAGAATAGGCGACCTGGTGGGAATTCCCGCCATGGGAGCCGCTGTTCATGATGCTAAAGACGGCGACCAGGGCGAGAACGATCACGCCCCAAATCGCCAGGTTACGAAGGTTCATCGACCGGCCTCATCACGTTCACGCCGCGAATTTAGGATGTTCTGGGTGAGTTCGCCACGCGACGATGGCCGTTTCATGATCTGTCGCGCCACATGCCGCATCCAGCCTGGCCTTGACCAGGGACTGCGCCGTCACCACACCCGCCTGACCTTGTCGCGGTAGGAAGACCGAGCCGTCGCTCCGCTCGATCAGTGGCGTGGCCGGCCGGGCGAGCGGGTGGGCCAGCATGACCGCCTCACGATCCGGTCGCGTCAGCTTCGACATCGCCCCCGCCAAGGGCCGGACCTTCAGCGCCGGCTCCCGTGCGACGATCTCGAAGCGTCCATCCCAGACGATCGGAACGCCAGGCTCGAGGAGCAGGGCCTGCGGATGGGCGCCCCGCTCGTCGCCGGCTTCCCGCGCAATCGTCACGCGCTCGCCCTCGCGGCAGATCCGCGCTCCGGCCAAGGTCGATGCGGCGTCCCCTCCGCCTCGAGCCATTGAGAGGATCCGGTCCAGCGCCTCGCCCCGCGGCGCGCGTCGGCCGCCGCCCGCGCAGACGAGGGCAGCGCCCATCCACGCGCGCGCCACGGCGTCCGAAGCGGCGACAAGGCTCGAGCGGTCCGAGGCGAGTTCGCCCGCGGGGCCCTCGTCGAATGGGGAAAGCCCTGCCGGCGGCGGCTCGGGAGCCGGGTCCTGCGAGCTATCGCCGGCGAGATGAGCGCGGGCGCGGGCGCGAAGGCTGAGGGGGCTGGCGTTCGCCGGATCCTCGATCCAGGTCTCGCCAAGCGCGACGAGGGCCTCCCGGATGGCGATGCGGCGCAGGCCGATCAGCGGGCGCAAGAGGAAGACCTCGCGACCCTCGGGCCAGGCGGGCGACGGCGACCACTCCCGAGGCGAGGGGACGCTCGATCCCCACCGACGCATCAGCTGGGCTTCCAGGACGTCGTCGGCCGTATGTCCCGCCAGCACCACCCGCGCGCCCACGTCGCGAGCGGCCTGCGCCAGCAGGCGATGACGGGCCTCGCGCGCGGCTGCGCTGACGCCCCTCGCTGGCCGCGGCCCCTCCCAGCGGAGGGTCAGATGGGTCTCGCCCGAAGCGGCGCAGCGCCGCGTAACAGACTCGGCCCAGCAGGCCGACTGGGGCTGTAGGCCATGGTCGACCGTGGCGATGACGAGGCGGCGGCCCGCTCCGGCGGCCCAGGCGCGAGCCGCCAGCAGCAACGCAATGGAGTCGCCCCCGCCGGAGCAGGCGACGAGGACGGGCCGCTCGACATCGCGGTCCAGGCGGCGGTCCAGAACGGCGCGGACGGCCGCGAACATGGCCTAGCCGCCCGTCACTCGCACTTGGCGTCGGCGCTCAGACGTTTCGCCTCCCGCGTCACCGACGCCGGGGCGCCCGGATAGTGCCGCGACAGTTCGCCGAGGGTCTCGCAGGCGTCCTGGTTCTTGCCCATGGCCACGAGCGAGCGCGAGAGGTCGAGCACCGCCGCCGGCGCCCAGCTCGTGTGCGGCCAGCCCCGGATCGCGCCGATGTCCGCCGTCGCCGCCTCGGGCCATGCCTTGCGGGCGATGAGGGTGCGCGCGAGGTAGTAGCGCGCCTCGGGGCCGCGCGGTCCATCGCCGGCGATGGCGATGTAGGCCTGGAAGCCCGCCTCCGCGTTGGCCATGTCGCCCTGTTCCAGGGCGGCGCGCGCGGCCGCGAACTGCGAGGCGGGACTGAGGGTCGAGGTCGCCGGCGGCGTCGGGGCCGCCCCCTGATCGCTGCTGGGGGCAGGCGCGCCAGCGGGCGGGGGCGGCGGAGGCTGCAGCGACTGGACCGTCTTCGTCAGAGCGTCGACCTCATCCTTGAGCGCCTCGTTCTTCGCCCTCAGGTCATCGAGATCGTGGTGCGACTGGTCGACGTCGTGCCGGACGACCTCGAGTTCGCCGGTGACCTTGGCGAGGGTCTGGTCGATGTCGTTCAGCTTGTCGGATTGACGGTTGATCTGGCCCTCGGTGTCGGCGGGCTGCACCACAACCGGCTGGCCAGTCTCGCGCCCCTGGAAGACGATCGCCCGCAACTCGCGCACCGCCTTTTCGATGCGGTCGAGGCGCTTGGCGTCGTTTTCGCCCAGAGGCGGTTCGTCGAGGGACACCTGGGCCGCAGCCTGCTCAGCCATTCCGCCGAGAAGGGCCAATGCCGAGAGCCCGCAAACGAGGCGGCGCGCGCGCCGCCTCGTTCCGGGCAAAGCGTCAGGAACGCGCGCCAGAGGTGATATTGGTGTGGGCGTTCCGGTTCTTCGCATATTCATCCTCGGTGTTGCCGATCGCGATCGGGTGCTCCTTGCCATAGGAGACCGTATCGACGCGGGCGGCCGAAACGCCGTGCGACACCAGGTAGTCCTTCACGGCCGCGGCGCGGCGGGCGCCGAGAGCGAAGTTGTATTCCTCGGTGCCGCGGTCGTCGCAATTGCCTTCGATGCGCACCCGCACTTCCGGGTACCGCTGAAGCCAGGCCGCCTGGGCGTCAAGAATCCCGCGCGCGTCGTTACGCACGGTGTACTCGTTGAAGTCGAAATACACGCGGTCGCCGGCGTGGATCACGAAGTCCTGCACAGACCCGGGGACCGGACCGGTGGGCGCTTCGGAGACCGGCGGCGGGGGAGGCGCTTCATTGGGCGCGGCCGGCGGAGGCGGCGGCGTTTGGGTGGGGGCAGGGCCCATCGGCTTCGGCTTCGAGGCGCAGGCCGCCAGGGAGATGGCGGACAAGAGCACGAGTGCGGTGGTCGCGGCTCGGCGGGGGCGGGGGATCATCGCGACGTCCTTGAGTTTGGTTAGGTGAGAGCGACGCTTCACTTTTGCGGCAACGCCTTGCCAGGTTGGAAGGTTCGCTGTGAAGCGTCTTCCTAGCCAAGTTTGGCTTCCCCAAGGCGACCCTTGCAATCTAGCGTCAGTGGCTGAAACGCGGGTGCAAAATACCTCGGAACACGATTCATCCAAGGAGTACGCCCTCGATGAGAGCACCTCTCGTTGCCTCTGCCCTTATCATAAGCGCGTCGGCTGTTGTTGCAGCGCCACAGGAAGCGCCGCCGCCGGCTCCGCGAGAGGCAATGGCCGAGATTGCACGGCAAGTCGATCCGGCCGAGCTGCGCGCAACGATCGAGCAGCTGGTGGGGTTCGGGACCCGCCACACCCTCTCGGACACAATTTCGGCCACTCGCGGCATCGGCGCGGCCCGTCGCTGGGTCGCCTCGAAGTTCGCCGAGGACAGCTCCAGTTGCGGCGGCGCCCTGACGATCGCGACGCCGCAGGAGACCTTCACCGGTTCACGCCTTCCCAAGCCCGCCGTGGTGCAGGACGTGCTGGCGATCCAGCGCGGGTCGACCGATCCGGACAGGGTCGTGATCATCAGCGGTCATATCGACAGCCGCGTCACAGACGTGATGAACGCGACCAGCGATGCGCCCGGCGCGAATGACGACGGCTCGGGGGTGGCGGCGGTGATGGAATCGGCGCGCGTCCTCGCCTGCCGCAAGTTCGCGGCCACCATCGTCTACGCGGTGCTGTCGGGGGAGGAGCAGGGACTCTACGGCGGACAGGTCCTGGCTCACTACGCCAAGGCGCAGGGCTGGAAGGTCGAGGCCGTCCTCAACAACGACATCATCGGCAACACTCACGGCCAGGACGGCCACGTCGCCGACGACCAGGTGCGGGTGTTCTCGGAAGGAACCCGAGCGAACGAAACGCCGGATCTGGCCCAGGCCCGTCGGCTGGGCGGAGGCGAAAACGACGCGCCCTCGCGCAACCTATCCCGCTACATGCAGACCATCGCCGCCGACTATCTGCCGGGCTTTTCTGTGCGTCAGATCTGGCGCGCCGATCGCTTCCACCGAGGGGGAGACCAGGCGCCGATGCAGGCGGCCGGCTATCCAGCGGTGCGGGTCACCGAGGCTGACGAGAACTATACGCGCCAACATCAGGACGTGAGGACCGAGAACGGGATCGCCTATGGCGACGTCGTCGCCGGCGTCGACTTTCCCTACCTGGCTCGCGTCGCGCGGCTGAACGCCCTGACCCTCGCGGCGCTCGCGCGCGCCCCGGCTCCGCCGTCGGACGTCAAGCTTGCCGGCGCAGTCACCGCCGACACCACGGTCAGCTGGTCTCCCGTTCCCGGAGCGTCCGGCTACACAGTCTGGTGGCGAGAGACGACCGCTCCGCAGTGGACGCAGCATCGGGACACGACCGACACGTCGCTGACGCTGAAGGGCGTGAACGTCGACGACTTCAGCTTCGGCGTCGCCTCACGGTCCGCCGACGGCTACGCCAGCCCGGTGGTCTTCGCTGGAGCCGTGGGCGCGTTCTGAAGGGAAGCTAGCGGCCCTGGAAGACCGCGGCGCGGCGTTCGACGAAGGACTTGATGCCCTCGGCGGCGTCCGCCGTGCCCATCACCCGCTGACGGATCTCGGGAATGGCTTCGATGGCCGCCCGCTCGCCGGCTTCGATGAACTTGCGGCCCGCTTCCTTGGTCACTTGGACGCCGAGGGGCGCGTTGGCGGCGATGACGCGTGCGATCTCCAACGCCCGCTCCACCTGCTGTCCGGCCGGCGTCACCTCCTGGATGAGGCCAATCCGATACGCCTCCTCCGCGCCGAACTCGTCGCAGAGCATCAGGTGGTACATCGCATTCCCCCAGCCGGCGCGGGTGACGTAGCGGAAGTGGGCGCCGCCGAGCGGCGCGATCCCGCGCTTGGCCTCCATCTGGCAGAAGCGCGTGCCGGCGGCGGCGATGGCGATGTCGCCGGCGAGCATCATCTCGATCCCGACCGTGAAGCAGATCCCCTGGACCGCGGTGACGATGGGTTTGCGGCACTGATTGCGCAGGCCGAAGGGGTCGATCCCGTCGCTCGGGATCGCGGTTGGCGATGCGGTCGGGCCGAAGAACTTGGGCATGTCCAGGCCGGCGGTGAAGTTGTCGCCCTGGGCGCACAGGACGCCGACCCATAGGTCCGGATCGCGGTCGAGCTCGGTCATGGCTGCGGAGAGCTGAGCCATCATCGCCGGGACGAATGCGTTCTTCTTGGCCGGGTTGTCGATGACGATCTTCAGGATATGGTCGTGGCGCTCGCTGCGCACCCGGCCTTCGACGGCGAGGGTCTCTGACATCGGTCTCTCCTTCCTGCGGTGACCGTCAATCTGGATGACGTTCGTCATTCGTGACGATGATATGTATAATCCAGATTGGTCAAGCGGCGAAGGAGCGACGGTGGGACATTCTCAGGCCGAGAAGGCGCAGAACCGGGAGCGGATCCTGGCCGAGGCGGCGCGGCAGGCGCGCGACGCCGGACTGGAGTCGATCAGCGTCGGCGCGCTGATGAAGAGCGTCGGCCTGACCCACGGCGGCTTCTACGGCCACTTCGAATCCCGTTCCGCCCTCCTCGCCGAGGCGCTGGAGCGCGCTCTCACGGACGGCCAATCCCGCGCCAAGGGCCAAGTGGGCGCAGGTTCGCGCCGGTTCGCCGATATGGTCCGCAGCTATCTCAGCCGGACCCACCGCGACACGCGCGACCGGGGCTGCGCCATGGCCGCTCTCGTCGGCGACGTCGGCCGCGCCGACGATGCGTCCCGTCGCACCATGGAGGGCCACCTCGAAGGCTTCATCGCCTCGACGGCCGAGATACTGGGTGGCGATGAAGACAAGGCCATGCTGGCCGTAAGCGCGATGATCGGAGCCCTCGCCATATCCCGCGTCCTCACCGACCCCGCCCGGTCGGACGCCTTGCTGCGCGGGGTGCGCGGCCAGCTGGCCAAACTCGAAGTCGAGGGCGCCTGATCTCTAGCCCTCCACCCCTCACGGGGTCAGTTGCGAATTTCCCCTTTTTCCTCTGTCATCCCGGGCCGTAGCGAAGCGGAGCGCAGCGAGGATCTGGGACCCAGGGGGAGGGCTTCGCAAAATCCCGAGACGGAGGGTATGAAGGCTCCGCTCAACCCGCGGCGTATTTCTGCTCGAAGTCGTGGCGCAGCTTGGCGGCGAACGGAGGGGCCGGCCCAAGCTGCGGCGCGCTCTTCAGATAGGCGTCGAGCTCGCCG
>JAFANN010000139.1 GCA_019232665.1 Caulobacteraceae bacterium | reverse complement strand
AGGCGTCAAGTGCGTCGGGTCAGGGATGCGGCCGCTCGGTTATAGGGCCTTCTGCGGATTGGAGCGGGCCGGCCGCAGCTTACGCTTCCGGGTAATCATGGAGGTTGTGATGACCCCTCGACGCCTGCTCGTAGTGTCTGCCGCCCTCGCGGTGACCATCAATTTCATGGGCGCGCCCATTGTGCGTGCGGCGGGCGCTCCTGCGACCTGGGACGGTCTGGTCCTGGTGGAGTCGAAGCAACTCGATCGGGTCTACCTTCTCCCGGGCGCCGACATGAAGTCCTACACCAAGGTGATGCTGGATGCCACGGAGGTCGCGTTCAAGGAAAACTGGATGCGCGACTACAACTCGAAGGCCGCGCGCTCCGGCAAGCGTCTTGACCAGGCCCACGCCGACCAGATCGTCAAGGCGGTCTCGACCGGCATGGGCGACACCCTCGCCAATGCGTATCGGAAGGCCGGCTATCAGGTGGTTCAGGCCTCCGGGCCGGGCGTGCTTCGCGTGCGCACAGGCGTGATAAACCTGTCGGTCACCGCGCCCGACGTGAAGACCGCCGGGCGCAGCCGGACCTGGTCGCAGGACGCCGGGGAGGCGACCTTCATCGTCGAAGCGCGGGATTCGGAGACGGGCGCTCTGCTTGGCCGCGCGCTCGATCGGCGACTGGCGGGGGATTCCTCGCCTTACCTGCGCAACAGCGTGACCAATCGCGCCGACTTCCAGCGGATGTTCGACGACTGGGCCAAGGCCAGCGTCGCGGAGCTTGGCAAGTTGAAGGCGATGTCACCGGCCAGCGGCGCGCAGGCAGTGGCTTCCGAAGAATAGGGCCTCAATTCGCGGGCGCGAACGTGGCCTCCTGATACGCGGGCGGAGTCTTGCTCCAGACGTAGCCTTTCGCGCCCAGGTCATAACCTGTCTGATATAGAGTGCGCATGTAGGCGGTGTCGAACTGCTCGGTGGCCACCGTCGTGAAGGTCGATGGGATGAAGGCCAGATTGTAGTCGATGTGGTCCCGACGCGCCGTCACATAGATCCGGTATAGATCGCCGACCCCCTGCGTCTGGATCAGCGATGCGATCGCCCGCCCGGCGATGCTCAACGTCCGTCGCTTGGTGTTCGCCCAGTCGGGGTCAAGCCGGGCATTGCGGATGATGTAGAGCTTCCGCTCCCGAACCGCGCCGATATTCGCACTGAGCTGTCCGACGTTGAGGCTTGGGGGATAGGTGAACACCTGGGCGGCGACGCCGCCGTCAACGTGCATCTCCTGATAGTGCACGCCATCGAGGGTGACGTTGATCATCACCGGTGGAAATGCGCCTGGTATGGCGGCCGAAGCCATCAAGACCTCGCGGAACAGTTCGACTGCGTGCGGGTCATGGCTCGCGGCGATCGCCGTCATGTTCCAGACCACGGGCTCGAGATTGTCCAGATCGGTCGTGCCGATGAGCAGCATTCGGCCCTTGGCGTATTCGGCGGCGATCTCGTCGAGCAACTGGCGGGTCACGTAGTGGCTGGTGAGCCGGGCCAGCGGTTCAGTGGAGGAGAGCGCGTCATTGAATAACGCGCTGAAGGGAAGTCGCTTCCGGTAGATGTCCGCCTGAGAGATGTTGGTGTAGAGGTCCTTCAAGGTTCCGTCGTAGCGCGGGCCCAGGAAAGCAAACGGCGCGATCAGGGCGCCCGTGCTGATCCCCGTCACCGCCTTGAACTCCGGGCGATCGCCGTGCGCGGTCCAGCCATTCAACAGCCCCGCGGCGAAGGCGCCGTCGTGGCCTCCGCCTGAAATGGCAAGGAAATTCACTGGGGGCAGGGGGCCGGTCTGTCCAGTACTCGCGCGCCACGCCAGCTCGCGGCGGAAGGCCTCCCGCGCGGCGGCTTCGAATGCTCCTGGATCGCGGGCGACGAAATAGCGAACCTCGGCTACGCCCGGGTCGGCGCGAACGTCGGCTGGAGCGGGGGGAGCGGCCATACGAGTCGGGCCAGCGCATCCGAACAACGCCATCGTCGCGAGCACAGCCGCTGTCGCGAGGCGAGCCGCGATCCGCTTGGGTCCAACCCGTGTTGGCGCGGCTCCGGACATGGCAGTCCTCCGGGAAGAATGCGGGCGAAGGCCCCGCGCGCGAGGTAGTTTCGAAGGAAGCGTAGCCCGGACCCTGAGACGCGAAATCAGGTGTCCACCCGAGGGCGCGCCGGCCGGTCGCCGGTTCGATCCACAGCTAAAGCTGATGCTCCCGCCAGGGCTGCGACGGACGCTGTTCCGGCTTGGCCGGCAATGTGTGATCCACCGGTCTTGCCGCACTGCAGCACGCTTCCGAGGGCTGCCGCTCACCCATCTCCGGGTTCAACCGGATGACCGCTCCGGCCCAAGCGGCCATACTCGCTCCATATCCCTCGCGTGCGCAGTCCGCATCGAGGATCTCGCAAGCACAGCTCGACATCACGGCTCGCAAAGAGGCCGACGATCGATCTCGACCAGGCGCTCGGCTCCGGCCGGGCGCGCCCAACCGACGGCCGGCAGATGGCAGGAGGCTGAGATGTTCGGCGCGCAGACCCTCGGACCGGCCTATGAATACTGGCTGGACGCCTGGCAGAGATCGATCCTGACGCTAGACGTTCTGCGCCAGCGGGGCGAGGCCGTCGCGGCGCACAGGGCCCAGGCGGTTCCCCATGTCCTGACGTTCGAAGTCGAGCTGGTGATGGATGGCCGCAGTCTGGGTCGGCCCGTGAACTACGGCCTCGTCCGGGTCATACCCCCCGCGGGTGTCGCGATCGATCCGACAAAGGTCCCCATCGTGGTGGTCGATCCGCGCGCCGGACATGGCCCCGGCATCGGGGGAATGAAGCAGGAGAGCGAGATCGGCCTGGCGATGCAGGCAGGCCACCCCTGCTACTTCATCGGCTTTGCGCCCGATCCCGAGCCCGGCCAGACGATCGCCGACGTCTGCCGCGCGGAGATCGCATTCATCGAAGAGGTGGCCCGGCTTCATCCGGATGCGATTTCCAAGCCGGTCGTCATCGCCAACTGCCAAGCCGGCTGGCAGTCGATCATGGCCGCGGCGCTCAGGCCGGATCTCTTCGGGCCCCTGATGTTGGCCGGTTCGCCACTCTCTTACTGGGCCGGCGAGCGCGGAGGTAGTCCGATGCGCTATCTCGGCGGCGTGCTGGGGGGCTCCTGGCTGGACGCCCTGACAGGCGATCTTGGCTGCGGGATCTTCGACGGCGCCTGGCTCGTGTCGAACTTCGAGGCCCTGAATCCCGCCAACACGTACTGGGAGAAGGCTTACAACGTCTATTCGAAGGTCGACACTGAGGGGCCGCGCTTCATCGACTTCGAGACATGGTGGGGCAGCCCGGTGCTGCTCAATGCCGAGGAGATGCAGTGGATCGCCGACAATCTCTTCGTCGGCAATAAGCTCAGTTCGGGAGCGCTGCACACGTCCGACGGTTACCGGGTGGACCTGCGCAACATCACTTCGCCAATCATCGTCTTCTGTTCCTGGGGCGACAATATCACGCCGCCGTCGCAGGCGTTGGGCTGGATCACCGATCTCTACGAAGAGGATCATGAGATCGCCGATGCTGGGCAGACCATCGTCTACACCCTGCACCAGTCGATAGGACACCTCGGGATCTTCGTCTCCGGCAAGGTGGCGGACAAGGAGCACCGCGAGTTCATCAACTGCATGGACTTGATCGATCTGCTTCCGCCCGGCCTCTACGAGGCGGTGATCACGGAGGTCGAGCCGGGGACGAGGCATCCGGACCTCGTCGAAGACCGCTATCTCTTCCGCCTCGAGCGGCGAACCCTCGACGAGATCCGCAAGATCGTCGATCGCCGGCCCGACGACGACCTGCGTTTCGCCGTGGCGGCGCAGGTGTCGGAGATCAACCTCGGCCTCTATCGCGCCTTTGCGTCTCCCTTCATGCGAACGATCGCGAACCCGATGGCGGCCGATCTGGCGCGCCGGCTGCATCCGAACAGGCTTCGCTTCACGGCTTTCTCCAACGCCAATCCGATGATGGCGCCGGTGGCGGCGCTGGCGGAAGCGGTCCGTGACTGGCGTCAGCCCGTTGCCCGCGACAATCCCTTTCTGGCGCTCGAGGGTCTTGCGTCCGACTGGATCGTCCATGCCTGGGACATCTGGCGCACGGCGCGCGACACGGCGCAGGAGAATTTGTTTCTCTTTACCTATGGTTCGCCGTTGCTGCGCGCCGCAGTCGGGCTGGGACAAACCAAGGAGCCGCCGGGTCGACGCATCCAGCGCGACCTCGCGCGGGAGGTCGACGCGGCGCGGGTCAGAGCCGAGCTGGGGCAGCGGTTCGAGATCGGCGGACCAGTAGACGCGGCCCTTCGCGCCCTCACCTACGTGCATCAGGCCGAAGGGAGCTTCGACGATCGCGAATTCGCGGTTCTCAAGAAATTCCGCGACGCGGCGCCGCCTGACGAGCGACCCTCCTTCGCCGACTTCAAGGCCCAGGTGCGCGAGCAGGCGTTGCTGGTGCGACTCGATGACGAGCGGGCGATCGGCGCCATTCCGGCGCTCCTGGCGGACCGACCCGATCAGGCCAGGAAGGCGCTCGAGGCCTTGCACCAGATCATAAACGCCCGCGACGGCCTGACCGAAGAGGGTCACCGCCGTCTCGCGCGCGTCGACGCTCTGTTTGCTGCGAACGCGGCGCGCCCGCAGCTGGAGGTCTCCCATGCTTGACATCGCCGCTGACGTCGAAGGGCGGCGCCACGAGAAGTTCCACTTACTCGTGGCGAGAGCTCAGAAGGCGCCGCCGATCAGCATCGCCGTCGCGCATCCCTGCAACGAGGTCTCGCTCGAGAGCGCGATCGAAGCGGCCCGACTGAAGCTGGTGACGCCGATCCTGGTTGGGCCTGCGCATCGTATCGAACAGGTCGCCCGCGATTGCCGCCAGGACATCTCCGGCTTCGAGATCGTCGAGGCCCAGCACAGTGAGGATTCCGCGTGCAAAGCGGTCGAGCTCGTGCGCGCGGGCCGCGCCGAGGCGCTGATGAAGGGCAGTCTGCATACGGATGAACTGATGGCCGCGGTGGTCGCGCGGGATACGGGTCTGCGGACGGCTCGCCGGATCAGCCACTGCTTCATCATGGACGTGCCGGGGCACGACCAGCCGCTGATCATCAGCGACGCGGCCGTGAACATCGCGCCAACCCTCGAGGTCAAGGTCGACATCGTCCAGAATGCGATCGACCTCGCGCACGCTCTGGGCGCGCAAGAGGTCCGGGTGGCGATCCTCAGCGCCATGGAGACCGTAACTCCCAAGGCGCCCTCGACCATCGAAGCCGCGGCTCTGTGCAAAATGGCCGATCGCGGCCAGATCGTCGGCGCCTTACTCGACGGCCCCCTGGCGCTCGACAACGCGATCAGCCCTGCGGCCGCCGAGGTGAAGGGGATCGTCTCGCACGTGGCCGGATGCGCCAACGTGCTCATCGTCCCCGACCTCGAGGCGGGCAACATGCTGGCCAAGAGCCTCTCCTTCCTGGCGGGCGCCGACGCCGCGGGCATCGTCCTGGGCGCGCGCGTGCCGATCGTGCTCACCAGTCGCGCGGACGATCTCATCGCGAGGCTTGCCTCGTGCGCGGTCGCCGTCCTGGTGGCGGCCGCCCGCCGTCTCAGCGCCGCGATCGGCTGAGGCCCGTCATGAACGACGCCGCGATCCGGCCGATCCTGACGGGACGGAAGACCCTGGTGGTCGGCGTCGCCAATGAACATTCCATCGCCTATGGCTGCGCCAAGGCCTTCCGCACCGCCGGCGCGGACCTCGCGCTCACCTGGCTCAACGAAAAGGCGCGGCCGCACGTCGAGCCCTTGGCGCGCGAGCTCGAGGCCGAGATCGTCGAGCCCCTGGACGTCGGGGTTCCTGGCCAACTCGAAGCTCTTTTCGACGTGGTCCGTCAGCGCTGGGGACGGCTCGACCACCTGATTCACTCCATCGCCTTCGCGCCCAGGGAGGATCTTCAGGGCGGCCTGCTCGACTGCTCTGCGAGCGGCTTCGCCACGGCGATGGACATCTCCTGCCACTCGTTCATCCGCATGGCCAAGCTCGCTGCGCCGCTGATGACCGGGGGCGGTTGCCTCTTCGCGATGAGCTATTTCGGCGCCGACCGGGTCGTGCCGAACTACAACGTCATGGGTCCGGTTAAAGCGGCGCTCGAGGCGACTTGCCGCTATCTCTCCTATGAGCTCGGGCCACAGGGGATCCGCGTCCACGCCATCTCGCCGGGGCCGCTGAAGACGCGGGCGGCGTCAGGCCTGAAAGACTTCGACGTGATGCTGAGCGAGGCGGAGCGGAAGGCGCCGATCGGCGAGCTCGTCGACATCATGGATGTGGGATTCGCCTGCGCCTACCTCGCCAGCGACTTCGCGCACCGGATCACGGGGGGGACCATCTACGTTGACGGAGGCGCTCATGTCGTCGCCTGAAACCGTCACCCAGGCCGTTGCGCCCGCGAAAGTCTCTCCGGATGGCTGCGTCGCCGTGGTCAACGCCGGCTCCTCCAGCGTCAAGTTTGCGATCTACGAGCCCGATGCGCGCCAGGACGTGCGCTACCACGGCAAGATCGAAGGGATCGGCACGGCTCCCCGCCTGAAGGTCGAGCGCCCGGACGGTGAGACCGTCTCCGAACGCAGCTGGCGCGCCGAGGCGCTAGATGTGCAGGCGGCTACCCTTGAGGTGCTTCGCACGGCGGCCGACCTCATCCGCGGCTCCCCCATCGCAGGCATCGGCCACAGGGTCGTGCACGGGGGCACGGACTTTGCTGCGCCAATCCGGGTCGATGACGCGGTCGTCGCTGCCCTCAAGCGCCTGATACCCCTCGCGCCGCTGCACCAGCCGTTCAACCTCGCCGCCATCGAGGCCATTGCCCAGGCTGCGCCGCACATCCCGCAGGTCGCCTGCTTCGACACCGCCTTCCACCGCTCCCAACCGGCCTTGGCCCAGCTGTTCGGCTTGCCACGAAAGTTCGCGGAGGAGGGCGTACGCCGCTACGGCTTCCATGGGTTGTCGTACGAATACATCGCCGGGCGACTGGCGGAGACAGCGCCCGAGTTGGCTCGGGGCCGGGTGATCGCGGCGCATCTGGGCAACGGCGCCAGCCTATGCGCCATGAAGGGCGGGCGCTGCGTGGCGACGACGATGGGCTTCACCGCCGTCGACGGCCTGCTCATGGGCACGCGCTGCGGGACGCTCGATCCGGGCGTCGTCCTCTACCTGATGGATGAGAAAGGCCTGAGCGTTCGCGACGTCGAGGACCTGGTCTATCGGCGTTCGGGCCTGCTGGGTGTCTCCGGCGTCAGCTCCGACATGCGCGGTCTCCGAGCTTCTCCCGAACCGGCGGCCGCTGAAGCTATCGCCCTCTTCGTCTATCGCGTGGTGCGCGAGGCAGGCTCGCTGGCCGCGGCGTTGGGCGGCCTCGACGGGCTCGTCTTCACCGCCGGCATCGGCGAGAACGACCCCCAGACCCGCGCCGAGATCGCCGCAGGCTGCGCCTGGCTTGGGCTGGAGCTTGACGAAACTCGCAACGCCAGGGGCTCAGGACGCGTCAGCCGCGACGGCTCGCCGGTCGAGGTCTGGGTCATCCCCACCAACGAGGAAGCCATGATCGCCCGCCACGCCGCCGCTGTCCTGGCGACGATCTGAGCCAATCGATCAGCTGGGATGGATGGGGGTGATCTTCGAGCCCTCGAGCCCGATTCCGCCCATCAGGCCCTTCTGACCGTAAGGCATGGCGTAGACGGCCTGGCTGAGCGTGGTGGTGTTCATGCTCGCGGCCATTCCCTTGTCCACGACCACGACGCTCGGGCCGGAGCCGATCGCCCATCCGTCGCTCTTCTTCAGATAGGCCAGTGAATCGGCCGTCATGAAGAAGAGGGCGTAGCTGAACGTCTGGGCGCCCGCCTGGAAGCCGAAGCTGCCGGCGGAGATGCGGTAGTAGCCGATCGGGCGGCCCTTCTGGAGCAACACGCCCGAGCCATTCTGGCCGCCGACCATGAAGCCGGCTTTGACGATCTGCGGAAAGACCAGCACCGCCCGCGCCTTCGAGCCGAGCTCGGCGGCCTTTGGACTCGCCGCGTAGAGGCGCTGAAGCGAAGCCGGACCGTCGCGGTCGAGCTCGGCTCGACTTGCCGCGACGGCTACCGCGGGACTGACGACCAGAAGCGTTCCCGCCACCAGCACTTTGCGCCGGGTCGGCAGGGAGTCGGAGTTCGCGCGCGATATCATGGTGTCCGTCCTCTATGCCGCCCGACGGATCGCGCACGCGCTTGCCCTCCGCCATCCGCAAGTCGCCTCAGCTGCGGTCGGGGGTTCACCTGAGGCGCGGGCGAGAGCCGAGCTGCTGGTCGAATGAGGTGTGGCTTGTCTTTGGTCGTAAGGGCGCCGGCTCACGCTCGCCGATGATCTTGGCGTCCGGGAAGCGCGCTCCGAGGTCGCCGCGGAACCGCCTCACGTCGCCGACGATGACCACGTCGAGCGCGGCGGGGTCATCCAATCTGGCGGCGGCCGCGCGGACCTGGCCGGGGTTGGCTCCCTCGATGCGGGCGGGGTAGGCGGCCAGGGCGTCGACCCCGACGCCCCGCGCTGCTTCATCGCCAATAAGTTCGGCGAGATCGACCGTCGTCTCCGTGCGGCGCGCGTAGTCTCCGAGCAGTTCGGACTTCCGCGCCGCCAGTTCCGCAGGCGTCATCTCCTCCCGCGCAAGCCGACGCATCTGCGCAAGGATCAGGCCAGCCACTTCGGGCGCGGTCGCGTTGCGCGTCTCTGTGCGCACGCTGAACAGGCCAGGACCGGGTCCCAGACCGAGCTCGCTGCTGACGTCGTAGCTGAGGCCGCGCCGGACGCGGATTTCGCGGCTGAGCCGCGAGGAGACCCCACCGCCAAGCGTCATGTTGGCGAGCTCGAGCGCCGCCCTTGCGGCCTCGGACCCATAGGTTGCCTGGGCGCCCACTTCGACCTCGGCGAGAGCCGCGCCCGGTCGGTCTAGCACAACCACGCGGGCAGGGCGCTCGCCCCCCTCCGCCGCCGAGACAGGGGGCGGCCGGGTTGGTTTCGGCCAGGTCCCGAACAAGGCCTGAACCTGTGCGAGTGTGGATTCTGGATCGACGGCGCCGGCGATCACCAGAGTGGCCTGGTCGGGTCGCCACAGGCGGTCGTGTTGTCGGACGAGGTCCATCCGGGTGATCGGGTGCGGCTCAATCGCTGCGTCCCGTGCGGTCCCGCGTCGGAACACGAGGGCCTCGAGGGCGGCGTCCGCAATGTCGTCCTCGGCGGCCTCCCCGCTGTCGTCTAACCGCGATCGCAACGCGCGGACCAGCTCGGCCTGGGCGTAGTCCGGCTGGCGAACGGCGTCGGCGAGCATCGCCAGGCCCTGGGGAAGCGATGGCGACAATCCGGAGAGCTCGAGCGAGGTGGAGTCGCGCCCGACGTCGGCCGTGAGGCCGAGGCCAAGCTCGGCGATCGTGGCGGCGAACGCGTGGCCCTTGCGCGAGCTGGATCCGCGCAATGCCAGGGAGGCGGCGAGTCCGGTCAGACCCGGCTGACCGGCCGGATCAAGGCGCGATCCTCCCTCAAAGGTGAGAAGGGCGGTGGCGAGGGGAAGGCCCGGCCGAGTGGCGATGACCACGTGCAGACCGTTGGACAGCGTGCGCGAGACCGCGGCGGGCAGAGTGAACTCAGGCAGGGTCACGCTCGGGGGCGGGGGCGGGGGGATCTTCGCCGATGGAAGGGTCGCCGCAGAAGCCCCGAACGCGATGCTCGCCGGCGGCGACGCGAGCCAACTGCGGTCGCGGCCGCCAGCGCCGTAGCGGATCGTCACCCGACTGCCGTCGACACAGTAGGCGCGGGCGACCCGTTGGATGTCCCGCGGGGTCACCGCCTGCAGCGCGCCCAGAGTTGAATTCACCTCGCCGGCATTGCCCCCGACAACCGCGGCTTCGCCGATTTCGCCAGCCAGGCCGCCAAACGTCTCGCGCTTGCCCAGGTCCGAGGCGAGGACCTGCGCCTTCGCCGTCGCCAGTTCCACGCGGCTTACCCGGTGGTCCTTCAGCCAGCCCAGCTCGCGCCGCAGCGCCGCCTCCCCTTCGCCAAGTCCGTGGCCCGGCGCCATGATCGCGCCGAAGTAGATCAGGCCGGTTTCCTGGCGCAGATCGGCGTCGGAGAAGACCTCCGTGGCGATGCGCCGACGCTCGACCAAGGCCGCCTTGCCGAGGCCCCCTCCGTCACCCGTGAGGATCTCGTCGAGCAGGCGGACGGCCGCGGCGTCAGGGCTGTCCGCAGCCGGGCCGGCATAGCTGAGCACCACGGCGGGCGCAGGGGCGCCGTGGGCGCCGATCACAACGCGCCTGGCCGCGCGCCGGGGCGGTTCGGCGCGCGCGATGCGCGGCAGGGCGATCGGGGGCGCCTTCATTGGCCCGAAATATCTTTCGATCCACGCCTGCAGCTGCGCCGGCTCGAAGTCGCCGACGACGATGACGGTGGCGTTATCGGGCCGGTAGTAGTGCGCCTTGAACGCCGCGACGTCGGCGAGGGTCACCGCCTGCAGGTCGTGGATCGAGCCAGCCGGAGACTGGCGCAGCGCGGGGGAGGCGAAGGAGGCCTGCGGGATCGCCTGCATGAAGAGCCGCCCGTAGGGGTCGTCGGCGAAGGCCTCGCGCACCTCCTCCTCGACGACGGAGCGCTCGACCTCGAAGCTCCGTTTATCGATGGCGAGGGCGTTCATCCGCGTCGCCTCGGCCCAGAGAGCCCGCTCCAGCTCCTTCGCCGGCACGACCTCCTCGTAGGACGTGTAATCCTCGGTGGTCGAGGCGTTGCTCGAGCCCCCGACGGACTCGGTGAACTCGTCCATGTACTCGGAGGGCAGACCGGGCGAGCCCTTGAACATCAGGTGTTCGAAGAGGTGGGCCAGGCCGGCGCGCCCCGGCGGATCATCCTTGGAGCCGACGTCGTACCAGACCTGGACCGCCACCTCCGGTCGGGAACGATCGACGACGCTGTAGACCTTCAGGCCGTTCGGCAGGACGTGAAGCTCGTACCGGACGATGGGCGCGCGGATGTCGGCGGCGAGGGCGTTTCCGCAGACACCTGTCGTCATGGCGGCCGCCAGCGCGACGAAGAGCCGTCTCATAGGGGAGCTTGCTCCAGCGTGCGGCAAGCGAAGCATATCGGCGCTGCGGGCGCGCTCAGGCCGGCGCCCTATGACCTCCCCGGCTATCGCCGGACGTCGGCCGGCCGAGCGAGCCTTCGCAGTCGTTCCCCTACGGTGACTTCAGCGGCGGGCGAGTCCCGCCTGGGGCGGTCGCTCCGGCGAACGCACGGGAGCGTCTGGGATCATCACCCGATGGCTCTCACCGCGCGCTCATGGCGCCATCCAGCGAGACAGGCAGACTCTTCGCCCCGCGAAAAGGCTTTGGGCCTCCATGATTTGCATGAACGGCGTGGGGCTGCGCGGCAATCTTTTGCACCGCACCAGGGGATTGGACATGCGCTCGCACGTTATGTTCGCGGCCGCGGCCGTCACGGCGTTCCTGGCGGCGTCCGCTTCGAGAGCCGCGGCCCCGGACGGCGAGGCTGCGGGCGGCGCAAGCGCTCCGTCCGCGGACGGAGGTCAGTCGCCGGCGAGCGACGCAACCGCCGCGGCGTCGGTCTCAACACCTGTGCCGGATATTCCCGGAGGCGGAACCACGTCCAACAATCCGACGGATCTCTTCTCGACGCGCGAGGGCTACGACGCGTCAGGCCATGCGAAGCCGGCGTTCGAAGCTGAGATGTGGCTATACCTGCCGGCGGTCCACGCGACGATCGGCCTGAATCGGCGGAACGGAACCGACGTCATCGTCGACCGACCCCGACCGACCATCGCCGACGTCGTCAAGGGTATTTCGTTCGCCTTCGACTGCGATTGCATGGTCCGCTACGGCGACTGGTCGGCCGAAGTGACGTTCCTCTACGTCTCCACCAAGGAGAAGACGAACGTCCTGCCGTTGCCAGGGGCGCTGCCCGCA
>JAFANN010000096.1 GCA_019232665.1 Caulobacteraceae bacterium | reverse complement strand
GGGCTCGCGGTCGCCGGCGCCGGCTCGGATGGCCGAGCGGCGTCGATTGCAGGAGATGGGATCGCCGGCCTGGACCATGTCGTGATCCGCACGCCCGATCCCGAGCGGGCGATCGCCTTGTACGGGGCCAAGCTCGGCCTCGACTTCCGGCTCGACCGATCAAATCCCGCATGGGGATCGCGCCTGCTCTTCTTCCGCTGCGGCGACGCTGTCGTCGAGATCGCGGCCGATCCGAAGAAACCGCGGTCGGACGGTCCCGACGTCGTCAGCGGCCTGGCGTTCCGCGCTCCCGATCCCGACGCGGCCCAGGCGCGGCTCGCAGCTGCTGGGTTCGACGTGTCCGAGGCGCGTGCGGGTCGCAAGCCGGGAACACGTGTCTTCACCTTGCGATCCGGCGTCGTCGGCGCTCCGGCCCTGGTCATCGGCGGCCAAGGGCCGGACGACTGACCCCGCCCGCGGAAACCGCCTACGCCGCCACTCAGCCTGTCAGAGTCCCGCCCATGCAGCCCTTCACGTCCATCACAGCGCGCGCCGCCCCCCTCGACATCGACAACCTCGACACCGACCAGATCATTCCCAAACAGTTCCTCAAGACCACGGAACGCGCCGGGCTCGGCAAGGGTCTGTTCTATGACCTGCGCTATGACGAGGCGGGGGCGAAGAGGTCGGGCTTCGTCCTCGACGATCCGGCCTACGCCGGAGCGGGAATTCTGATCGCAGGCGCCAACTTCGGCTGCGGGTCGAGCCGTGAGCACGCACCCTGGGCCCTGATGGACTTCGGCATCCGCTGCGTAATCGCCGAGGGGTTTGCGGACATCTTCTACAACAACTGCTTCCAGAACGGCCTGCTGCCGATTGCCCTCACGGCGGAGACGGTCGAGGCGCTGATGGAGGAGGCGAGGGGCGGCAACCACGTCTTCACCATCGACCTCCCCGCCCAGACGATCTCGGCGCCTTCGGGACGCCAGATCACCTTCGATATCGACCCGGGCCGCAAGGCGAAGATGCTGCAGGGACTGGACGCCATCGGCGAGACCCTGCGTGAGGCGACTTCGATCGAGGCCTTCGAGGCGCGCCGGTCCCTTCAAGAACCGTGGATGTCCTGACCATGAGCCTGATCGTCGCCGGCACGGTGCGCGTGGCGCCCGAGAAGCTCGAGGCCCTGCGGCCGCACGCGATCGATATGATCCGGGCGTCGCGCGAGGAGAAAGGCTGCATCGCCTACGCTTTCTCCAACGACCTCGCCCAGCCTGGACTGATCCACGTCTTCGAGGTCTGGCGAGACGCCAAGTCACTCGAGGCGCACGGAGCCAGCGAGCACATGAAGACGTGGCGCGCCGCCGCCGGCGCGCTTGGCCTCGCAGAGCGGCGTTTGAAGACCTACGAGATCGCCTCCGAGAAGGAGCGGCCCTGATGGCGCGGCTCCTGCTTTTGCCTGGCGATGGGATCGGGCCCGAGGTCACCGCGGAAGCCCGCCGGGTCGCCGAACGGCTGGATCCGGACCTGGTCATCGAGACGCGGCCGTTCGGCGGCTCGAGCTATGACGAGCTCGGAACGCCCCTTTCGGATGACACGCTCGAGCTGGCTCGCACGTCCCAGGCTGTCCTGATGGGCGCTGTGGGAGGGCCGCAGTGGGCGAGCGCGCCCCGCCATCTGCGTCCAGAGGCGGGCCTGCTCGGCCTGCGCGCCGGCATGGGCGTGTTCGCCAACCTGCGACCGGCTATTTGTTTCCGCGCCCTGGCCGACGCCTCCACCCTCAAGCGCGAGGTGGTGGAGGGGCTGGACCTGATGATCGTGCGCGAGCTGACCGGCGGGGTCTATTTCGGCCAACCGCGCGGGGTGGAAACGCTGCCGGACGGGCGGCGGCGTGGGGTCGACACCCAAGTCTACGACACCACGGAGATCGAACGCGTCGCGCGCGTCGCCTTCACCCTCGCCGCGGGCCGCCGCAAGAAGGTGACGTCCTGCGAGAAGTCCAACGTGATGGAGACGGGCCTTTTGTGGCGCGAGACCGTCACAGCGCTGCACGCCCGTGAATTTCCAGAGATCACCCTCGAGCACATGCTGGCCGACAACGCGGCGATGCAGCTGGTCAAGGCGCCCCGGCAGTTCGACGTCATCCTGACCGACAACCTCTTCGGGGACATCCTCTCGGACGAGGCCGCCCAGCTCACAGGCTCACTGGGCATGCTGCCTTCGGCGGCGCTCGGAATGGCCGGATCCCCAGGACTGTATGAGCCGATCCACGGCTCCGCCCCCGATATCGCCGGGCTTGGTCTCGCCAATCCACTCGGCGCGATACTCTCCCTGGGCATGGCGTTCCGCTGGTCGCTTGAGCGGCCGGACCTGGCGCTGCGCGTGAGTCGCGCCGTCGAGACGGCCTTGTCGCGCGGAGACCGGACACGGGATCTGGGCGGAGGCCTGGGGACCCAGGAAATGGGCGAAGCCGTCCTCGCGGCGCTTTAGGGCGAGGGCTTCCTGCGCCGCGCTCTAGGGCTCCGCCTGAAAGAGAAGACTCTGGCGTCGTAGGCGCTTTTCTGGGATCACGCCCGGCCGACGGGTCAACGACGGCTAGGGGGATGCGGGCTGCGATGGCGGGATTCTCGATCCAGGAGGCGGCGTTCGGCGGGTTCGCCGCCGTTCGAGCGCACCCGCGCGCCCTCCTGGTCTGGACGCCCCTCGCCTTCGTGATCTCCCTGGCGTCCCAGGTCGTCTTCGTCCAGTCGGGAGGGCAGGAGGTCGACTGGTCCGTACTTGGGCAGGACCCAGCCAGGCTCACCGCCCTGGCCGAGAAGGTCGCCCCCGCCGAGGCGGCGCTCATGGCCGTGGTGCTGGTGGCGAACGCCTTCATTCAGCCGGCGATGATCCGGCTGGTGTTCGCGCCTGACAATGGCCGCTTCGGCTACTTCAGGATCGGAGCGCACGAACTTCGGCAGCTCGGCCTGGAGATTCTCGCCTCCATTGTCCTGCTCGGCGGCTACTTCGGCTGCGCCCTGGTGGTGAGCATCGCCGTCGCGGCCATATCGGGCCTGGGGAACCCGGCGATCATGACGGCGCTCACAGCCGGCATGGCGGCGACTCTCATTGCTCTCCTGGTCATCGGGGTGCGGCTGTCGCTCGCCCCGGCGCTCACCTTCGATTCCGGACGGGTGAACCTCTTCGGCTCATGGCGCCTGACGCAGGGGAGCTTCTGGCCGCTCCTGGGGACCTATGTCCTGACAATCGCCCTTGCCGCGGTGGTGCTGATCTTCGCCAATGTTCTCTTCTTCGGGCTCGCAGAGCTGGTCCTCGGTCGCGAGATGACCGTCCTGACGGCGACACCGGGGGACCTGATTGGCTATTTCACCCCTCTGCGCCTGATCGCAGCGTTGTTCAGCGCCTTTGTCACGGCGCTCATCTGGCCCGTCATCTTCACGCCGTCCGCTCACATCTACCGCAGCCTCAAGCCGGCGCCCGCGTACTTCGGCCCTGGCCCCCAGCCCTGGGCGTGAGGACGGGGAAATGAGCGTGACCGCGTCCGCGTCTGCGCCCGTGCAAACGGCTGCGCCCATCTCGCCTCGGCAGGTGGCGGCCGCCGTCGTCGGCAACGCCCTGGAGTTCTACGACTTCACGGTCTACGCGACCTTCGCCGATCAGATCGGCCACGCCTTCTTTCCCAACCCCACGCCCTTCATCAGCCAGATCGAGACCCTGATCACCTTCGGGGTCGGCTTCCTGCTGCGGCCGCTGGGGGCGATGTTCATCGGTCGGCTCGCCGACAGACGCGGGCGGCGCCCGGCGATGATGCTCAGTTTCTCGCTGATGGGCGTCGCGATCCTCGGGCTCGCGCTGACGCCGACCTACGCCTCGATCGGCGTCGCGGCGCCTTGCCTCGTGCTGCTCTGGCGCATGTGCCAGGGCTTCGCCCTGGGCGGAGAGTTGGGGCCGACGACGGCCTACCTTGTCGAAGCCGCCCCGCCGGAACGGCGGGCGCTCTATGGCGCGTGGCAAGGCGGCAGCCAGAACCTCGCCAACATCGTCGGCGCCCTGGTGGGGATCGGCGTCAGCCATGTGTTCGGCGACCTCGCCCTCGCCGCATGGGGCTGGCGCGCGGCCTTCCTCATCGGGACCATCGTGCTTCCCTTCGGTCTGCTGCTGCGGCGCAGCCTTCCCGAGACGCTGCATCGGCACGAGGTTCGCAGCCACGCCCATCCCGAGCACGCGACGCTGCTCGCGGCGGCGCCTGTGCTGTTGCGGGGATTCGGCCTGGTCGCCTCCACGACCATCCCGACCTACGTCTTCCTCTACCTGACGACCTACGCCATCCAGACCCTGCACATGGGAAAGCAGGTGTCCCTCGCCGCCACGCTCGTGAGCGGCGCGTGCGGCTTCACCGCAGGTCTCATCGGCGGCGTCATGTCGGATCGGTTCGGCCGTCGGGCGATGCTCATCTGGCCCAGGATCTTCTTCCTTGTGGTCACCTGGCCGATGTTCGACCTGATCTGCACCCGCCACGACGCGCTGAGCCTGCTCGGTGGGACCGCGGTTCTCACCTTCTCCAGCGCCCTCTCCACGGCTTCGGTATTCGTCGCCATCACCGAGTCGCTGCGCAAGGAAGTACGGGTGACGGGTCTGGGCGCGATGTACGCCATCGCCGTGGCCGTGTTCGGCGGCACGACTCAGCTCGTCGTCCGCTGGCTGATCGAGGTGACGGGCGACCCGAGATCCATCGCCAGCTACACTATAGGCGCCACCCTGGTGGGTCTCGCCGCCACCGTGGCGATGCGCGAGACGGCGGTCAGGCGGCTATCCGTTTCCGAGGCTGCGCCGGCGCCCGGTTCCTGAAGATCCTCGTCGCTCCGAAGCAGCTACACGGACAATCTGGCTCCTGCCTTCGGTTGTTCGCGCGCCGCCGCGGCGCGAAGCGCGTCCGGGGCCAGCAGCGTGACCGCGCCGTAGCCGGTAGCGATCCATCCGCGTCGCGCCAGCTCGGCCAGCGCTTTTCCGATGGAGACCCGGGAGACGCCAAGATAGTCGGCGAGGGCCGACTGGCTCAGCGGCGCGCGCCGGCCGTCGGTCGAGTGGCGCGCGCCCAGCACGACCAGCGCCTTGGCCAGCCGCGAGACGAGCGGAAGCCGGCGCTCGTCCTCGACAAGCTCGGCCGCCAGCGAAAGCGTCACGGCCATGTTCTCCAGCACCGCCTGGCGCAGATCGGCGTCTTCATCCAACAGCCGCCGAAACGCCGCCGGCCCGATCTCCACCACCTCCACGTCGTTGAGCGCCTGAGCGCTGTACTGGCGCGGTATGGCGCACAGCACGGTGATCTCGCCGAACGCCTCGCCCGGCTCCAGGATGTCGATGGTGTGTTCCTGTCCTCGCCGGTCGGAGGAAAAGAACCGCACCCGCCCGGCGCGCACGATCGACAGCTTGGCTTTCGTGTCGCCGGCGTGGTGCAGGAAGCGTCCGGCGGCGTAGCCCCGCAGCTCCCCCGCCGAGACCAGCCGAGACTGCAGCCGAGGACTTAGCCGGGCGAAGAACGGCGACAGGCTCTCCAAGCGCATGCTCGACGAATTGCTAACTAGTTTGCAGTCCCGTCAAGCGCGTTCTGGCAAACGACTCGGCGGCGCCGGATCGACCGGCTGCAGGAGGCAAACCTTGTCCCTCGTCGCATTGAACGAGCATCGCGTCGCTCACGTCCCCGCTCAGCTGGTCATTTCACCGGCGGACGAGAAGCGCATCGCCAGGGAGCTCTCGCCGGCGGTCGCCTGGCCGACACTGGCGATGGCGCTGGCGCTGCCCGCCGGGTTCTGGGCCCTGGCGGCGCTCGGCTTCATCGGCGACATGCCCCTGTGGGCGTGCGCGCCGCCGCTGACCGTCCTTTCCTATGCGCACTACACGCTGGTCCACGAGAGCATTCACGGCAACGTCATCGCCGGTCACCCGCGGCTGCGCTGGGTCAACACGCTGGTCGGCTGGATCGGGGCCCTGGGCCTTACCTGGAATTGGCCAATGATGATGCGCGGTCATGCCCAGCATCACGCCCACACCAACACCGACCAAGACCCGGACATCCACGTCAAGGGCACGCTCCTCCAACTTGTCGGCAAGTGGCTGGTCTTCGTTCCAGTGTCGCTCGTGCCACCGGTCCTGCTGCGCTTCATCGCCCCAGCGCAGCACCGCAAGTTGAAGGCGATGCTGATGGGCGGAGAGATGCTGCAAGCGTCCGCAGTCTCGGTCGCGATGCTGGCGCTGATGGTCGCGGCCATGGCGAGCGGCCACTTTGTCGACTGGCTGCTCCTGTTGTTCGTTCCAACCCGCTGCGCCACTCTGCTGCTGCAGGTGTTCTTCTCCTGGCTGCCGCACTATCCGTTCGACCGGACCGAGCGGTACCTCAACACGCGCATCAGCCTCTGGCCGGGCGGCACGGTGCTGCTCCTGCAGCAGAACCTGCACCTGATGCATCACCTTTGGCCGAGCGTGCCGTTCTATAACTACGCGCGTCTCTACCGGCGTCTGCGCCCCGTCCTGATCGCCAAGGGCTCGCCCATCCAGGGATTGTTGGTGGGGCCCTACGTGCGAGACCTGTCCCGAACCTAACGAAGGACGACGCCGCGATCCTTCCCAGGGGGGTGTGGAGAGGTCGCCTTTAACACTGAGGGCACGGAGAAAGAGGGAGGACACAGAGTAAGAAAGATGTGCGCTTCGCGCCGCTGAGCCCGAAAGGCTGGGACCAGTCGCGCCGAAGGCGCAATCGATCTTCTCTGTGACCTCCAACCGAAGTCGACAGAGATCAGCGGAGGAAGGAGCCAGAGGACGAGCCTGGATTGAGGAAGGAGGTGGTCGTCGCCTCAGGTTGAGCCGCGGGTTGGGCCGGAGGCGGCTGCCAGAGCTCGACCTTCACCCCC
>JAFANN010000226.1 GCA_019232665.1 Caulobacteraceae bacterium | reverse complement strand
CAGAACGGTCGTCGCGCGATGGGTGACGACTGATGCCAGTCCGGCTCGAGCGTCCACGTCACGCTCTTCACCGGAACGTTCTTGAACGCGATCGAGACGCCTCCGGTGGCGCGGCGGCAGTAGTTGCAGTGGCAGAGATAGGCCTCGTCGTTCTCGATCTCTGCGCTGTAGCGGACGCGGCCGCATTGGCAGCCGCCAGTCATAGTGGACATAGCGCGTCTCCGAACGGGGACGACTCTTAACTCTCCCGGCGGCGCTCGTCCTCAAGTTCGCGCGCGCGCCGGCGCCAGCGTCGGGCGCGCAAGATCGTGTCGAGGATCATCCAGGCGAACGCAATGACCGAGACGGCGTAGGCCGGCCAGATAAAGGCGCCGTACTTGCCGCCGGGGAGGACCAGGAGCGTCACGCGAGGGCCGCTTGCAGCGCGAGGGACGTGGCGCGGCGCTTCCACACCTCGGCTCTGGTCCTGGCGAGCCAAAGGGCGCCGAAGGCCAGGCTGTAGCCCGCCCCCATCAACAGCAGCGGCAGGAGATAGACTGGAGCCAGGGCGGGCCCGCCCTTGCGCAGGATGCTCTCGCCCTGGTGCAGGGTGTTCCACCACTCCACGGAGAAGTGGATGACCGGCAGGTTGATGAGGCCGATAAGGGCGAGGATCTCGCCCGCCCGGGCGCTCTTGGCCTCATCCTCGATGCTTGCCCGCAGCGCCAGGTAGCCGAGGAAGAGGAGGAAAAGCACGAGCACCGACACGAGGCGGGCATCGCCCCACACCCACCAGGCGCCCCACATGGGCCGCCCCCACAGAGAGCCTGTGATCAGGGCCAGCCCCGTGAAGGCGGCGCCGAGGGGGGCGGCGGCCTTCGCGGCCTGATCGGCGAGGGCGTGGCGGAAGACGAGGGAGACGAAGCTGGCGGCGCCCAGGCAGGCGTAGGCCAGCATGGCTGTCCACGCCGCCGGAACGTGGACGAACATAATCTGGACCGTCTGGCCTTGCTGGTAATCCGGCGGCGCCTCCAGCCCGAAGACGAGGCCCACACCGATCGCCACGGCTGCGGCCGCCCCCAGCAGCGGGGCGGCCCAACGCGAGAACGCCATGAAGCGAAGCGGGTTGGCCAGGGCGGCGAACATCCGCTCGCCGTAAGACGTCAGCGAACCGCTTACAAGAAGACCCTATTGCCCCCCGGGACCCATGCCGCCGCTGGAGCTCCCCATTTGGTCGAACTTGCGCTTCTGGTCGGGCGTGAGCTGGTTGTAGAAGTCCTTCGTCGCATGCACGCGGTCCAGCATCTGCTGGCGCATCTCGTCCATGTGAGAGACCATGGCGTCGAGGCGCTGCGGCGTGGTCATCGACCGCATCTCCTGCTGCTGTTGGTACATCTTGCGCTGGTAGTCAGCCGGCGGCGTCATGGCGCGCACGAAGTCCTGCAAGGCGCCTTCCTGATCGGGACGCAACTCGAGGTTTTGGCGAATCCGCTGCGCTTCCTGCTGGGGTGACGGCGGCTGGCCGTACTGACCCTGCGGGCCGCCATACGGCTGAGCCCAGGCGGCCGCACCGGCGAGCATGGCCGAAGCTGCGACCGCCGTGATGGCAAGGGCCCTGACGTTCCACTTCATCTCATTCGTCTCCAAAGGGCGTCCCTCGCCACCCGCTTGAGGCTCGGACATATGCCGTCGCCCAGCGCGGAGCAAACGCGCCGCTCCCCTGTCGGATCGGCGCGTCAGGACAGGGCATTGCGGCACGCCGCAGCCATGGCGAACGGCGTTAGCGCCGCTGCGGCAAGGGCGTAGGCGCCCAGCATCAGCAGAGGCGCGAGCCAGGGAAGCCCGATCTGGAAGCTCTCGACCGCGGCTCCCCCGAAGATCACCGGCGGAGTCAGCAAGGGCAGGACGATCAGGGCGATCAACAGGCCGCCGCGGCGGCTGGCCAAGGCCAGGGCGGCGCCAGCCCCACCGACGAAGGCGAAGGCGAGGCCGCCGAGCGCAGCGGCGAGCGTCAGCAGGGGCGCGGCCTGCGGCTTGGCGCCCAAGGCGATTGCGGCGATCGGTGTCGCCAGGGCCAACGGCGCGCCGACCACCACCCATTGAGCCAAGCACTTCACCGTGGCGACCACTTCCAGAGGCAAGGGTCCGAGGCAGAGGAGGTCGAGAGCTCCGTCCTCGAAGTCCCGCTCGAACATCCGCTCGAGCGAGAGGAGGCTGGCGAGGGCGAGCACGACCCATGCGACACCGCTCGCGACGCGGGCCAGTCGCGCCGGCTCCGGGCCGAGGCTCAACGGGAGCATCACCGAGGCGCAGGCCAAGAATCCGACGGCCAGGGCCGCGCCGCCGCCGCGGCCCCAGGCGAGCGCGAGCTCCCGTTTGAGGAGGACGCCGATCATGGGGCGCCTGCCAGACCGACCTCTCGCGCCAAGATCGGAAGCGGGTCGTGCACCGCGGCCAGGATCAGGCCGCCGCGTCCCAGGTGTTCGGACATCAGCTCTCCGACGAGGATCCTGTGGGCGGCGTCGAGGGGAGCCAGCGGCTCGTCCAGGAGCCAGAGGGGTCTGTGGCTGGCGGCAAGCCGCGCGAGGGCGAGACGGCGCCTCTGTCCGGCCGACAGCGCCCGCACGGGCAGGCCGAGGAGGCGGGTCAGTCCAAGGCGTTCGGCTGCGCCCTGGGCGGCGTCCGTCGTGCCGCCCGTCCACCGCACCTGGAAGTCCAGCTCTTCTCCTGCGCTGCGCCCGCTCTTCAGTCCGTCCTGATGACCAAGGAGGTGACAGCCGAACCGGCGGGCGTCGTCAGCGTCCAGCCGCCCCTCTCCGCCATCGAAACGGATGGCGCCGCACAAGGGTCGGATGAGACCCGCCACAGATCGCAGCAACGTCGTCTTGCCCGCACCGTTGGGGCCTGTCAGCGCGATCGCCTCGCCCGCCTCGAGCGCCAGGCTGAAACCCGCCAAAAGGCGCCGCTCTCCACGAGCCAGGCAGAGCTCCTCGATTCGCAGGGCGACGATCAAGGCTCGCCAGGCCGTGCGGGCGCCGCCGGGCGCATCGGCGATCCGTAAGGCGCAGCCGCATGGACGGGCGCCAGAGTAGGCCTTATGAGGGCGCGGGCCGAGCAGGGACAACGCTGCGAGGTGCGGACGCTGTGTGTCCGCATCGACTTGCGCGTGACACCCCGCGCCGATCTTCGGACGGCCCTGAACAGTGGAAAGGATCCCCTATATGCCGTCGCTGGACAGCTTCCAGACCCGCCGCACGCTGACGGTGGGCGACAAGACCTACGCCTATTACAGCCTTCAGGCCGCCGAGGAAGCGGGACTGTCGGGCGTGTCCCGTCTGCCCGTCTCGATGAAGGTGCTGCTCGAGAACCTGCTTCGGAACGAGGATGGCGGATCGGTGGTCCGGGAGGACCTGCAGGCGTTCGGCGAATGGCTCGAGGACAAGGGC
>JAFANN010000159.1 GCA_019232665.1 Caulobacteraceae bacterium | reverse complement strand
AAGCCCGCCGCATGCGATGCCAAGTCCAAGGATCGCAGGACCAAGCCCCAGCGTGCGCAGGCCGAAGAGGATGTAGAGCGCGCTGAAGAAACCGCCGAAGAGGCTGCCGATCGAGGAAGTGAGGAGGAGGACGCGGGCGAGGGGATCGCCGAGCGCCAACCCCGCGCCCGTCGCCAGTCCCGAGATGAGCCCGGTCTGCTCGGGCTGCGTGCCCCGCGCCGGTTCGCTCGCGCGGATCCGCGAGAGCGCCAGTGCTGAAGCGACGTAGGTCGCGGCGTTGACGATGACCGCGACGGGCGCGCTCAACCACTGGAAGAGCACGCCGGCAAGCGCCGGACCCGCCATCTCCGCGGCGCCCTCCGTGCCGCCGAGCCGGGCGTTGGCCTCGGTGAGCCGATCGCGCCCGACGAGGCTCGGAAGGTAGGCATGGTCGGCTATGTCGAAGAGGGCGCTCGCCCCCGCGATCGCGGCGGCGACACCATAGACCTGGATCAGGCTCAGGACGTGCAGCCAGGCGGCAAGCGGCAAGGTGAGCAGCGCCGCTGCGCGACCGAGGTCTGCCCAGACCAGGATCGGACGCCGCTGCGAGCGGTCCACAAGCCCGCCGGAGCCGAGGCTCACCACCAGGCCAGCGCCGCCCGCGACGGCGGCGAGGACACCGAGCGCCGAGGGCGGAGCGCTCAAGGTCAGGACCGCCATGATCGGCAGGCCCTCGCGCGTGATCCGCGCGCCGAAGCTGGAGACACTTTGAGCCGCCCAGAGGCGGAGGAAGTCTCGCTCGCGCAGGAGCGAAGATGACTTGCGCATTGGGATTCGCGGGAGAAGGGCGCGGCGCACAGCCGCCGGAGCGCCGGCCCATCAGGCCGCCGCCTTCGAACGTGGGCTAGGATGTCACCGCCGCGCCGCCCACCGAGGGACAATCACAGAGAGTATGGTCACGATCAAGCTTCTTGACGAGGCGAGACCCGCGCCGGGGGCCACGATCAATGGGCGGTGCGAGCCGAGCAGAACCTCGTCGAGCGTCTCGATGACACTGCGACCAGGCTCACGGTGCTCCTCCTGACTCCTAGCTGGCGCTCGGGAGATCCGCCAACATGCGCCGTTCCCCACGTCACGCCCGTTGATCTTGATTTGCAAACATCAAGCAAGTCTATACATTAATAGGCGGTGTGGCCGTTTGACTATGCGAAATGACATTCGAATTTGTTGGGGTCAAGAATTTTATGAAACGTCATTCCTTGCTGGCGCAATTCAGGACTGGGGTACGCCCTTTTATAATGACACTGCGGCGAGTCTACTTCAACCGAGTCTGGGGCATGTCTATCGGGTATGGGACATTCGTCTCAATGAGCGCCAAGTTAGATCTGTCAAATCCAGCGGGCATCATCATCGGCGAGGACACGACCATCGCGTTCGGAGCCGCCATACTGTCACACGATCCGAGCGGGGCGACGCAGATGACGCGTATTGGGAGTCACTGTTTCATCGGCGCCCACAGCATCGTGCTGGCAGGCGTAACGATTGGAGACCACTGCATCGTATCAGCTGGATCGGTGGTGGTCGGGGACGTGGCTCCGAATACCTGGGTCAGCGGAAACCCAGCTCGCTTGCAAGAAGCTGGGATCTCGACTTGGCGGCGCGGCGCTCGGATTTGGTTCGCGTGAGCCTGGAACGGGCTTCTCAAAGGGGCGGTGCGTTGCGGGTCAAGCGGCGGCGCTCGGTGCTCGGCAGAGTCCTATTCGTATTGCGGCTTCGGATAGAAGAAGCGCTGGCCGGGATGAGACACCTCGGCGGTTTGATCGATGATGCCGCAGATCATGCGTTGGTCTCATCAGGCGGCGATAGAATTCAGCGCCTCTTGGCGCAGATGTCGGAGCGTGAAAAGCAGCGGTTGCTCTGGGGTTACATGGGCGCCGGCGTTGCCGCGCCCCGCGGGGCGCGACGGGGCTCTGCGGGTTACGTGCCCGGCAACGCTCGGCTAGGCATACCCCCTCAATGGCAGACTGACGGCGGGATGGGCGTTGCGACACAACCTCACGCCAGAGCGCGGCGCGAATTCACCGCGATGCCCTCCGGCTTGGCCCTCGCTGCGACCTGGGACGAAGATCTGGCCGGTAGAGTCGGCGCAGCGATCGGCCGCGAAGTGGCCGCGAGCGGGCATAACGTGCTGCTTGGGGGCGCCGTGAATCTGGTCCGGGATCCCCGGAGTGGGCGCGCCTTCGAAATGGCGGGAGAGGACCCGCTCCTTGCTGGACGCATAGTCGGGGCACAGGTGATCGGCGTTCAATCGAATCCAGTGATCTGCACAGTCAAGCACTTCGCCTTAAACAACCAGGAGACCGGTCGGCACGACGCCAACGTCCTCGTGGACGAGGCCCAGGCTCGCATGTCGGATCTTCTTGCTTTCCAGATCGCCATCGAGACTGGCGCGCCAAGAGCGGTCATGTCCGCTTACAATCGCGTCAACGGCGTCCCATCGAGCGAGAACCGAGACCTGCTCGACCGAATCTTGAGACGCGAGTGGGGGTGGGGCGGCTATGTGATGTCGGACTGGGGCGGCGTGCATAGCTCCGTCGAAGCGGCTAGAGCTGGGCTGGATCAGCAGTCTGCCGCCTCATTGGATGATCGAACCTATTTTGGGCGTCCTCTGAAGAAGGCGGTGGCTCGCGGCGAACTTCCCCGCGACCAGCTTGACCGAATGGCCGGCCGAGTCCTTCGGATGCTTCTCGGTGTAGGCATGGGGGCAGCGGCGTCCGGCCTCAAAGACACGGAAGTGCTGGCGCACGAACGGCTCGCCCAGGAAGTCGCAGAAAACGGCGCCGTACTCTTGAAGAACGTCGACGCGTTGCTGCCGCTCCAAGCAGACTGCGGAAGCATCGCCCTAATCGGACGGCATGCCGATCTCGGCGTGCTATCCGGCGGCGGATCATCTCAAGTCTACGCTCGCGGCAGAGCGTACAAGCACCAAGCTCGCAAACACGATTGGCCGGTCGTCGTCCATCCATCGTCACCGTTAGCAGCCATCCGCGCAAAGCTTCCCGGAGGGCAGGTTCATCATGAGGATGGTCGTAATGTGCAGGCGGCGGTTCGAGCCGCCGAGCGGAGCGACGTCGCCATCGTCATCGTGTCGCAATGGTCAGCCGAGGGACGCGACAATCCCTTCGACCTCGCGTGTGGGCAGGATGGCCTCATCGAGGCGGTCGCAGCAGTCAACGCGAACACCATTGTGGTGCTCGAGACCGGTGGCGCAGTCGCCATGCCTTGGAGCGAAAAAGTAAAGGCGATCCTGCAGCTTTGGTATCCGGGCTCTCGCGGCGGATCCGCTCTCGCGGAACTGCTGTTCGGAGACGTCAATCCGTCC
>JAFANN010000347.1 GCA_019232665.1 Caulobacteraceae bacterium | reverse complement strand
AGGGAGAGCTCGCAGCCGCCGCCCAGGGCATATCCCGAGACGGCGGCGATGATCGGCTTCGAAAGCCGGGCGATCTCGTCGAAGCTCCCGAAGTAGTTCTCGTTGCGGAACTGCACGGGAGTCTTGCGCGCCATCTCCGCGATATCGGCTCCCGCCGCGAAGGCGCGATCCGAGCCGGTGACGATCATCGCGCCGATCCCGTCGTCTTCGTCGAAGGCGCGCAGGGCGTCGAGCAGTTCGCGTCCAAGCTGCGCGTTCAGCGCATTGAGGCTCTCCGGCCTGTGGAGATGCACGAGGCCGACACGGCCCGAGATCTCCACCTTGATCGTCTCGTAGGCCTTACCGTGGGACTGGGCTGAGGCTGGAGCCGGGGTCTGGACCGGACTCTGAGCTTGGGCCTGGTTGCTTCCGTCTGACATGATGATCGGGCTCCTAGTGCTGGACCGCGAGGTTCACGAACGAGAGATCGACGTCGGCGCCCGCTGCGAGCTGCCGGACCTCCCTGAACTTGGCGTGGCCGTTGGTGGTCATGAATTCCTGGACCAGGGCTTCGCGATGCTCGTCCAGAAGAGGCGAGCGTGCGGTGATCGACCGCGGGCCGCCGGCGGAGAACCGTATCGGATTGTTGGCGGTCTCGATCTTGTTGCCGAGCGCATCGTCGACGGTGATGAACATCTCGCGCGACTTGAGCTGCGGATCCTGCAGCACCTTGTCGACGGTGTTGATCGGTCCGCAGGGCACTTCGGCGGCTCGGAGGATCTCGATCCACTCGTTCACCGTGCGCTTGGAGAGAATGCGATCGAGCTCGGCCTTCAGCGCCGGTTCGTTCGCCACCCGGCGGTCGTTGTTGAGGAAGCGCTTGTCGTCCGCCAGTTCGGGGTGGCCGAGGGCGATTGTGAGCGTGCCGAACAGGGTGTCGTTCGCAGCGGCGATGACCATGTCGCCATCCGAGGCCGTATAGGCCCCGAACGGCCCCAGGGTGGCGTGATGCGAGCCGGTCCGGGTCGGCACCGTCGGCTCCAGGTCGACACGGGCGAGGGCGTGCTCGATCAGGGCGATCCCGCAGTCGAGCATGGAGATGTCGACCTTCTGCCCCCGACCGGTCCGCGCCCGCCCCGCCAGAGCGGCGCAGATGCCGATGGACGCGAATACCGCCGCCCCGAGGTCGGCGTACGATGGGCCGATCCTCTCAGGCGGTCCGTCTGGCTCTCCGGTCAGGCTCATGGCGCCGCACATGCCCTGGATGATCATGTCGTACGCGGGTTGATCGGAGAGCGGGCCACTGTCGCCGTAGCCGGAGATCGAGGCGTAGACGAGCCTCGGGTAACGGCTGGAAAGCGCCTCGTAGCCATAACCCAGCCGATCCATCACGCCGGGGCGGAAGTTCTCCACGAGCACGTCGCCGGCGGCGAGGAGGGACTCCAGGATCTCCCGGTCGTACGGGGTCTTGAGGTCGAGGGCGATGCTTTCCTTGTGGCGGTTGAAGGCCATGAAGTAACCGGACTGGCCGCCCACGAAGGGGACCCACGCGCGCGTGTCGTCGCCGGTGTCGGGCCGCTCGATCTTGATCACCCGGGCGCCGAGGTCGGCGAGGACCATCGTGCAGTAGGGGCCCGACAGGACGCGGGACATGTCGATGACCGTGATCCCGTCGAGCGGCGGCTTCTCCAGGGCTTTGGATGGCAGTTCGGCCATTTCATTCACCCCGCGTGGGCGGCGGCGGGGGCGCCCCCAAGCTCGCCCGTGAGGAACTGGGCGCGGCCATAGCCAAACGACCAGTCTTCGTCAGTGTTGGACATAATGCTGACCATCACGTCGGTGGGTTTGATTCCACACGATCGTTCAAGTTCTTCGGTGAATTTTTTGTAGAAGGCAGTCTTGGCTTCTGTCGGATGGTGTCGCGTGAATATCTGCAGAAGCGTAAACTTGTCTGTCCTCGGGATGTTGAGGCCTGTGTCCTCGAAGTGTACGTGACTCTTCTTGTGCACATGGACGATCTGATAGCGATCGCGCAGGGGCACATGAAGGGTTTCCAGGGCGACGCGATGTGTGGCGTCGAGCATATCAGCGATCTCTTTGTCGCTGCGGCCTTCAAGGACGTGAAAAACGAGCAGTGGCATGGCTTGGGTACTCCTGATTTGGGCTCAGGCGACGGCGACCGGGCGGCTTTCGGCGACCGGCTGGGTTGACCGCGCCGCTGCGAGGATCATGGCCGAGGCCTTCTCGCCGATCATGATCGAGGGCGCGTTGGTGTTGCCGGAGGTGACCGTCGGCATGATCGAGGCGTCGGCCACACGCAGGCCGTCGATCCCGTGGACGCGCAATTCATTGTCCACGACTGCCGCTGGACTGTTTCCCATGGCCGCGGTGCCGGCGGCATGGAAGATCGGCGTGGACATTGCTCCGACAGCCCGCACGAGATCGGCTTCCTCCTGGATCGCCGGGTCAGGGCGGAATTCCGTCGGCTTGTAGGGCGCCAAGGCCGGCTGGCTGATGATCTTGCGGGTCAGGCGAACGGACTCGACGGCGACGATGCGGTCTCCCTCTGTCGAGAGGAAATTGGGATGGATCGCTGGCGCGTCGGCCGGATCAGGGGTCTTGAGATGCACCGTGCCCCGGCTCTCGGGCTGGATGTTGGCGACGCTCGCCGTGAACGCCGGGAACGGGTCGAGGCCGCCGCCCCAAGACCCAAGGCTGAGGGGCTGGATGTGATACTGGAGGTTGGGCGTGGCGAAGCGCGGGTCCGACTTGGTGAATACGCCGAGCTGGCTTGGCGCCATGGACATCGGTCCCGAGTGACTCAGGACATATTCCAGGCCGATCATCGCCTTGCCCCACAGCGATCCAGCCAGGGTGTTGAGGGTGTCGACCCCCTCCACCTTGTAGGCGCAGCGGATCTGCAGGTGATCTTGAAAGTTCTCGCCGACGCCGGGGAGGTGGCGCACGGTTTCGATCCCGAGAGTCTTCAGGTGTTCGCCATTGCCGATCCCAGAGCGCTCGAGAATCGCCGGCGAGCCGATGGTTCCGCTGGACACCACGACCTCGCCTCGCGCCCTGGCGAAGAATTTCTGCCCCTCGACATCGAACTCCACGCCGACCGCGCGTCCGTTCTCGACCACGACGCGGCGCACGAGGGCGTGGATCTGCAAGCGAAGGTTCGGCCGGTGGAGAACGGGATGCAGGAAGGCGCTCGCCGCGCTCCACCGCCAGCCGTCCTTCTGAGTGACCTGGAAGTAGGACGAGCCCGTGTTGTCGCCGCGATTGAAATCATCGGTCTTCGGGATGCCATACTGGGTGGCGGCTTCCCGGAAGGCGTCGAGCAGGACCCAGTGAAGCCGCTGCTGCTCGACGCGAAGCTCGCCGCCGGCGTGATGGAATTCGCTGGCGCCGGCGAAATGATCCTCGGACTTGAGGAAATAGGGCAGGACATCGTCCCAGCCCCAGCCGACATTTCCGGCCTGGCGCCAGTGATCGTAGTTGGCGGCCTGGCCGCGCATGTAGATCATGCCGTTGATCGATGACGATCCGCCCAGGGTCCGGCCTCTGGGATAGTCCATCGGCTTGTTGCCAATGTAGGCTTCCGGCTCCGTCTTGAAGCACCAGTCGGTGCGCGGATTGCCCATCGTGTAGAGGTATCCGACGGGTATGTGGATCCAGATGTAATCATCTTGGCCACCCGCCTCGAGGACGAGAACCTTGTTCCGGGGGTCGGCGGAAAGCCGGTTCGACAAGACGCAGCCCGCGCTTCCGGCGCCGACCACGATATAGTCGAATTCTCCGAATAGTTCGTTGCGGGTGCTCATGATTCCTGCTCTGCAGTGAGGCTTTACGGATATCAGACAGAGGAGAGGCATCGACTTGCCTTCTCCATTCATCTGACGACCGAAAGATACGGCCGGCCCAACCAAATTCTATTCGCCAATGGTATTGTCTACGAGATCGCCTGAGTACCTGCGCAAGCTAACGCTTGATCTACTGAATTCCTGAGTGTCCAACAGGTCGACGTAGCGCACCAGGGCGGAGTTGAAGAGCGCCGCCTGGTCGGGCGAGGTCTTGCCGCCTCCGATCAGGGTGCAATCGCCGGGCGCGCGGTATTCCTGGAACTGCTCGCGAAGCGACATGAACGGGCGGCCGGGCAGGGCGGCGATCGCGCAGCCGAGGCTGTCGAGAATGTTGCGTTTGAAAAGAGCTCGAACGTCGGGCGCCAATTGGTTCGGATGCGCAGCCTCAGCAAATGCTCCAATGCGCTCGACAGTCGATCTATGTTTAAACGTCGCCATTATATTCGCCTCCCGGCGCGTGGAAATTTGCAATTTCTGCAAACGATGATGAATTCAATTTATCCAACATCGACAAATTGAAGTTTATCCCGCACCTGCTGTCGTTTTGATCGCTCTTGCGGTGTCGATCCGCAGCTACGATCGATCGTGTGCGTGGAAGTGTGGGGCGGGCGGTCCAGCTGATCGATTGGACGATGGTATCGTTCGGCGCAGCGATGGCGGGCGCGACGCGAGGGCGCCGGTCGCGACCTAAGTGCAATTTCGGCGCTCAGACGCGTCGGTCATTTTCTGGGTGGAGGCGTTTTCAGAGCGAGCGCCTACCCAATCTTCGACCCCGTCCGTGATTGGGCGCCCACGGGGCGATTGCGAGAGGCAACCATGAAGATCCTGATGGTCATCACCTCACACGACAAGCTTGGCGACACGGGTCGGAAGACCGGGTTCTGGCTCGAGGAATTCGCGGCGCCTTACTACGCCTTCAAGGAAGCCGGCGCTGAGATCACCCTGGCCTCCCCAAAGGGCGGCCAGCCGCCGCTCGATCCCAAGAGCAACGAGCCGGCGTTCCAGACCGAGCTCACGCACAGGTTCGAAGCCGATCCAGCGACCCAGAAGGCGCTGGCGAACACCGTGCCGCTGCGTACGGTCTCGCAGGTGGATTTCGACACCGTGTTCTACCCCGGCGGCCATGGCCCGATGTGGGACCTGGCCGAGGATCCCCACTCCATCCACCTCATTGAAAGCTTCATCGAGGCGGGCAAGCCGATCGCGCTGGTCTGCCATGCCCCGGGCGTTCTCCATCGGGTGAAGAGGCCGGATGGCCATCCGCTCGTCGAGGGGAAGAAAGTGACCGGCTTTACCAACACCGAAGAAGAAGCGGTGGGCCTGACGCACGTCGTTCCGTTCCTCGTCGAGGACGAGCTGAAGCGGCTCGGCGGGATCTTCTCGAAGAAGGACGACTGGCAGCCCTACGTCGTGACGGACGGCCTGCTGACCACCGGCCAGAACCCGGCTTCCTCGGGTCCTGGCGCGAAAGTCCTGCTCGAGCGTCTCGCCGCGATGGCCAAAGCCTGACCGGAAGGGGTCCTGTAATGGCCGATCTCGAAACGACTGGCGCCCAGGTCAAGGTCGAGCGTGTGACGCCGGCCTACTGGCGCGCAAGTCTCAACAACCCGCCCCTGAATCTCACGACGCCGCAGATGATCCGCGAGTTAGCGGCACTCATCGACGCCATCGAGGCGGACAGGGCGCTGAAAGTCATCGTTATCGACAGCGCCCTGCCGAACTGTTTCATGGCGCACTACGACTTGATGGCGGACGTCGACGAGTCTCTCGGGATGGCGCCCGGGCCGACGGGGATGCATCCGTTCCCGGACTTCCTGGCCCGGCTCAGCCGTGCGCCCGTGGCGTCGATCTGTTCGATCCGCGGTCGCGCGACCGGGTCTGGCAGCGAGATCGCCCTGGCCTGCGACATGCGCTTCGCGAGCCGTGAGAAGGCGATCCTGTCCCATTGGGAGGTCGGCGTCGGCTTTTCCCCGGGCGGGGGACCAATGGCGCGGCTCGCGAGACTGATCGGGCGCGGGCGCGCGCTGGAAGTCGTCCTTGGCGCGGACGACATCGACGGCGCGACGGCCGAGCTCTACGGCTATGTGAACCGGTCCCTGCCGGATG
>JAFANN010000263.1 GCA_019232665.1 Caulobacteraceae bacterium | reverse complement strand
CTGGGGCAGCGACTATCCCCACATCGACTCCACCCTCACCGCCCCCGACCAGATCCGCGCCTCGGTGGCGGGACTGTCTCCCGCGCGGCAGGCGGCGGTGCTCGGGGAGAACGCGCGCAAGGTGTTCGGGCTGTAGGGGCGCTATTCTCTTGAACTCCCAAAAATATCGTCATGGCCGGCCGTCAATGTGTACGGACCGGAGACATCCTGGACAGGTGTTCGGAGACATCCTGGACACTTTGGCCGACGGCGGTGAAGTCCGGGGCGGTAGCGGAGCCGCTCGCGAGCGCGCCCTCACCAAGCGCTGAAGCGAGCGAGCGGCTGCGCGGGCCGCTGGCGGGGCCGCGGAGGATGGATCTCTCCAGCAGGAGCTGGAGGGAGCGATGCCTTTCGAGGAGCGGTCGATCGTGTCGCTACGGGAGGAGTTCTGCCGCCTGGCCTCGGCCGAGGGCGCGAACATCCGCGAGCTGTCTCGACGCCGACGGATCAGCCCGACGACGGCGTACCTGTGGCTTGGCCGGTATCTGGCGGACGGTCTAGCGGGGTTGGCGAACCGATCAAGCCGGCCGCGGACGAGCCCGCGTCGCACGTCCGAGGCGATCGAAGCGCGGGTTGCGCAGATCCGGCGGGAGCATCCGGCTTGGGGCGGCCGGAAGATCCGTCAGGTGCTGCTTGGCGACGGGGGCGCGCCGGCGGCCTCGACGATCAGCGAGATCCTGCGGCGGCAAGGGCTTCTGGATGCGCGCCATGAGCGCCCCTCGGGCGGCGGACAACGCTTCGAACATCCCCAGCCCAACGACCTGTGGCAGATGGACTTCAAGGGCCACTTCGCGCTGCGCCAGGGCCGCTGCCACCCGCTCACCGTGCTCGACGACCACTCCCGCTACGCGCTCGAAGTTGGCGCCTGCGGCGACGAGCGGGGCGAGACAGTGCGCGAGCGCCTGCAGCGCGTGTTCGAACGCTACGGCTTGCCCAGGCGCATCCTCGCCGACAACGGCTCGCCCTGGGGCGCCTCGGGCGCCGGCGGCCACACCCGCCTGACCATCTGGCTGCTCGATCTGGGCGTCCCGATCCACCATGGCCGGCCTTACCATCCCCAGACCCAGGGCAAGGACGAACGCTTCCACCGCACGCTCAAGGCCGAGGTCCTCGACGGCCGATGGTTCGACGATCTGACCCGCGCGCAGGTCGCCTTCGACGCCTGGCGGGAGATCTACAACACCGTCCGCCCGCATGAAGGGATCGGCATGGCCACGCCTTCGACGCGCTACAGGATGAGCCCCCGATCCATGCCCATCCATGTCCCGCCGCCCGATTACGAGCCCGGCGTGGCGGTTCGGAAGGTCCACGACGGCGGCTGGTTCCAGTTCAAGGGGCGCACCTTCAACTGCTCCGGCGCCTTCGCACGCCTGACCCTCGCCCTGCGTCCCACCGCCACCGACGGCCTCTTCCACGTCTGCTACCGAAGCCACGTCGTCGGCAGCATCGACCTCCGTCAACCCGAAACAAGTGTCCAGGATGTCTCCGAACACCCGTTCAGCTTGACTCCGGTCTGAACAGACTTTCGCCCGGCCATGACGAAATTGAGGGAGCGCAGATAGATTTGCGGGATAGGGCGCCGGCGCTCCGGGTTCACCCTGCAAGTTTCCGGAACATCGAAATCCTAGTGCGGGGGCGCTAGTCTGCCGCCATGACCATCGCCCAATCTCTCATCGCCTTTGTGCTGGCCGCGGGCCTGATCACGGTGACGCCGGGGCTCGACACCGCGCTGGTGCTGAGAGCCGCCGCGGCGGAGGGACGAAGGTCGGGCGGCTGGGCGGCCGTCGGGGTGAGTGCCGGCTGTCTGGTCTGGGGCGGCGCCGTCGCGCTCGGACTGACGGCGCTGCTGGCGGCGTCGACGATGGCGTACACCGTCCTGCGCTGGATCGGCGCGGCCTATCTGCTCTACCTGGGCGTTGGGCTGCTATTGAGGCCGCGCTCGGCACTGCAGATCGAAGCGGCGCCAAGCGCCGCCGGACATCCCTTCCGACGCGGACTGCTCACCAACCTGCTCAACCCCAAGGTCGGGATCTTCTACGTGAGCTTCCTGCCGCAGTTCATCCCCACGGGCGCCAACGCGCCCGCATGGTCGTTCCTGCTGGCGGCGATCCACGTCGCCCTGGGACTGGCGTGGTTCGCCCTTTTGATCGGGGCGATCGACCGGGCGCGCCGCTGGCTCGCCCGGTCCGGCGTCGTGAAGACCCTGGATCGCATCACCGGCTGCGTCTTCGTCGGGTTCGGCCTCAACCTCGCCCTTTCCAGACGCGCCTGAGGCTCGCTCGCCGACGCCAAACGAACTGGCCGGTCAACTGAAGTACATCTTTGAATCTAAAGCAAATACGTTCCTTAGAGCAGTTTCGTATGAACCGAGTTTGTTCTAGGCTCGCATAGCCTCAGGTCGCGGACACGCGGCGGCGGCGCGCCGGGCCCTGTCTCAGCTCGGCACGGGTGGGGGACCTGCATGAGTTCAAAGTTCTGGGGCGGCCTCTGGCTGGGCCTCGCCATGGTCGCCGCGCCTGCCATCGCAGCGCCAGTGGCAACGAGCGCGCCGCACGAGGCGCTTGCGTGGGATCCCGCGATTGTCCGCGGGACACTCCCCAATGGCCTGCGCTTCGTGATCATGCGCAACGCTCATCCCCAGGGCGGCGTGTCCTTCCGCCTTGGCGTGGCCGTCGGCAGTCTC
>JAFANN010000044.1 GCA_019232665.1 Caulobacteraceae bacterium | reverse complement strand
GACGCAGGAAAAGGCGCTCAACCGCATCGCCCAGGAACTGGATCCGATCGCCCAGCAGCTCTACCAGCAGCACCGCTGCTCGATCCTGATCAACCGCAATGCAGTTCTGATCGGCAATCCGGATATGGATCTGACGTCGGCGGCGGTGACCCAGCTGAATGGCCGGATCCAGCAGTTCGCCTTCGATCGCGAGCACCTGGACACGGCGCCGACGCCCACGGCCCGTTAAACCGTCGAGGCGCGCGGGTGATGAGCGGTCCGTCGGCCGAGGCGCCTCTGTTCCCGGATCGTCGTTTCTACGAGACGACAGGCACGGTTCCCCTTGGGGAACTCGCCGCCCTGGCGGGGGCGAGCCTCGCCGATCCTTCCGCAGCCGACCGGTCGATCGCCACCGTCGCGTCGTTGACAATGGCCGGACCCGAGGCGGTCAGCTTTTGCGCGGGCCGGGAACATCTCGCGGACCTCTCCGGAACGGCGGCCGCCGCCGTGTTCCTCCCGCCGGCCATGGCGGCCGCAGCCCCGGAAGGATGTGCGGCGGTCGTGACGCCTCTGCCGCAGGCGGCGATGGCCGCCGCGGCCGAGCGGCTGATCCGGGTACGTCGTCACCATGCCGATCAGTCGGCGATCCATCCGACAGCCGAACTGGAGCCAGGGGTCACGCTTGGCCCTGGCGTGCTGGTGGGCGAGGGCGCCCAGATCGGGCGCGGGACATGGATCGGGCCCGGAGCCATCATCGGCCCTGGCGTCGCGATCGGCCGTGATGGCTGGATCGGCGCACGGGCGGTCATCGGGTTCGCCCTGATCGGCGACCGGGTGAGGATCCATGCCGGGGCCGTCATCGGCGAGCCGGGCTTTGGCGCTGCGCCCGGGCCGCGAGGCGTCGTGGACCTGCCGCAACTGGGTCGGGTCATCCTCCAGGACGGCGTGACGGTGGGCGCCAACGCCTGCATCGACCGGGGCGCGTTCCAGGACACTGTGGTCGGCGAGAACACCAAGATCGACAATCTGGTGCAGGTCGCCCACAACGTCACGATCGGCAGAAACTGCCTTCTGGCCGCCTACACCGGAATCTCCGGCAGCACCGTCGTCGAGGACGGCTGCATCTTCGGGGGTCGGGCGGGAATCAGCGACCACATCGTGATCGGCAAGGGCGCGAGGATCGCTGCTGCGGCTGGGGTGATGAAGGATGTGCCGGCCGGCGAGAGCTGGGGCGGTTCGCCCGCCCGTCCCGTGAAATTATGGCTGCGTGAGACGGCGCTCCTGGCCAGACTGGCCCGCCGCCGCGTGGGGGAGTTATAGCGTACATTCATGAATAGAACGAACAACGCGGGCGCGTCGCTAAGCGAGGGCGTGGCCATCGACGTCGAAGAGATCATGCGGCGGATCCCCCACCGCCCGCCCTTCCTGATGGTCGATCGCGCCGAGGCGTTCCTTCCGGGCAAATCGATCGTCGGCATCAAGTGCGTAACGATCAACGAGCCATTCTTCGTAGGCCACTTCCCGGGCGCGCCGGTGATGCCCGGCGTCCTCATCGTCGAGGCCCTCGCTCAGACGGGCGGCCTGCTGATGTCGAAGTCATGGGATGTCGATCCAGAGGGAAAAATCATCCTCTTCATGTCGGTGGACAACTGCCGCTTCCGTCAGCCGGTGCGGCCAGGCGATCTGCTGCGTCTCGAGGTTGAGGTGATGCGCACGCGCGCGGATGTCGTGAAGTTCAAGGGACGCGGCGTGGTCGACGGCAAGCTCGCCGCCGAAGCCGAATTTGCGGCCATGCTCGTCGATACCCGGAAATGACGACGATCCACGCCACCGCGATCGTCGATCGCGAGGCGAACCTGGGGCCAGACGTCGAGATCGGCCCCTACTGCATCGTCGGAGCAGGGGTGACGATCGGGGCGCGCACTCGTCTGCAGTCCCACGTGGTCCTCGAAGGGGCCACGCAGATAGGCGAGGACTGCGTGATCCATCCCTTCGCCAGCCTGGGCGCGCCGCCGCAAAGCAAAGGGTATCGCGGCGAGCCCACCCGGCTCGTCGTCGGGGACCGCAACATCATCCGCGAACACGTGACCATGCACCGGGGCACGGCGACCGGCCGCGGCGTGACGACGGTCGGCTCGGACGGGTTCTTCATGGCGGGCGTCCACATCGGGCACGACTGCATTGTCGGAAACGATGTGACGATGGCGAACACGGCGACACTGGGCGGTCACGTAGTGGTCGAGGACTGTGTCGGCATCGGTGGCCTGGCGGCGGCTCACCAGTTCACGCGCATCGGCCGCCACGCCTTCGTCGGAGGCATGGCCGGCGTCAACAACGACGTGATTCCCTTCGGAAACGTCTGGGGAAATCACGCCCATCTCGAGGGGTTGAACCTCGTGGGCCTCAAGCGGCGCGGCTTCTCCCGCGAGGTGATCAACACCCTGCGCGGCGCTTATCGGATGCTGTTTGCCGAGGAGGGAACGTTCCAGGAGCGCCTGGAGGACACGGCTGCCGCCTACGCGCAATCGCCCGAGGTGATGGAGATCATTACGTTCATCCGCGCCGACGCCAATCGTCCTCTCACGACTCCGCAGCGCGACGTCTGATCGGACAGCGATGCGCAAGCTCGGCCTGATCGCCGGGGGAGGGGGGCTTCCGGTCACCCTGGCCGGCCACTGCCGCGCAGTAGGCCGGCCGGTGTTCGTCATCCGCCTGCGGGGCTTTGCCGATCCGGCCCTGGCCGATTTCGAAGGTGTTGACGCCGGGATCGCTGAGCTGGGCAAGGGCATCGGCGCCCTTCGACGGTCCCGATGCGAGACGGTATGCTTCGCCGGCAAGGTCGAGCGGCCGGATCTGAGGAACATCAGGCCGGACCTGCGGGGCCTCGCCGCCCTTCCGGGAGCCATCGCCGCGGCGAGCAAGGGCGATGACGCCCTGCTCGCCTTCCTGCTGCAGGAATTCGAAAAGGAGGGTTTCTCCATCGAAGGCGCGCACCAGGTGATGGCGGATCTTACGCTGGGGGAGGGACCGCTCGGCCGACATGCGCCGGGCGAGCGTCATCTCATCGACATCCATCGCGCCCTGGACGCCGCGCGGGCGGTTGGCCGGCTGGACGCTGGTCAGGCGGCGGTGAGTTGCGACGGACTGATCCTGGCGCTCGAGGCTCAGGAAGGCACGGATGCTCTTCTGGAGCGCGTGGCTGGACTTCCCGCGGCGATCCGGGGCGGCCCGGATGATCCCCGGGGCGTCCTCGCCAAAGCCTGTAAGCCCGGCCAGGAGCTTCGGGTGGATCTTCCAACCATTGGCCCTGGCACCATTCGCCGAGCGGCTGCAGCCGGCCTTGCAGGGATCGTGGGAGAGCCGGGGCGCCTGCTGGTCCTCGAGCGCGACGAGACGATCCGGTTGGCGGACGAACTGGGTCTCTTCATCTTCGGTGAAGCGCCGTGACAGGGGCGTGCGTGATGCTGACGGCCGTCGAGCCGTCGGCGGACGCGATCGGAGCGGGGCTGATGAGGGCCCTGCGCCAACGGCTTGGCCCGGAAACGCGGTTCGTCGGCGTCGGCGGGCGGCGCATGGCTATCGAGGGAGTTCAGAGCCCCTTCGATCCATCGTCCCTCGCCATCGTCGGCGCGTTCAACGCGATCGCCGCCTATCCGCGCGTTCGGCGGCTGGTGAAGGCGACGGCGGCGCTCGCTCGCGCCGAACGGCCGGACGTGGCGATCCTGATCGACGCCTGGGGTTTCAACCTGCGCGTAGCCCACGCCTTGCGCCGGCAGGATCCCCGTCTGCCGCTGATCAAGTACGTCGCTCCGCAGGTCTGGGCGACGCGACCGGGCCGCGCGCGCACCTTGGCCAGGTCGGTCGACGCGCTGCTGGCCCTGCACAGCTTCGACGCCTCTTATTTTCGCGCCGAGGGCCTCGAGACGAGGGTGGTGGGCAACCCCGCTCTCGTTCCCCCTTGCGACGTGTCCGACGGTTCGGAGTTCCGCAAGGCGCGAGGAATTGCGCCCGAGGCGCCTGTCCTGCTGGTCCTGCCAGGCAGCCGCTCAGGCGAGGTCAGGCGACTGGCGGGCCCTTTCCGGGACGCCGTGCGCAAGCTTACGCGGACGCGGGGAAACCTGGTCGTGGTCGTCGCGGTCGCTGACGAGGTCGCGCAGGAGGTTCGCGATCTCATTGGCGACTGGACGCCTTCCCCGGTCTTCGTCGAGGGCGAAGCGGATCGCGGGGCCGCCATGCGCGCGGCGACCGTCGGACTGGCGTGCAGCGGCACGGTCACCAGCCAGCTCGCCCTCGCGGGCTGTCCGATGGTCGTCGCCTATCGGCTCGACCCGTTCACCTATCGGGCCGCGCAGCTGCTGATTCGCACGCCCTACGTCGCGCTCTTCAACGTCGAGGCGCAGCATTTTATCGCCCCGGAACGCATTCAGGGTCGTTGCACCGGGGCCGGGCTCGCCGAGGACCTGGGCAGGCTTCTGGACGATCCAAAGTTGCGGAGCGAACAGGCGAAGGCGCAGCTGGAGGCGGTCGAGCGGCTTCGGATGGGGATCGACGATCCGGTCGGCGCGGCGGCGGACGCAGTCGTCGATCTCCTGGCCCGGAGGGGCTGATTCAGCCCCGAGCTTCGAGGGGCTTGTAGTCGCGCTTCAGGGGGCCGTTGTAGAGCTGGCGCGGCCGCCCGATCTTGCGCTGCGGATCCTCGAACATCTCCTTCCACTGGCTGATCCAGCCGACGGTGCGCGCCAGCGCGAAGAGCGCGGTGAACATCGTCGATGGGAAGCCCAGGGCGGTGAGCGTTATACCCGAGTAGAAATCCACGTTCGGATACAGCTTGCGCTCGACGAAATAGGGATCGTTGAGAGCGATCTTCTCGAGCTCCATCGCCACCTTCAGCAGCGGATCGTCCTGGTGGCCGACCTCCGCGAGCACTTCGTGGCAGGTCTTCTGCATCACCGTCGCGCGCGGGTCGTAGTTCTTGTACACGCGGTGGCCGAAGCCCATCAGGCGATACTTACGGTCCTTCACGCCCTGCACGTATTCGGGGATGCGGTCGACCGTGCCGATCTCCTTCAGCATGTTGAGCGCCTCTTCGTTGGCGCCCCCGTGGCTCGGGCCCCAAAGGCAGGCGATGCCGGCGGCGATGCACGCGAACGGGTTGGCGCCGGAGGAGCCGGCGAGGCGGACCGTCGAGGTCGAGGCATTCTGCTCATGGTCGGCATGGAGGATGAAGATCCGGTCCATCGCCCGCGTCAGGATGGGGTTGGGCGTCCAGTCTTCCGCCGGAACCGAGAACGACATGCGCAGGAAATTCTCTGCGTAGGTGTTGTCGTTGCGCGGCGTCACGAAGGGCTGGCCGATCGAATACTTGTAGGCGCGCGCGGCGATCGTCGGCATCTTGGCGATCAGCCGGTGAGCCGAGATCTCGCGCTGCTTGGGATCATCGACGTTGATGCTGTCGTGGTAGAAGGCCGACAGGGCGCCGACGGCGCCGGTCAGGATCGCCATCGGGTGAGCGTCGGAACGGAAGCCGCTGAAGAAGCGATCGAATTGCGCGTGCAGCATGGTGTGCCGCGTGATCGTATGTTCGAAGTTCGTGAACTCTGCGGCAGTCGGCAGTTCGCCGTTCAGCAGAAGGTAGCAGACTTCGAGGAAGGTCGAATTCTCGGCCAGCTGCTCGATCGGATAACCGCGGTGCAGCAACACGCCGGCGTCGCCGTCGATGTAGGTGATCTTGCTTTCGCAGCTCGCGGTCGAGGTGAAGCCCGGATCGAAGGTGAAGACGTCGGCGTCACCGTACAGGCGACGCACGTCGAGGACGTCGGGGCCGGTCGTGCCCTTGATGACCTGCAGATCGTAGCTCTTGGAGCCGAGAGTGAGGGTCGCGTTTTCGGCCATTCCAAAGGCTCCTGTTGGATCGGGCGCCCTGACCGGGCGACTTTGCGGTGAGCCTTATAGCGGCTCACTGCGACCGCGAAAGAGCGTCGTCTATACGGCCGAGGCTCTCGTCTCTTCCAAGCGCCGCCAGGGCGCCAGCGAGATCGGGCGCTGAGCCGTCGCCGGAGAGGACCGCCCGCAATGCGCCGCCGAATTTGCCAAGGCCCACGCCCTCGGCGGCGGCGAATTCCCGCAGCCGTTCCAGGAGGCCCGGCTGATCCCACTCGTGCGTCTCAAGGAGGAACGCCGCCAGCCGTGCGAGACGCGCGCGGGTCTCCTCGTTCAACAGCGAAGCAGACTTTTCAGTGAGGACCAGCGGGCGACGAGCGAGGGCGAATGCGCAGAGGTCCGCCAGCTCCAGGATCGTCTTCGCGCCATCCTTCACGATAGGGATGGCGGCTAGGAGCCGGGCCTCGTCGTCAGCGTGCGGTGTGCGTCCCCGGCGTGCGAGCGCTTCCATGACCAGGCGCACGAGCCGTTCCTCGTCGGCGATGCGGAGGTAGTGATTGTTCACATGGTGGAGCTTGTTCCAGTCCAGGCGCGCGGGCGCCTTGACCACGTCCCGGACATCGAACCAGGCGATCGCCTGCTCGTCGCCGAACAGTTCGTCATCGCCATGGCCCCAGCCCAGGCGCGCCAGATAGTTCCGCATCGCCTCGGGCAGGAAACCCATGTCGGCGAACTCGCCGACGGCCTGCGCGCCGTGCCGCTTCGAGAGCTTCGCCCCGTCGGGTCCATGGATCAGGGGCACGTGCGCAAAGGCCGGAACCTCCCAGGCCATCGACTGGTAGATGAGAGTCTGCCGCGCGGCATTGTTGAGATGGTCATCGCCGCGGATGACGTGGCTGATGTCCATGTCGTGGTCGTCCACCACCACGGCCAGGTTGTACGTGGGAACGCCGTCCGACCTGAGGATCACCAGGTCGTCGAGCTCCCTGTTCTGGAACACGACAGGTCCCTTGATCATGTCGTCCACCAGGGTTTCGCCTTCGAGTGGGCCTCTGAAGCGGATGACGTGGGAAGTGTTGCTGCCGGCCGGCGGCTCGCGGTCGCGCCACGGCGATCGGATGGCTCGTCCTTCGGCGCGCGCTTTTTCGCGCTCGGCGGCCAGCTCCTCGACGGTCATGTAGCAGCGGTACGCGCGGCCGGCCTCGAGCAGGGCCATCGCGACTTCGCGATGCCTGTCTGCCCGGGCGAACTGGAAGACAGGCGGCGCGTCGGGTTGCAGGCCGAGCCAGTCCAGCCCGTCGAAGATCACCTGGACGGCGACCTCGGTGGAGCGCTCGCGGTCGGTGTCCTCTATCCTCAGAAGGAAGCGGCCTCCGCAGTGTCGCGCGTAGAGCCAGTTGAACAGAGCCGTACGAGCTGTGCCAATGTGCATCGAGCCCGTGGGGGAGGGGGCGATGCGGGTGACGACGGGGCGGTCGGGATCAGGCATGTTCGGTTCGACGGGCGGAAGCGCGCCGGGCGCTCCGGCGTCGCGGCCGTCGCCCCTGCGCAGGGTCGGCGCTCTTATCACGCCGTGGCTGCGCCTTCCTAGCAGCGGCGCCGTCGTTTCCGGAGTCCGCGCCGAGCTCGCGGCCCAGCGAACGCGCCTGCTGCTCTGGACTCCCGTCTGCTTCGGAGCGGGATCGGCGAGCTATCTTGGCCTCAAGGAAGAGCCGTCGGTGGCGCCCGCGCTCGTCGCCGCGGTTGTGCTCGCCTGCCTCTTTCTTGCCGTCTGGCGCTGGGGCCGCAGCGTCTGGCTGACCGCCCTGGCGGGCATGATGGCGATGACGGCCGCGGGCTTTCTCGCGGCCAAGCTCCACAGCGACGCCATGGGCGCGCCCATTGCGCCACCGCGGCCCGGCATGGTCCGGATCGAAGGCTGGGTGGTCGACATCGACACGCCGAGCGCGCGCGGCGAGCGGCTCGTGATCGCTCCAACGAGGGTCGCCGGCCTCTCGCCCTCGGCGACGCCGACCCGGATCCGGATCGTTGTCGGCGCCGAAGGCGGCCCGGACGCAGCGCCGGCGCCAGGAACGCCAGTCACTTTCGTTGCCCTGCTCGATCCTCCGCCAGGTCCCGCTTCGCCGGGAGCCTACGATTTTGCTCGCGACGCCTGGTTCGAAGGCGTCGGCGGCGTCGGGTTGACCATGCAGCAGCCCGTCCTCGCAGACCTTCCCGAGCCGCCCTGGCGATTGAAGGCGGAGATCGCCGTCAACGCCGTGCGCTGGTCGGTGGCGAGCCGGCTGGCGCACGATATCCACGCGATCCTCGGCCCTGACGACGGCGGCGCGGCAGGTCTCGCCGCCGCCGTCACGACATCCCACCAGGACTGGCTGCCATCGGCGGACCGGGACGTCCTGCGAGGGTCGGGTCTGGCGCACATGCTGGCGATCGCCGGACTGCACACCGCCGCGATCAGCGGCTTCGCCTTCTTCACACTGAGACTTGGCATCGCCGCCTGGCCCTGGCTGTCGCTCAGGGTGAACGGCAAGAAGGTGGCGGCTGTCGGCGCCCTGGCTTCGGTCCTCTGTTACCTGACGCTCTCGGGCGCTCACCCGCCGGCGCAGCGTGCGGCGATCACGGCGAGCGTCGCCTTTCTGGCCATCCTCGCGGATCGGCGCGCAGTCAGCCTTCACTCCCTCGCTGTCGCCGCTCTGGCGATCCTGATCCTGCAGCCCGAGGCGGTGGTTCAACCCGGTTTCGAGATGTCCTTCTGTGCGACCGCCTCGCTCATCGCCCTGGCGGAGGTCTGGCGACGGCCGACAACGTCGAAGGATCTTCCCTGGGCCCTCCGCCTGATCCAGCGCGCGCGGGACTGGTTCTTGGCGATGCTCGTGGTCAGTTTCGTCGCCGGGGCCGCCACGGCGCCGTTCGCGATCCAGCATTTCAACCGGCTCGCGAACTACGGCGTGTTCGCGAATCTCGCCGCCGATCTCGTGGCGAGCGTCGTCTTGATGCCGGCGCTGGCGCTGTGCCTGCTGGCCCAGCTTCTGGGGCTCGGTCCGGAGATATCGTCGCCTCTGCTTGCCGCCGCGGGATGGGCCGCCCGCTCCGTCATTTGGCTCGGAGAGGTGTTCGCGACGGCGCCCGGCGCGTCGCTGCGGTTATCGAGCGCTCCCGAAATCGCCCTGGCGATCTCCTATCTCGGCATCGTCTTCGCCTGCCTTTGGCGGGGTCGCCTTCGGCTGATCGGCATGGCGCTCTCCCTCGCGGTCGCCTTGTGGCCCCGTCCGACGCCACCGGTGGCGTGGATCGCCGCGGACGGGGCCGATGCGGCGGTGGTCATCTCCGGGCAGGAGGTGACGATGAAGCCGGGGGCGCGGCAGTACGCGACAGGATTATGGGCTCAGCGGCGGGGATTCGACGCGCCGGCCGACGCCGAGAGGGCCCAGCAGGCTGCGTTCGACTGCAATCGGCTCTCTTGCGCCCCGCTGGCTGGGACACGACCGGCTATCGGCGCCTGGTGGACACGCCGCAAACCGAAACCCTGGAGCCTGGCCGACAGGTGCCGGAACGCGGACATCTTCATCCTGCGTGCGGACGTTGCTGTGCCCGACGCGTGTCGCAATGCTCTGGTCCTTCGCCGGGGTGACTTCGAAGCGGGCGGCGCTGCGGAAGTCTTCGGCGCGCCTGTCGGATGGCGCCTGGTGTGGTCCCAACCGCTTCGCGGCCACAGGCCGTGGACGCTCAGTGATACCGTCGAATGAGCGCGACCAGCTTGCCCTGCACCTGCACCTGGTCTGGACCGAAGATGCGGGTCTCGTAGGCCGGATTCGCCGCCTCCAGGGCGACGGAGGCTCCCTTGCGCCGGAGGCGCTTGAGCGTCGCCTCTTCGCCCATGACGAGGGCGACGATGATGTCGCCGGAGTTGGCGGTGTCGGACTTGCGGATGATCGCATAGTCGCCGTTGAAAATTCCGGCTTGGATCATCGAGTCGCCCTCCACCTCGAGGACGAAGTGCTCCCCTGCGCCAAGCAGGGACTCGGGCACCTGCAGGCGATCGCGCTCGTGCTGGATGGCGGCGATAGGCGTTCCTGCGGCGATCCGGCCAAGGACCGGAAGATCGCGCGTATCGTTGGCGGCCGCGGGGGCTCCGGCGGGGCGCACGCTGGCTGCGGCGCTGCGCGGGGCGAAGGGGGCCGCGGGCCCGGTCTGTGGCGGCTTAAGGACTTCCAGAGCCCGCGCGCGATGCGCCAGGCGCCTCACGAACCCGCGTTCTTCGAGCGCGGTGATCAGCCGGTGGATTCCTGACTTCGAGGCGAGGTCGAGCGCATCCTTCATTTCATCGAAGGACGGGGAGACTCCCGTTTCCTGGATCCGTTGATGGATGAACACCAGTAGGTCGTGTTGTTTGCGCGTCAGCATCGCCGTTCTCTCCAGCGCCCCGTGCTCGGGAGCGGGAACAAATCAAAAACGAACGAGGCGTGTTCTCTGGGTGTTCTGTGTTCGTGTCAAGTTCGTCCACTAGCGACGAGCAAGAAGGGCTCGCGTCGCTGACTCGACGTCGGCATGCCGCATCAGGCTCTCGCCCACCAGCATGGCCCGGGCGCCGGCGCGGGCCATGCGCTCAGCGTCGGCGGCTGTGGAGATCCCACTTTCCGTGACAAGACAACAGCTTGCCGGCACATGCTGGGCGAGCGTCTCAGTTACGGCGAGGTCCGTGACGAAGGTCCGAAGGTCGCGGTTGTTGACCCCGATCAGCGTCGCGCCGAGGCCCAGGGCCCGGTCCATTTCGGCCCTGTCGTGTGTCTCCACGAGCGTGTCCATGCCCAGACGTCGGGCCTCCGACATCAGGTCTGCGGCCAGGGCGTCGTCGACCATGGCGAGAATCACCAGGATCGCGTCGGCGCCGATGGCGCGTGATTCGGCGACCTGCCAAGGGTCGACCAGGAAATCCTTGCGCAGGCAGGGTAGGGCGACAGCCTCGCGGGCGGAGGTCAGGTAGGTCTCCGCGCCCTGGAAGCTGGGGCCGTCGGTGAGAATCGAGAGGCATGTCGCGCCGCCTGCCTTATAGGCGCGCGCGATCTCGACGGGGTCGAAGTCTTTCCGGATCAATCCCTTGGATGGAGAGGCCTTCTTCACCTCGGCGATCAGCGCCAGCTGGCCAGGGGTGGCGGCCTTCAGGAGTTTCGAAGCAAAACCGCGCGGCGGGCTCACCGCTTTCGCGCGGGCGTCCAGGTCGGCGAAAGAGGCGTCTCGGCGCCGCTCGGCGACCTCATCGCGCTTGTACGCCGCAATATCTGAGAGGATGTCAGCGCTCATGTCTCGCGCGTGGCCCTCACCAGGAGGTCGAGGGAGCGACGGGCCGCTCCGCTGTCGATCGCCTCCGCCGCCCGCCCCACGCCTTCGCGGAGGGTCTCGACTACGTCGGCCACGAGGAACGCGGCGGCGGCGTTGATCAGGACGATGTCCCGATAGGCCCCCTTCGCGCCATCGAGCAGTTCGCGCAGCGCGGCGGCATTCTCGGCGGGATCGCCTCCGCGAAGGTCCGCTGGAGCCGCCCGCTCGAGACCCACGGCTTCGGGAGTGATCCGGAACAGCCGGATGCCCCCCTCGCGCCACTCCGCCACTTGGGTGGCGCCCGTGGTCGTGATCTCGTCGAGGCCCTCGCCGTGCACGACCCAGGCCTTCTCCGCCCCGAGCGCCCCGAGCACGCGGGCCAGGGGTTCGACCCATCGTGAATCGAACACGCCCAGCACCTGCCGGCGTGCGCCCGCGGGATTGGAGAGCGGGCCGAGCATATTGAAAATGGTGCGGAATCCGAGCTGCTCGCGCACGGGAGCGACATGGCGCATCGCCCCATGATGGGCCGGAGCGAACAGGAAGCAGATCCCGGCCTCGTCGAGCGCCCGCCGCTGGGCTCGCGGTCCGGCTGCGATGTCCACCCCTAGCGCCGTCAGCACATCGGACGAGCCGGATCGGGACGAGATTGCCCGCGTGCCATGCTTGGCCACCTTCAGTCCCCCGCCCGCAGCGACCAGGGCCACGGCGGTGGAGATGTTGAAGGTGTGCGCTCCGTCGCCTCCGGTGCCGCAGACATCGACCACCTCATACGGGTGATCGAGCACCAGGGCCGCCTGGCGCATCGCCTTGGCGCAGGCGGTGATCTCGCCGATCGTCTCGCCGCGAAGTCGCATGGCGGTGACCGCGGCGGCGATCTGCGCTGGCGTCGGCTCTCCTCTCAGGCATGCCGCGAAGAAGGCGTCGGCGTCCTCGCCGACCAGGGTCGCGCCATCGGCGAGACGGGCGAGCAGGGGTTTGAAGGCGTCGGACATGTTCATGCCCGCTCGCGCGCCTGCAGTCCGGCGAGCTCCAGGAAGTTTCCAAGGAGGCGATGGCCGCACTCCGTGGCGATGGATTCCGGGTGGAACTGGACGCCGTGAACGGGGCGGTTCCTATGGCTGAGGCCCATGATCTCGCCGTCCTCTGTCCACGCGGTCACCTCCAGCACGTGCGGCAGGCTTTGCGGCTCGACCGCGAGACTGTGATAGCGCGTTGCGGTGAAGCTGTCCGGCAGATCCCGAAAGAGGCCAACGCCGCCGTGTCGGACGGGGCTGGTCTTGCCATGCATCAGTGTCTTGGCCCGCACGACCTTTCCCCCGAACGCCTGGCCGATCGCCTGAAGGCCGAGGCAGACGCCGAAAATGGGAAGTTCGGGTGGGGCGGCTGTGATCAGATCGAGGCAGATGCCCGCTTCGTTTGGGGTGCAGGGGCCAGGGGACAGAAGAACCGCGTCCGGCGCCATCGCCAGCGCCTCGCCGACGTCTATCGCGTCATTGCGCCGGACGATGGTCCTGGCGCCCAACTCGTTCAGGTAGTGCACGAGGTTGAAGGTGAAGCTGTCGTAGTTGTCGACGACCAGGATCATCGGAATCTTCCGTGTCTTGAGGAAGGGGAAGCGGTGTCAAGCGAACCGCCACGCTTCCTCCGCCGCGCGCTTTAGGGCGCGAGACTTATGGAGGGTCTCCTCGTATTCCGCATCGGGATCGCTGTCTGCGACCACGCCGCCGCCTGCCTGGACGTGAAGGACACCATCCTTGATCAGTCCCGTGCGCAGGACGATGCAGGTGTCGACCGATCCATCGGCCCCGAAGTAGCCGACGGCTCCAGCATAAGTGACGCCACGCTTCACCGTCTCTAGCTCGTCGATGATCTGCATGGCGCGGACCTTGGGCGCGCCGGAAAGCGTGCCGGCGGGCAGGGCGGCCATCAACACGTCGACCGGATCGAGCCCCTCAGGCGCGTCCCCCTCCACGTTCGAGACGATGTGCATGACGTGACTGTAGCGCTCGATCGTGAAGCTCTCTGTGACCCTCACGCGGGGCGCCCTCGGTCCGCTCATGGTCGGGGCGTTGCAGCCCTCGTCCCGCAGCATGGCGACGCGGCCCACATCGTTGCGCCCCAGATCGAGGAGCATCAGGTGCTCGGCCCGCTCCTTCTCGTCGGCCAGGAGCTCGGCTTCGAGCGCGAGGTCCTCGGCGGGCGTGGCGCCGCGCGGCCGCGTCCCGGCGATCGGCCGGATGGTGATCTTGCCGTCGCGCAGCCGCACCAGGATCTCCGGCGAGGAGCCGACGAGAGCGAAGTCCGGGAAGTTGAGGAAGAACAGGAACGGCGAGGGATTGGTCCGGCGGAGAGATCGGTAGAGTGCGAACGGATCGAGCTCGAACGGCATACTGAACCGGTGGCTGGGCACGACCTGGAAGATGTCGCCGGCGCGGATGTAGGCCTTGGCGCGGTCGACGATCTCGCCGTAGGCCTCGCGGCTCACGGGCGAGGCGAGGGCGGCTGTCCCAAGCGGCGCCGCCGGATGAGCCTGCCGCGGCAATGGGCGACGGAGAGCCTCCTCGACCGCCGCCAGGCGCGCGTGCGCCGCGGCGAAGGCCGTCTCGGCGCTCTCCCCCGAAGACCGCGCGGTCGTTACCAGGACGATCTCCTGGGCGATGGAATCGAACACCGCGACGATCGAAGGGCGGATCAGCACGCCGTCGGGAAGTCCCAGGGGGTCGGGATTGACGTCGGGCAGCCGCTCGGCGAGCCGCACCATGTCGTAGCCCAGCACGCCAAACATCCCGCCCACCATCGGAGGCAGACCGGCGGGGATCTCCATCCGCGAAGATGCGAGCAGGTCTCTCAGCTCGTCCAGGGCGTGGCCAGGGAGGGCCTCGAAGGGCGCCAGGACCCCATCTTGCCCCGTCGCCGTCTCGGCGGCGTCTCCCCGGCATCTCCAGACCAGGTCCGGTTGCATGGCGATGATCGAGTAGCGGCCACGCCATGCGCCACCTTCGACGGACTCGAACAGGAAGGCGTACGGCTTGCCGTGGCCGATCTTCAAATAGGCGGAGACCGGCGTCTCCAGGTCGTCGATCAGCCGGCGCCAGACGAACTGTGGTCGCCCGGCGCGGTATGCCGCCGCGAAGGCCTCGAAACCGTCGTGTTCGGTCACTGCGCCTTGCCGGTGGCTTTGCCCTTGGGTCCGGCGATCGTCGATGGGTCGATGCCGATGGACTTGAGCGCCACGTTGCGGTTCCAACGCGCCCCGGTCTCCCGCATCGAGGCCATCTTCACGGTGTCGAGCATGTCGCGCAGGTAGTCCTGTCCAATGCGGCCGCGCACCGCGTCGGTGACCGCCGCCACGGTGGTCGAATTGCCCGGCGAGGCGCTTTCGATCTTGCCGACGTACGCCCCTCCGGGCGCTCCTGCGGCAAAGGCGTCGCCCGGCTTGACGCTAAACGCCGCGGACAGGAACTCGCGCCCCATCGACTGGTACTGCTGCGCCTTGATCATCTGCATTCCAGAGATCTTGACCACCTTGCCGCCGACGCTTTGGGCGACGGCGTCGACCGTCTTCCCGCTGCGGATCTGCGCCTCGAGCTGTTCGACCTTTGCGCGGAAGGCGTCGCGGATCTGCTCGACCTGATACGCCTGGGTCAGTTGCGGCCTCGCCTCGTCGAGCGAGGGCAGCGCGGGCGGCAGGACCTTGTCCACGTGCAGGGCGAAATATTCGCCCGGTCCCGCATCCTCGATGTCGGTGTCCTGGCCGGCGCTGGTGCTGAACGCGGCCTTGGCGATCTTATCGGAGATCAGCGGAATCGGTTTGCCATCGGATCCGACGCCGGTCCCCGTGAAAGGCCCGACGGTCTGGACCGCGACTCCGGCCTTTTGCGCTGCGGCCGGGATCGTGGCGCCGCCCTGGCGCGCGGTGTCGAAAGCCTCGCTGAGGGCGTACGCCTTGTCCTGCGCAGCCTTCTGGCGCAGGTCCGCCTCGATCTTCGGGCGCGCGCTCTCGAGCGTTGCGGCCTTGGCGGGCGTGATCTTCGTCACCTTCAGGGCCGCCATGCCCAACTCGCCCTCGACGGGGCCCTCGGAGTCGCCGACCTTCATCGCGAAGGCGGCCGCCGCGAGCTTCTTGTCGGCCACCTCAGACTGCTTCTTGTCAGTGTAGACCACCGGATCGGTTCCCATCGACTTGGCGATCGCCGCCGGATCCTCGCCCTTGCGCAGGCGAGCGGCGGCCTGCGCGCCTTCTGCGGCCGACTTCACCGGGATCTGGATGATGCTGCGCGTCTCAGGCGTGGAGAGCTGATCTTTCTGCGCTTCAAAGGCCTTCTGGACCTGCGCCGGATCGATCGTGATCGTGGGGGCGATGGCCGCCGCGGAGAATCGCACCAGCGAGATGATGCGCGTCTCTGGGCGCGTCAGCTGTGCGGCGTGGGCCTTCTCGAAGGCCAACAGTTGCGCGTCCGTGGGTATCGCCGGCTTCGGGATGATCGCGGGATTGAGGAAGAAATAGCTCACGTCCCTGTTCTGGAGCGCCGCCACCGCATTGAGGGCTGCGTAGGTCCTGGGCATGCGGAAGCCCGCTGCGACAGCCATGCCGAAATGGCGCTCGGCGAGCTCATCGGTGATGTCCTGCTGCACCTGGCGCAGGGTCAGCCCCTGGGACGCGAGGAACTGCGTGAACTGCTGGGCGCTGAACTTGCCGGTCACCCGGTCGAAGGCCAGGGGGATTTGCTTGATCTGGGCGTCGACGAGCGACGGGGAAGGAACAACCCCAGCGCGCTTGAGCATTTCCGCCTCGGCCTGGTCCATCGCAATCTGCTGCAGGAGCTGCAGGTCGAATCCGTTCTGAACGAGAAAGTCGTTCCCGAACGTCTGGTTGTTCTGCTGATTGAGGCGCTGCTTCTGCTGCTCGAAGATTCGCGCGAACTCCCGACCGGAAAGGGAGTGAGACCCGGCCGTCACAACCGCGTCGGGGTTTGCGACGTTGAGGAGATCCGGCAGGCGACTGCCACCGCCCACGCCCAGAACGAGAAACACCAGGATCAGGGCGCCCATCAGCGCGATGCCGATAGGGTTGCGGGCGGAGGAGCGGAGCGATCCGGTCATTCGTGGGCCGAGGTTAGCGCGGCCGCGGATGGCGCCGCCAAGATGGGCGGTATAGTTGAGGCAGCCGACGCGCCGCAAGCAAGGCGCGCGTACTCCCATCCACCGAGAGGAAACGTCCCTTCCCGTGTCTCACGTCCGCCCCCTGATTGCCGGCAACTGGAAAATGAACGGGCTCTCCGCCGACGTCGATTCAATCGCCGATCTGGCCGCGCGATTCGAGGAGCGGGTCCCAGCGACGAGGGTCGCCATCTGCCCGCCTGCAACCCTGTTGATGGAGATGTCCCGACGTCTCGCCGGCCGCGGTGTCGAGTTCGGCGCGCAGGACTGCCGCATGGAGAGCGCTGGGGCCTTCACCGGGGATCTCTCGCCGGAGATGCTCGCCGATGCCGGGGCTCATCTGGTGATCCTCGGTCACTCCGAGCGCCGGGCCTATCATCGTGAGACCGACGCCGACGTGGCGGCGAAGGTCGGCGGAGCTCTCAGGGCCGGCCTGGAGCCGATCGTCTGTGTCGGCGAGGACGAATCGCAGAGGGACGCCGGTCGCGCCGTCGAAGTCGTGACGAGCCAGGTTCGCGGCTCGCTCCCGTCCGCCCTGGGCGGCAAGCCGTTCTGCGTCGCCTATGAACCGGTGTGGGCGATTGGTTCGGGCCGTACGCCGACCGTCGACCAGATCTCGGAGGTCCACCGGGCGATCCGGCGGGAGCTCCTGGAGTTGTTCGGCGAATCTGGCCGCCAGCCGCCGATCCTGTACGGCGGCTCGGTGAAACCGCAGAACGCGGGCGAGGTCTTCTCGGCCGCGGAGGTGGGCGGCGCGCTCGTGGGCGGCGCCTCGCTGTTGGCTCGTGATTTCGGGGCGATCATCGAAGCGTTCTAGGCTCCGACGATAAAGCCACCCCCGTTTGCGACGGCGTGCGGCGGGTGCTACAGGCCGCGGCTTCGGACCGCGCCCCCTCGCGTGCGCGCCACCTTCATCCTAAGTTCTGTCCATGCTCCTCGGCCTTCTGCTGACCCTGAACATTATCGTGTGCCTTGCGCTGATCGGCGTCGTGCTGCTTCAGCGCTCGGAAGGCGGCGCCCTCGGCGGCGGAGGAAGCCCGACGGGATTGATCACCACCCGCGGGGCCGGTGACCTGCTCACGCGGACCACCTGGATCCTGTTCAGCGTATTTCTTGTCATCAGCCTCACTCTGACACTCCTGGGAGGACGCCAACGTTCGTCCGAGGCGATCCTCAACCGGCTGAAGAACGAGACGGTGAACCCGAACGCGCTGGTCAAGAAGACACCCGCGCCTGCGACCGGTGAGGCGCCCCCTCCGGTGACGACGCCAGCTCCGGCGCCCACGTCGGGCCCGCCGACGGTTCCGGCGACGACGGGCGGGTTCCTGCCGCCGCCCAAGCCGGTCGTCAGCTTGCCCGCGCCGACCGCGCCCGAATCCACGACGCCCGCCAAGCCCTGATACGCCGGCCGCGACGGATGCGAAGTTCCACAGCGCTCGCGCGCGCCTGCGCGAATCGGTTATTCTGACCGCCCATGGCCCGGTACATTTTCATCACCGGCGGCGTGGTCTCCTCACTTGGAAAAGGGCTCGCCTCCGCCGCTCTCGGCGCGCTCCTGCAGGCGCGTGGTTACAAGGTCCGTCTGCGCAAGCTCGACCCGTATCTGAACGTCGATCCGGGGACGATGAGTCCCTACCAGCATGGAGAAGTCTTCGTCACCGACGACGGCGCGGAGACGGATCTCGACCTAGGCCACTACGAGCGGTTCACCGGCGTTTCGGCCACCCGGGCCGACAACATCACCACCGGACAGATCTACAAGACCATCCTCGAGAAGGAACGTCGCGGGGACTATCTGGGCGCGACCGTGCAGGTCATCCCGCACGTAACGGACGAGATAAAGCGGTTCGTCCTCTCCGATCCTGGCCAGGACGTCGACTTCGTCCTGGTGGAGATCGGCGGCACCGTCGGCGATATCGAGGGCCTGCCGTTCTTCGAAGCCATTCGCCAGCTCGGACAGGAGCTTCCGCGCGGTCAGAGCTGTTTCGTCCATCTCACCCTGCTGCCATTCATCAAGACGGCCGGCGAGATGAAGACCAAGCCGACGCAGCACTCGGTCAAGGAGCTCCGCTCGATCGGCATCCAGCCGGATATCCTGTTGTGCCGGTGCGAACAGCCGATTCCCGCCGAGGAGAAGCGCAAGATCGGCTTGTTCTGTAATGTTCGGCCGACGGCCGTGATCCAGGCGATGGACGCCCCGAACATCTACAGCGTGCCGCTCGACTACCATCGCCAGGGCCTGGACGCCGAGGTCCTGGACGTCTTTGGGATCCGCGACGCGCCCGCGCCCAATCTCTCGCGCTGGGAGACGATTTCCCAGCGGCTCGAACAGCCCGACGGCGAGGTGACCATCGCCGTCGTCGGCAAGTACACGGTCCTCAAGGACGCCTACAAATCCCTCATCGAAGCTCTGATCCACGGCGGCGTCGCCAACCGGGTCAAGGTCAAATTCGACTGGGTGGAGAGCGAGGCGTTCGAAGGGGACGAGAACGCCGCGGCGACACGGCTCGAGGGGGTCCACGGGATCCTCGTCCCTGGCGGCTTCGGCGAGCGAGGCTCGGAAGGAAAGATCCGCGCGGCCAAGTTCGCGCGCGAGCGCCAGGTGCCCTATTTCGGGGTCTGCTTCGGCATGCAGATGGCTGTAATCGAAGCGGTCCGGAACGTTGCGGGGATCGCCGCGGCGTCCTCGACGGAGTTCGGCGAGACGACAGAGCCGGTGGTCGGACTGATGACGGAGTGGGTGAGGGGCAACGCCCGAGAGACCCGCAATCTGGGCGACGATCTTGGCGGGACCATGCGCCTTGGCGCCTACGAGGCGCATCTGGCGCCCGGGTCTAAGGTTGCGAAGCTCTATGACTCGCTCAACATCAGCGAGCGACACCGGCACCGTTACGAGGTGAACATCGCCTACCGCGAAGCCTTCGAGGCCGCGGGGCTTAAAATGACCGGGGTCTCGCCGGACGGTCTGCTTCCCGAGATCGTCGAGCGTCAGGACCACCCCTGGTTTGTCGGCGTGCAGTTCCACCCCGAACTGAAGAGCAGGCCTTTCGACCCGCACCCCCTCTACGCGAGCTTCATCGCCGCGGCGATCGAACAGAGCCGGTTGGTGTGACCTCGATGGGCGAGGAAGACATTCGTCGCCTCGCCCTGGCCCTTCCGGAGGCCGTGGAGAAGGACCACCACGGCGTCCCGTCGTTCCGTGTCCGAGACAAGATCTTCTGCACGCTCCGTCCCGGCGGAGCCCGGATGATGGTCAAGCTGGATCCCGAGGATCAGCACAATCTGTGCGAAGGGCGGGCCGAGGCCATAGAGCCTGTTCCCGGCTATTGGGGGACGAAGGGATCGACGTTTGTCGATCTCACCAAGATCGACGGCGACTTCGCCCAGACGCTCCTTCGCCTGGCGTACGCGAACGTTGCGCCGAAGAAGCTAAGGCCCTGAGGCGGGAACGGCTCACTCGCAGTAGATGCGGACCTTGGAGTCCTTCTCGTCGACGTCGATCAGGAATTCGCCAAGCTGCTCGATGAGAGCTTCGAGAGTGTCGGGCTTCAGCTGGTCGACGTCGAACGGAATTCCGTTGCGAGCCATGGCCTCGTTCACCTTGTCCCGGGCCGCCGGGGGGATGACGGACGCCAACCGCACGCCTGCCCTCAGGAAATTCATCGGGACGCGAATGTTGACGCGGGTGGGACTGTTTCGCCCCTCGTCGTGGGAGTCGACCTCGACGCGCAGGTAGCGTCGCTTACGCTCCGCCTCGGGCGCGGCGGCGGGAATGCCGTGGTCGAGGGCGGCAAGCAATCGCTCCGCCTCCTCGGTAGTGATCTTTCCCTCCGCCAGCATGGCGAGGATTCGACGGCGGCCTTCGCTCATCGCACGCTCCTTGAGACTTAGAAGATTCGCACGCGCACGCGCGCGTCCGGGGCGTCGACCTCGACGCAGGTCCCCGAGAGGCTTGTCAGCAGCGCGCCGAGAGCCATCACCACTCTAAAAGGCCCGACCGCTCGCGCTCTCCGATTGAGCGCCACGAAGGGCGCAAGCAACAGGACCAGCGGCGCGAGGAGAAGCAGCAGAGGCGTCAGGGGCAGCCAGAGGCTGATGTTGACGGGCCGGGTGCGTTCCCGGCGCAGAACGGGCAGCGGAGCCTGGGGTGTTGCGACAAGCGATCTCATGGCCGGCCTCCCAGTGCAGCGATGGCTTCCTCGACGTTGATCTCGCCGCGCTCCAGACGATCGAGAGTGTCGGCCTTCGCGGGGGCCGGGCTGGTCTCGACGAAGTCGAGCGCCGCCGCGATGCGCGAGATGCGTGCTTTGATCGTCGGGTAGCTGACGCCGAACATCTGCTCCATCGCCTTGATCGAGCCGTGGCTTCGGATGAAGGCTGCGACGAACACCTGGTCTTCGGCCGACAGACGCGCGAGAGGCGGAGGCGTGAAGGCGCCCTCGACGGCTATGCCCGTCTCATCCAGCCTCACGCGCTCGACGGTGAAGGATTGGCCTCCCGTCAAGCGGGTAAGCGCCTGCCAGTCGTGAATCTGAAGGGTCATCCCGAACTCGACTTAGAAAAATCAATCTCAGCATCATAAAAATTAATTCCGCTGTCAATGGCGGAGCGCGCGCTTCCCAGTTTGGGGGGGCATGACTTCGTCGGCGCTCTTGAACCCGCCGACTGATTGGGGCATACGCGCGCGCTCACTCTCGGCGGCCACACGATCGCCGATCGCATCCTCGCGCAAAGTCAGCAGACCCGTCATGGCCGTCCCCAAGAGAAAAGTCTCGCCCTCGCGTCGCAACATGCGCCGCTCGCACCACGCTCTCGAGGCAAACAGCTATATCGAGGACAAGGACACCGGCGAACTGCGTCGTCCGCACCATGTCGACCTGAAGACCGGCATGTACCGCGGTCGGCAGATCCTCTCGCCGAAGGAAGACTAAAGTCAGAGCGTGTCGTGCTCCGATTGCATCGTAGCCACGCTCTAACCTTTGATTTGGCGCGCTCTATTGGCGGCGCCCTCTCGCCTGAATGGCGAGGCGGCGCTCTTCCACCATTTGCGGCGTGACCTTGGCGTTGGCCGCGCTGGAGACGGCGTGTTCGTGGGCCATGGCCGACCCGAACGGCAGTTCGTAGCCTTCGTCGATCAGGCGCTTGTAGGCTTCTAAAGTATCCTGAGGGATGCTGGCCATGTCGGACGCCAGCGCCAGAGCGGCCGGCATCAGGGCTTCTGGCTTGACCACGCGGTTGACCAGTCCCCACTCCAGAGCCGTCGGCGCGTCCAAGAAGTTTCCGGTCAGGGAAAGCTCCTTCGCGCGATAGGGCCCGATGATCCGCGATAGGCGCTGCGAGAGTCCCCACCCTGGAAGGATTCCCACGCGCGCGTGGGTGTCGGCGAAACGCGCCGCCGTGGAGGCGATGAGCACGTCGCAGGCGAGCGCGAGCTCGAATCCGCCCGTGATCGCCACCCCGTTGATCGCGCCGATGACGGGCTTTGGGCACTCCAGGATCGCCTGAACTGGATTTTCGGCGGCGCTGGTGGCGTTGGCCGCCCCGAGCCCCCTCGGATCGCTGCCAAGCTCCTTCAGGTCGAGCCCGGCGGTGAACGCGCGCCCGGCGCCGGTCAGGATCAACACCTTTACCGTCCGGTCCGCGGAAAGCTCGAGGACGGCGTCATGAAGCCGCGCGCGCAGCGCCCGGGACAGGGCGTTCATGGCTTCGGGCCGGTCCAGCGTCACGACCGCAGTCGTCTCGATTCTGTCCACGTTGAGCATCGCGATCCTCCATTGATCGCCCATAGCTCCGACCGTGGCCTTTCCCAACCCTTCGCCATTCGGCTAAGGCCTGCGGCTCTAGCTACGCCCGAGAAGGAACCCATGACCGAGATCGTCGACATCACTGCGCGCGAGATCCTGGACAGCCGGGGAAATCCGACAATCGAGGTGGACGTGACGCTGGAAGACGGCTCGTTTGGCCGCGCCGCGGTTCCCTCCGGCGCGTCCACGGGCGCCCACGAGGCGGTGGAGCTCAGGGATGGCGATGCAAACCGCTATGGCGGCAAAGGCGTGCTGCGCGCCGTGGCGGCGGTAAACGGCGAGATCTTCGACGCCTTGTCGGGCATCGACGCAGAGGAGCAGCGCGAGATCGACGAGACCCTGATCGAACTCGACGGGGAGCAGAACAAGGGCCGCCTTGGCGCCAACGCCATCCTCGGCGTCAGCCTCGCCGTCGCAAAGGCGGCCGCGGTGTCCGCGGCCCTGCCTCTGTATCGTTATGTGGGAGGCGTCTCGGCTCGCCTGCTGCCGACCCCGATGATGAATATCATCAACGGCGGCGTTCACGCGGACAATCCGATTGACATTCAGGAATTCATGATCATGCCTACCGGTGCGGAGACTTTCTCCGAGGCGCTGCGTATGGGGGCGGAGATCTTCCACGCCCTGAAAAAGGCGCTGCACGATGCTGGGCATAACACCAATGTCGGCGACGAGGGCGGTTTCGCTCCCAACCTCGCCAGCGCCGAGGCGGCCCTTGCCTTCATCGTCGAAGCGGGAAGCAAAGCCGGCTACCTGGCCGGAGAGGATTTCCATCTCGCGCTCGACGTCGCCTCGACCGAGTTCTTCAAGGACGGCCGCTACCGCCTGGAAGGGGAGGGCAAGACCTTCGACGCCGCGCAGATGACCGCCTATCTGGCCGATCTCGTCGCGCGGTTCCCGATCGTCTCGATCGAGGACGGCTGCGCCGAGGACGACCTGGAGGGGTGGGCGCATATGACCCGTGAGTTAGGGGAGAAGGTGCAGCTGGTCGGCGACGACCTCTTCGTGACCAATCCGATGCGACTCGCGGCGGGCATCGAAAGGGGCCTGGCCAACGCGCTGCTGGTGAAGGTCAACCAGATCGGGACCCTTTCGGAAACGCTTGACGCCGTGGATCTCGCGCGCCGCAACGCCTACGGCGCGGTGATGAGCCATCGCTCGGGCGAGACGGAGGACTCGACGATCGCAGACCTGGCGGTCGCTACTCACTGTGGGCAGATCAAGACGGGCTCGCTCGCCCGCTCGGACCGTCTGGCGAAGTACAACCAGTTGCTGCGGATCGAGGCGCAACTGGGCGACCAGGGCCTCTACGCCGGTTCCAGCGCGATCCGTCGACTGGGGTAGGCCCGAAAGGGAAAGGCGCCGGCGGCGACTCTGGTTAGTCTCGCCTTAACGGCTGATTGGGCAGACTCGCCGCCGTTCTAGCTCTGCCGAGGTGAGGGGCGCCGCTCGCGTGTACTTCCGTCTCAAGCCCTATCTCACGACGGCGGCTCTCGCCTTCCTGATTTTCTTCTTTGCGTTCCATGCGCTTACCGGCGAGCGAGGCATCCTGATGTCGCGCACGCGCGACGAGGTGCTGGCCGATCGCCAGGCGGAGCTGAAGCGCCTTCAGGCGGAACGCGCGAGCCTCGAGACCCGCGCGCACTATCTGCGCGATCAAAGTCTGTCCGCTGACCTGCTCGAAGAGCGCGCCCACGTGCTCCTAGGCTTTGTCGATCCCAGGGACTATGTGATCCGCGAAATCCCGGGGCCCGGCTAAGGCGTCTGTCCAGCCCGTCCCCGGTTGGGACGGTTTGGAGACACGCATGGCGCGACGCGCCGTAAAGACAGCTGAAAAGACGACCACCGCGGAGCAGCCTGACAAGGAGCAGCTGCTCGCCTTCTATCGGTCCATGTTGCTCATCCGTCGCTTCGAGGAGCGTGCGGGTCAGTTGTACGGCATGGGGCTGATCGGCGGGTTCTGCCACCTGTACATCGGACAGGAAGCCGTGGCGGTGGGGATGCAGTCGGTGAAGGGTCCGAAGGACCAGGTCATCACCGGCTATCGGGACCACGGTCACATGCTCGCTGCAGGGATGTCGCCGCGCTCGGTGATGGCCGAACTGACGGGACGGTTTCCCGGCGCCTCGCATGGCAAGGGCGGGTCCATGCACATGTTCTCGGCCGAGGCAGGCTTCTACGGCGGCCATGGCATCGTCGGCGCGCAGGTCAGCCTTGGAACGGGACTGGCGATGGCCAATCGGTACCGCGACGACGGCGCGGTGGCGTTCGTCTACTTCGGCGACGGCGCCGCGAACCAGGGACAGGTCTACGAGAGCTTCAACATGGCCGAGCTCTGGAGCCTTCCGGTCGTCTACGTGATCGAGAACAACCAGTACGCCATGGGGACGAGCGTCGAGCGCTCGTCGTCGGAAACCCACCTGTACCGGCGCGGCTCGAGCTTCAACATACCCGGCGAAGAGGTTGACGGGATGGATGTGTCCGCCGTGCGGCGTGCGGGAGTGAAGGCGGCGGAGCACGCCCGGGGCGGGAACGGCCCCTATCTCCTGGAGATGAAGACCTATCGTTACCGCGGGCACTCGATGAGCGATCCGGGGAAGTACCGCACGCGCGAGGAGATCGACGCGGTGCGCAAGACCCGCGATCCGATCGAGCACCTGCAGGAGCGGCTGGAGGGGCAAGGCTGGCTGGACGAGGCCACCGCCCGAGCGATCGACAACGAGGTCAAGTCGGTCGTCGCCGAGGCGGCTGAGTTCGCGCGCACGGCGCCGGAGCCGGAACCAAAAGAGCTGTTCACGGACGTTTACGTCGAGGCCGACGCGTGACCACCGACGTTATGATGCCGGCCCTTTCTCCGACCATGGAGGAGGGGACCCTCGCGAAGTGGCTCGTGAAAGTCGGCGACGCCGTAAAGAGCGGCGACGTCATCGCCGAGATCGAGACCGACAAGGCCACGATGGAAGTGGAAGCGGTCGACGAGGGGGTTGTCGAATCCCTGCTCGTTCCCGAGGGCGCCGAGGGCGTGAAGGTAAACACGCCGATCGCTCGTCTGAGCGGCGAGGGGACCGCGGCGGCGCCCGCGACGCCGCCGCAAGCGGCTGCGGCGAGCACGCCCGACGTCCAGGAGAAGAAAGCGGAGAGCGCGCCGCCTCCAGCGCCGGCGGCGACGAAGCCCGCCGTTGCGCCTCAGGCTCTGCCGGAGGGCGACACCGATATTCCCGCAGACGCCAAGCGCGTGAAGATCACGGTGCGTGACGCCCTGCGCGACGCCATGGCGGAGGAGATGCGGCGGGATCCCGGCGTCTTCCTGATGGGCGAAGAGGTCGCCCAGTATCAGGGCGCCTACAAAGTCAGCCGTGGACTCCTCGAGGAATTCGGGGATCGACGGGTGATCGATACTCCGATCACCGAACATGCCTTCGCGGGTCTTGGCGTGGGCGCGGCGATGGCGGGCCTCAAGCCGATCGTCGAGTTCATGACCTTCAACTTCGCCATGCAGGCGATGGACCAGATCATCAACTCGGCCGCCAAATCCCACTACATGTCAGGCGGACAGATCCGGTGCCCGGTGGTTTTCCGCGGGCCCAACGGCGCGGCGGCTCGTGTCGCTGCTCAGCACAGTCAGGATTATGCGCCCTGGTACGGTTCTGTTCCGGGTCTCAAGGTCGTCGCGCCCTATGACGCGGCCGACGCCAAGGGTCTGCTCAAGGCCGCGATCCGCGATCCCAATCCGGTGGTCTTCCTCGAGCACGAGATGCTCTACGGACACGAGTTCGAGATTCCCGAGGTGGAGGACTGGCTGGTTCCGATCGGTCGGGCCAAGGTCCGGCGGGCGGGAAGCAGCGTCACGATCGTGGCCTACTCGCGGATGGTGGCCGTTGCGCTCGAAGCCGCCGAGGCCCTGGCGGGCGAGGGGATCGAGGCTGAAGTCATCGATCTTCGCACCATCCGTCCCCTGGATCACGAGACGGTCGTGAAAAGCGTCATGAAGACGAACCGGCTCGTCACGGTCGAGGAGGGCTGGGCGCCGATGGGGGTGGGGGCCGAGGTCGCTGCGCGGGTCGTCGAGCACGCTTTCGATTACCTGGACGCTCCGCCGCTTCGGGTTAGCCAGGCGGACACGCCCTTGCCGTACGCCGCCAACCTCGAGGCGCTGTCGCTGCCATCTGCGCCGCGTGTCGTCGAGGCCGCCAAGGCGGTCTGCTACCGATGAGCGATGAGCTGACCTGGCGGAGCGGCGGCTGCCACTGCGGCGCCGTCCGGTTCGAGGCGGCCCTTCCCGATCAGGTGGACGCCCAGGACTGCAACTGCTCGATGTGCTCCAAGACCGGCTTCATCCACATCATCGTGCCAGAGAGCCGTTTTCGCCTCGTGAGCGGTCAGGACGATCTGACCAGCTACATATTCAACACCGGCGTGGCGCGGCATCTCTTCTGCCGCGTGTGCGGGGTGAAGAGCTTCTATCGGCCAAGATCCAATCCCGACGGCTGGTCGGTGAACGCCCGTTGCCTCGATGCGCCTGAGGCCCTGTCCATTACGGTTGCGCCGTTCGACGGGCGCGACTGGGAGGCGCATGGGGCCGAGCTGGCGCACCTTTCCAAGGAGCCCAAGTGACCGACGTCCTGATGCCTGCTCTCTCCCCCACCATGGAGGAGGGCACTCTCGCCAAGTGGCTCGTGAAGGTCGGCGACGCCGTGAAGAGCGGGGACGTGATCGCCGAGATCGAGACCGACAAGGCCACGATGGA
>JAFANN010000341.1 GCA_019232665.1 Caulobacteraceae bacterium | reverse complement strand
AGCAAGCCCCAGATTGCGACCGCCTCAACCCACCTCCAACGCCGCTTGATCATGTGCGCGGCCAGCGTCAGAATTAGGTAAGGCTTGAAGTTGATCATGAGTGCGGAACTGATGGTCTTCACGATCCGCGACTTAAGAAGACGCCCTTCCGCCAACACAAAGAACAAGAAACAGACAACAATAAGGTTGCCACGCTCCACCGCGTACAACATTGGCGTTCCAAGCACTATGGCGACGGCTCTGAGAATCGCGGTTTTGCGATCTCGTTTCCAGTAGACGCCGAACACTGCTGCAATTGCGAACGCGTAGAACGTCAACAGGACAACGGGAGCCAACCAATCACAATCACGATCGGCGATGTTATCAAAGCGATAGCACGACGGTATGCTAAAAAACCTCAAGAATACGAATGAGAGCGGAGGGTATACGGATTCGTACGCGTAATACGCGCCCCTGTTGTGCGCCCAATACGTTGGATTTATCCAATCCATAAGCGTATCGTTTGCGTTTATGAAGAACGGTTGAGGCAGTTTGCCTGTGTTCTGGAGATAACTGAGGGCGTGTATCACACCCGCAATCACGAGCGCGAACATCAAGCACTCGATAATAATACTAACACGCGAAACGACCTTGCTCATACTTGATCACTCGGACGTGCGAACACGAAAAATTTTAACACTAGATAATTTATGGCGGAGACGAACACCAATGCCACGAGCCCATCCAGATAAGGAGATCGAATAAGCCGGTGAGCCACAATCAGTGCGGCGAGGCCGAGCAAATAATTGAAGCCATATGAAAGTATGTACCTGCCAAGTCTCGGTTTATGGCCGTGAAATACATGTTTGGAAAACGTGAAATAATTAAATATTGCACCACAGACGTGCGCAAGTATTTGCGCGACAAACAGATTTACGTGAACGGCGACGAGAAGCGCGTACAAACCGTACCCAACGACCGTGTTGACGACGCCGACTTTGTAATACCTCCAAAGCTCGGCGATCCGGCCCGTATGAGGTCGAACGAGGTCGATCAAGCTACTTTTCCACTGGAGGAAAATTGATCCGCTCCTTCTCGATCACGAGAGGCGCATTCCGCGCGATGAGGGCGAGCAAGCGCACCTGCTCCCCGATCAGGCCAAGGAAGAACATGATCACTGCAAAGGCGACCGTCGCCAGCCCAACATAGAACATGGACCATGTTTCGGCGCCGAACGCGGCCCTGATCGCTGCAGCCAGGATGAGCAGGGCCCCCACGCAGCCCGCCACAACCGAGATCATCAGCGGCGCCCTCAACAGCCGCTTCGAGGAGCTTGCCAAGCCTGAAAGGGCTACGCTGACCAAGGTCCAGACGTTATTCTTGGTCTTGCCCCCTGCGCGTTGCGGGCGGTCGAACTCGATCGTTTCGAGGCTAAATCCGCTCTCGACGAGCATGCCCCGGAAAAACGGTTCAGGATCTCGCCATCCCTTAAGAGCGTCGACCACCGCCCGATCGTAGAGGCCAAATCCTGTGGCGTTGGGAATGACCCGATAGTCGGCGAAGCGGGCGAAGAACCCATAGCCGACCGCGCGGATGAACCTCAAAAACGCGGACGACTTTTCCGATCTGCGAACGCCCATGACGATCTTCGTCCCCTTGCGCCAGCGCGAGACGAATTCCGGAATCATTTCCGGCGGGTCCTGGAAGTCCGCGCAGAGGCCGATCACGGCGGCGCCCGACGCCTGGTAGATGCCATGCGCCGGCGAGCGCAACTGGCCGTAGTTCTGATTGTTGGCAATCAGCTTGATGCGCGGATCGGAGGCGCACATGGCCTTGATCGCCTCGATCGTGCCGTCGGTCGAGCCGTTGTCGATGAATATGATTTCGTACGACGCACAGAGACGTTGCAACTCGCGGCCGACGGCGGCGGCGATCCCCTCCGCATTCTCGATCTCGTTGAGACAGGGAATGACGGCTGAGATCTCGACGGCGGCCCCACCCATCTCAACGCGCCCCTCTCGGCGGCCGCACGTCGTAGAATTCTGCAAGCGCAAACAGAACGATCGTCACGAAGAGAAGTGCGATCGGCAGGATGTTGTACTGTCGCTCCGGATGAACATACGGGGGTTCTATCGTTTCTATGTTCTCGTTCGACGACATCGCGTCGATCGTCAGTTCCTCGAGATAACGCTGGTAGAGCGTGTAGAGCAGCTGCGCCGTAATCTGATCGCGGTACAGGTTGAAATAGGTGGCGCTCGTCGCGGACAGCCCCACGAGACCTGGAGCCCCCTCGAAGTGGCTCTGGGATTGGACGTCGGCGATCTGCTTTTGAAGGCTGGCGATCTCCGTTTCGACCACCTTCATCTGCAGATTGTCAGGCGTGGCGACCTGCTGCAGCTGTGCGAGCTGGACTTGGCGGCCCACGAGTTGGCCCTGGAGGTTTGCGAGGGCGCCGACGCCGGCGCCGAGCTGCTCCTGCGGCTCCGCCAGGTGGTTGGCAATGCGAAAATTGGTCAGGGCCTGTTGCGCGTTGGCCAGCCGCTGAGTGGCGTCCTTCATCCGGTTTTCGGCGACTTCGCGCTTCAACCGATTTCCCTCCAGGTTCACGGCCGCTATCTGCGTCCGAATCCCGTCTGCGACAGCCGTGACCAGAGCCTGCGCGAATGCAGGGTCATGATCGGTGGCGGCGATCTGGAGGATGCTGCCGCGGATGGCGATGATGGTGAGCTTGGTCTTGAACCCGATCATCGCGGCCTGAACATTGCGTGTGCGATCGGGAAAGCGAGCGTGAAGGTGATTCACCGCGTCCTTGATCACCACATGGCTGCGCGCAATCGTCAGGTCCGTTTCGACGCTCTTGTTCTCTCCAGTGAGGGAGCTGAGGCTGAGAACCGAACCGGAGCCCTGTTGAGCAAGGAGCTGTGCGAGGCCCCCGCCCGCCTCCTGGGGAAGCAGTTCAGTCTCAGCCTTGTAGTGCTGGGGAAAGAGGCACAGCAGGCCGAGTACGATCGCCGCAGCAAGGAACGACAGGCGCCGGCGTCTCCGGTCCTGGAACCACTTGGTCCCCAGGATGGCGCCTGAAATCGTGAACGGCGGCGTCATGCGCGCAGCTCCAGACTGAACGCTGCGCGGCGCCCAGGGCCCGCGCCCAAAGGGGCGTCGGGCCTGAACCGAGTCGAGTGGAATTCGATCACCAAGACCCTCATTACCCGCCAGCCGCCGCAGCCAGAATACCGATGGTCGCGACACCCAGGCCCAGCTGGTAGATCACGGTCGCGATCTCGCGAATCCTTTGCAGCGGGTCCAGCGAGGTCTTCACGGGCACGAAGATCACGTCGCCCGGGAGCACTGGCTGATCTCCGAGATGCTTAACCTCCCGCGCGGATTCGACAGCTCCATTGGAGTGCACCACGAACATCTCTCCGCGGTCGCCAAACCGTTGCGGCCCCCCTCCTCGGCGAACGTACGAATTGACCGTGTCGCCTGCCCTGAAAATGAAGGAGCCCGGTTCGAATACTGCACCGAACACGCCCACGGTGGTGGGAACCGGCGGTATGTGCACGGTGTCGTTGTCTTCGAGGCGAAGGTTGGTCGGCAGCTGACTCGACCCATAGGGCGTGTCGAGGACGAGCCGTCCATCAGGCTTGCGCGCGCGCAGTTGGTCGATGACCGCCATCATGGCCTGTTGGCGGGGAAGACCTTGCTCCGGCGTCCCATGGTTGAGCGCGGTCATCGGCGATACCGCTGCCTGCAGTTGAAGGTCAGCGATCACGCGATCGAAGCTCGCCTGCTGCTGACGCTGGACCGACTGCCTGTTGAGATCCGTCCCGTAGACGAAGGCGTCGCCAGTCAGACCACCCGCGCGGTTCAGAAGGTCGGCCATCGTGGAGCCGGGCGGAAGGTAGTATCGGCCAGGATGATCCACTTCGCCGTCGATCGTGGCGAGTATGGCTTGTCGCTCTATCGGTCGCTCGATTCCCGCGAGTGAAAGCACGCGAATGATGTCGCCACCTCGCACGGCGGCGGCCTTGGCGTCCGACAGGGTGATCTCGCGAGATCCAGTCCGATCCATGTCCTCAAGTCCCGCCACGACGAGGCGGGACGGGTCCGCGACGCTGTTCAGGCCGCCGGCGTAGGCGATCACGTCGGCGATCGTATCACCCGGCCGGGCTTCGTAGATCGCCTGGTCGTTGACGCTGCCGGTGACGGCCAACTGCGGGCCTACTGGCGTGACGTTGATCACGTCCTGGTTCTGCAGGAGGGCGTCGTGGGATTTGTCGCCGCGGATCAGCAGGTCGTACATGTCGAGGGTCGTCACAAGCTGTCCGTTACGGCGCAGCTCGATGGTCCGGAAACTGCCCCCAGACGATGGGCCGCCAGCGGCCAGGACTGCGTCGACAAGGGTCGAGAGGCTGCTGACGGTGTAGGCTCCAGGGCTCACGGCGAAACCAGTGACGTAGACCGTGATGCCGTGCAGACGACCGATCACGACCGAGACGTGGGCCTGCTTGTATTGCTCGCCAAAACGCCTGGCGATCGCCTCCTGAACATCGCCGTAGCGTAGACCGGCCACCTTGGCGTTGCCGATCTGCGGAATGAAGATCATGCCCTCGCTGTTGATCACGAGGCGCAGATTGGCCTGGACGGAGCCAGTCACGCCGATCACCAGTTCGTCGCCAGGATTGAGCCGGTAATCCGGCGGAACGGTCGTGGTGGCCGGCGTCACGAATCCTCGACCGCCATTGAGGATCAGGGACTCACCAAACCTCGGCAGTGGGTGGCCGAGCGCCCTTTCGACGAACTTCTCGAACTCGCCGGGCTGGGGCGGCGGCCGCGTGTAGAGCTGGAACTGGCCAGGCGTGGTCTCGCTGGGTCGCACATACAGCGGCTGCCCGATCATGCCGGAGCTCGTGGGGTTAGTGACCGGCGTGTTCGCGCTTCCCGCCGCAGACATGTCGCCCGAGACTCCCGCCGCCGGACCGGCTTCGCCGCCGCTGATCACCGTGGGCGAGTACTGCGGCACAGATCCGACGCCATTGGCGATCGCCGCGCCGGCCGCGCCGGCGGACTGCGAACCCGTGGTTGCCTGCCCCGTAGCCGCGGCGCCGGTATTGTTCGAGGATTGGCCGCCGCCCTGGTAGCTTGGATCATAGACTGCGCTTTGTGCGAGGGCCGGCCCGGACAGGCTGAACCCCACGCAACAAACCGCGAGGACAGCAGCCCACAGTCCAAGACCGCGCGCGAGTTTTGGGGTCGGCGTCATCGTCACTTTTCTGGAGGTCATTCGTCGCGCGCGCTCTTTTGGCTGGCGTGCAGCGTCTGAAAGGATTCCGTCATGAACTGGGCCGTCTCCAGGATCTGGTCCGCGAACGAGGCGGACCCCACGCCGTAGCGGAGCCGCAACTCGTCATATCTCACCCCGTCGCCCACATACCGGTCCGCGGCCTCGCTAGATAGAGGGGGGCGAAGGACAGGAGCGTCGCTGCCAAGCGCAGACGCGACCTCAGCGGCCACCTCCCCGATTTCATGCGCACGCTCGCCGGCGGTGTCGAACGACACCGGACCGGGCTGCTCGTCGGTGAGTACGCCGAACACGACGCTCATCAGCTGGCTGATCGGCACGTACGAGCGATAGACCGGCCGCGTGGCCCCTACGCTCACCGGCCGCCGCGCGAGCACGTCGTTGATGAAGCAGGCCAGGGCGTAGCTGCTCGTTTTGTTGATGTACGGACCTGACAGGTTGAAGATCCGCGCGATGGCGGCGCGCCGGTCGCCCTGCCCCGCCCATGCTGCGAAGGCGCGCTCGTCCTCCCGCTTCAGACTTCCATAGAGACGAAGTGAATCCGGGGCGCCCGGATCGTCGGCGGCGTAGGCCGCGCCGGAAGACGCCACGAAGACGCCGGTGGCGCCGATCGGGTCGAGAGCCTCGAGGACGTTCGTCGAGATCGCCCGATTGGCCGCCTCGTAGGCCTCGACGGACATCGTTTTCGCCTTCTCCTGCGTCAGGTAGGCGAGGTGCAGTATGAGACTTGGCGCGCCTGGGAGATGCCGCAGGTCCTGCGCCGCCGATTGCTCGACCTCGAGGCCGCCGCGAAGGCGAAGCGTCCGCGAGTTTGAGCCGAAGGCGCGCACCCTGCGGTGAAAATCCGCGCCGAGAAGTCCGTGGAGAAGCTCCAGGGTGGCCAGGCCCAGCCAACCGCCGGCGCCGACCACCACGACCCGCAGGTCCGAAGCGGCCAGCCGTCCGGCTCCGGCGCCCGTGAGCCCCGGGAAACGATCCGCCCGCGGGCTCGTCATGCCGCCGTCGCCCGCTCGATTTCGCGCCAGATCAGGTCCGGCGCCTCTTCGAAGCGTCGGGCAAGCGGCGGCGCCGGGGCGCGGCTCTCCGCCTCGCCGTATCCCCAGGCGACCATGACGAAGGGTACGCCGCAGCGTCGCGCTGTCTCCTGATCGAGGGCGGTGTCCCCGACGTAGCAGGCCCGCTCCGGGACACCGCCGACGCGGCTCAGGGCAAGGCGCAGGCCGGCCGGATCCGGCTTGTGAGGGACGCCGGGCCCGCTGCCGATGATCGAGGAGAACTCGTTCGCGAGGCTGACGTCTGAGAGCACCTTCTCGCACAGGCGCTGGGGCTTGTTCGAGAACACCGCAAGGCCGACGCCGCGCCGGCGAAGGTCGGCGATCGCGGCCTGTGCTCCGGGATAGAGGTCGTCGATCGAGGTCGCCTGCTGGGCATAGCGGGCACGAAACTCCGCCAGGGCCGCCTCGGGCTCTCCCCAGACGTCCCCGAGCAGGCCCTCGACCATGGACCTGCCGCCCGCGGTGACGAACGGCCTGACCACGGCGCATGAGAGGGTCTGCTCGAGACCGCGATCGGCCAGCATGCCGTTGAGGATCGCTGTGATCCCCGGCGCGCTGTCGATCAGCGTGCCGTCGAGGTCGAAGACCGCGTGTCGAACGCTCGCCGGCATGAAGTCCCTGCTCAGGCGCGCCCGCCGGCGACGAAACGTCCGAGCATCTCCACCGTGTAGGCGATGTGGTCGGGCGTCAGGCCGGGGAAGAGGCCGATCCAGAAGGTCCGTTCGGTCACCACGTCGGCGTTCGTCAGTTCGCCGACCACGCGATGCGGCCGCCCGGCCATGTAAGGCTGACGCAGGAGATTGCCCCCGAACAGGAACCGCGTGGCGATCTTGTTGGCGTTCAGGAACTGCACGACCTCGTCCCGCGTGAAGGGCGCTCCCTCGCGCACCGTGATCGGGAAGCCGAACCACGATGGATCGCTGTTCGGCGTCGCCTGAGGCAGGATGAACACCTCTTCGAGTGGCGTGAGGCCTTCGGTCAGCAGGCGGAAGTTGCGCCGGCGGGCCTGGATGAACTCCCCGATGCGGTCGAGCTGGGAAAGCCCGACCGCCGCCTGCATGTCGGTGATCTTCAGATTATAGCCGGCATGGCTGTAGGTGTATTTGTGATCGTAGCCATATGGCAGACCGCCCATCTGGCGGGTGAAGCGCATCTCGCAGGTGTTGTCCTTGCCCGGCGCGCACCAACAATCGCGACCCCAATCGCGCATCGATTCGATGATCCGGCGCAGGAAGATCTTGTCGGTGAAGACCGCGCCCCCCTCGCCCATGGTGATGTGGTGGGCTGGGTAGAAGCTCAGGGTGCCGATGTCGCCGAAGGTTCCGACGAGCTTTCCATCGTAGGTCGCTCCCAGCGCGTCGCAGCAGTCTTCGACCACCCACAGCTTGTGCTTCTTGGCCACCCTCATGACCTCGCCAAGGTCGAATGGGTTGCCGAGCGTATGAGCGATCATGATCGCCCGTGTGCGCTCCGAGACGGCCGCCTCGATCATGTCGGCGCGGATGTTGTAGGTGGGGATGTCCACATCCACGAAGACCGGCGTCAGGCCGTACTGGAGGGACGGATTGACGGTGGTCGGAAACCCCGTCGCGACCGTGATCACCTCGTCGCCCGGTTTCAGGGCGCGGGCCTTCAGATTGGGCGAGGTGAGAGTCGACAGGGCCAGCAGATTGGCCGACGAGCCGGAGTTGGTCGTCAGGGCGTGGCGGACGCCAATGAAACCGCGCAGCTTGGCCTCGAAGGCGTCGTTGAAGCGACCGGTGGTGAGCCAGAAGTCCAGCGCCGAGTCCACGAGGCTTCGCATGTCGGCGGGGCCGCAGACCTTCCCGGACACCGGCACTGGGCTCGTCCCCGGCGTGAACGTCGCTGGTGAATGGGCCATCTCCGCATAGAGGGCGGAGAGTTCGAGAATCACGCGACGAAGCCGCTCTGGATCGGCGCTCTCGCGCATCTGTTCGACGAGGGCGTGCGGGGAAAAAAGGTCAGCGTCCATGGGCGAGGCTCGGGCTTGGCGCAGAGGCCCGCGCGTGCGCACGGATCTGGTTCACCGTCAGGTTGTAGGCGTCGGCGCCGCGATAGTAGGCTTGATACCAGGCGAGGGTCTGGGCGAGACCCTCGTCGAGGTTCCAGGTCGGACGCCAGCCAAGGCGCTCCTCGGCCTTCGTGCAATCCAGACTGAGGTGGCCGGCCTCGTGCGGCTGCGGTTCGCCTGTCGCGTCCCAACCGGCGCCCTCACCCCACAGCTCAGCCAGGCGATCCGCCAGCCGGCGCACCGGCTGGGCGTCCGAGGCCGCGGGACCAAAATTCCAGCACTCGGCGACGGAAACTTCCCCTTCGCAGAGTCGGCGGGCCAGCTCGAGATAGCCGGATAGCGGCTCGAGGACGTGCTGCCAGGGCCGCACCGCCTCGGGGAAGCGGATGCGCGTCCGGCGGCCGGCGGCGAAATCGCGCATCAGATCGGGCACGAGCCGGTCCTTGGCCCAGTCGCCTCCGCCGATGACATTGCCTGCCCGCGCGCTGGCGAGGGCGACGCCATGCCTGGCGTGGTCGGCAGGACCGAAGAACGAGCGACGATAGGCGGAGACCACGAGCTCGGCGCATCCCTTGCTCGCGCTGTAGGGGTCATGGCCGCCCATGGGATCGTCTTCGACGTACGCCCGCCCCGTCTCGCGGTTCTCGTAGCACTTGTCGCTCGTCACCACCACGATGGCGCGGAGTCCATCCGAACGTCGGGCGCCTTCGAGGACGTTGACCGTCCCCATGACGTTCGTGGCGAAGGTGGCGTCCGGCTCCTCATAGGAGGTCCGCACAAGCGACTGCGCTGCCAGGTGGAGGACGATCTCCGGCCGTGCGCTCGCCACCGCGGCGCGAACCGCATCCGAATCACGAACGTCGCCGTCGATGTGCCTGACGTGCTTCGCCACGCGTGCGGCGACGAACAGGCTGGGCTCGGTCGGCGGCGGCAGGCTGAAGCCCGTCACCTCGGCGCCGAGATCGGCCAGCTGCAACGAGAGCCAGGATCCTTTGAAGCCCGTATGCCCGGTGACCAGCACACGCCGTCCTCGCCAGAAAGACATCTGAGTCACCAGACCTTCCATGGCGCATTGTTGCTCGCCCAGCGCTCCTCGAGCACCAGCTTGTCGCGCAGGGTGTCCATCGCCGCCCAGAAGCCGTCGTGATGGTACGCCGCCAGCTGCCCGTTCTCCGCCAACTGCTCGAGCGGTTCGCGCTCCCACGACGTCTCCGGCCCTTCGATGAGGTCCAGGACGGACGGCGAAGCCACGAAGAAGCCGCCATTGATCCGGCCGCCATCTCCAGCGGGCTTCTCACGGAAGTGAGTGATCACATCGCCTTCGATGTCCAGCAGCCCAAAACGGCCGGGCGGGGCCACCGCGGTCAGCGTCGCTTTGCGTCCATGCGATCGGTGAAAAGCGATAAGAGCGGTGATGTCGACGTTCGCGACCCCGTCGCCGTAAGTAAAACAGAAGGCGTCGTCGCCATCCAGATATCTGCCAACCGCTTTCAGGCGCCCACCGGTCATTGTATCTGGCCCTGTATCGACCAGAGTGATCCGCCACGGCTCGGCGTAATTCTGATGAATCTCGACTTCATTGCGGCACATGTCGATTGTAACATCCGACATATGAAGGAAATAGTTGGAGAAATATTCCTTTATCATATAGCCCTTGTAACCGAGACAGACAATGAAGTCATTCAGCCCGTGCGCTGAATAAATTTTCATTATATGCCATATGATAGGCCGGCCCCCGATCTCGACCATCGGCTTTGGACGCACGGCCGTCTCTTCACCTAGACGGCTTCCAAGTCCCCCGGCCAAAATAACCGTCTTCATCCGGCGGATGGCCTCTCGAACTGTTTCCGCAGGGCCTGCGGCAAGCGATGGCGCCTATAGAGCATGCTTTCGCCGGACGGCAACCCGTGCATGCGCCCGTCTGTCCGCTCCCAACGTCCGGGGCCTACCCCGCGTCGCGGAATCCGACACCCCGCGATTGGCGCTGGCCGACAGAACGCGATAAAGCCTCCGCGTGTCGTCTTCGCAGCCGCCCGGCGCTGCCGAGTGGGACGGCGAAGCGTGGCTTACAGCCGAACTCGAGGCTTTGGACATCCTCCTCCGTTATTCTCAGGACAGCGATCCCTCCAACCCCCCTGCGATCGATGGGCGTCGCGAGGCGGCGCGGCCGGCTGCGTGGCCGAAGGCAGGAAGCATGGCCGAACTGGGCCTGGCCGCGCTCGTCGTCGCCGGTCTCGCGTGCCTGACTCTCTTCTTCTTGAGCCATGGGTACCTGCCCAGTCCGTTTTTCGCGGACAAGGGCGAGAGCCTGATGGACTGGTTCGAGACGGCCTATTGGAGCCGCACGCCAGGCGCCTACTCGCAGTGGGGGTCGGTCTATCCGCCCCTTTCGTTCGTCGTGGCGCACGCCTTCTCGAACCCAGCATGCTACGCGCACTCGTCCAAAATCGCGCGCCTCTGCGATCCCTGGGGCGCCGCGATTCTGCTGGGTTTCCTGGCCCTTGGTTTCGCGACGACCTTCATCGCGATTCGCCGGGCGGTCGGTTCAAACACCGTTCCCCGCACGATCGCCCTCTGTCTCGGCTCGTCGATGCTGTACGGGCTCGAGCGCGGGAACCTGGTGATCCTCGCCTACCCATTCTTCGTCCTGGGGTTCTCCAATGTCCTGCGAAGCGGCTGGCAGCGGATCGCCTGCGCCGTCGTGGCCCTGAACCTGAAGCCGTACCTGCTCCTGAGCGGCGTCGGTTGGCTTGCCCGCAGGCGATGGGCATGGCTGGCGAGTCTGTTCGCTTCGGGCGCGGGCCTCTACCTCGCCACGTGGGCGGCGTTCGGCTCGGGATCTCCCATGGAAGTCCTGCACAACATGGCCATGCCGCTGCGCGTGCCCTCACGCGCCGGGCTCGACCTGATGGGCTTTTCCTCGAGTTACGATTCCCTCCTGCTCGTGATCGCCACCCCGGGGCAGTTCCCCTTGGCGATCAGCCCAGGCGGCGTCGCCGCCCTTAGGGGCGCGGTGTTCCTCCTGATCGGATCCGGTTGGATCGGCTGGTGGGCCTGCTGCCTCGGCGCCGCGCGCCGTCCGGACCTCCTCTCGTCGCAGAGGCTGGCCGCAATTTCCCTGGCGGTGCTGTTCTCGATCTGCACGCCAGGCGGCTATTCGGTCATTTTCCTGCTGTTCCTCGTGTTCCTTGAGAAATGGGAGGGCGTCGCGCGCAAGCTGGCGCTGGT
>JAFANN010000326.1 GCA_019232665.1 Caulobacteraceae bacterium | reverse complement strand
GCGAGGGCGCCGAATTGGCCCTGCTGGAGAGCCATGAAGGGGCGGGCGAGGGCTATCTGACGGCCAGCGACCTGATCATCGAGCTCGCCCCGGGCGCGCGCGCGGAGCGGGTCGTGCTGGCGGCGGAAAGCGAATCCGGCGTGGCCGTCTCGATTGCGAAGGTTCGCCTCTCCGCCGGGTCCCGCTTCGACCAGACCGTGCTCGCTTCGGGGGCGCGGCGCGAACGGATCGAGACGGAAGTGGAGCACCCGGGCGCCGGCGCGTCCGTACGCCTGGACGGCGTCTATCTGCTCGCGGACCGACGTCATACGGACATCACCACCGTCGTCACCCACAGCGGGGTCGACGGGGTCACCGACCAGCTGATCAAGGGCGTCGTCGACGACCAGGCCCGCGGTGTTTTCCAGGGCCGCATCGTGGTCGCCAAGGGCGCTGACCAGACCGACGCCAAGATGGGCCATCACGCCCTGGTCCTTTCCGATCGCGCCGAGGTCGACGCCAAGCCGGAGCTGGAGATCTGGGCCGACGAGGTCGCTTGCGCGCACGGCAACACCGTCGGGGCGCTCGACGAGGACGCCCTGTTCTACGCCGCCCAGCGCGGCATCCCCGAGGACGAGGCGCGGGCCCTGCTGATCCAGGCGTTCGTAGGCGAGGTGGTCGACCGCATCGGCCACGCGGGGGCGAGGGATGTGGCGGGCGCCTGGGTGGCGCAGCGGCTGGGAGCGTCCTCGTGAGCTTCGACGTCGAGACCATCCGCGCCGAATTCCCGATCCTGCAGCGGCAGGTGAACGGGCGGCCGCTCGTCTATCTCGACAGCGCCGCCTCGGCCCAAAAGCCCGTGGCGGTGATGGAGGCGATGACCCACGCCACCCGCACGGCCTACGCCAACGTCCACCGCGGCCTGCACACGCTCGCCAACGAGACGACCGACGCCTACGAGCGCGCCCGCGAAAGCGTGCGGGGCCTGATCAACGCCGCCAGCGCCTCGGAGATCGTCTTCACCAAGGGCGCCACGGAGGCGATCAACCTGGTGGCGTCGAGCTTCGGCCAGTCGCTCCTCCCTGGCGACGAGATCGTGCTCACTCAGATGGAGCACCACGCCAACATCGTCCCCTGGCACTTCCTTCGCCGCAGCCGTGGCGTTGTCCTACGTTTCGCTCCGGTGCTGGACGACGGACGCCTGGACGTCGCTGCCTTGGGCGAGTTGATCGGACCGCGCACGCGCATGGTCGCCGTCACCCACATGTCGAACGTGCTGGCCACGGTGAATCCCATCGCAGAGATCGCCGCCATGGCCCACGCGGCCGGATCGCTGCTCCTGGTCGACGGCTGCCAGGCGGTCGTGCACCAGAGGGTCGACGTGCAGGCGCTGGACGTCGATTTCTACGTCTTCTCGGGCCACAAACTCTATGGCCCGACGGGCATCGGAGCTCTCTACGGTAAGGCCGCGCTGCTGGCGGACCTGCCGCCCTATCAGGGCGGCGGCGAGATGATCGAGTCCGTGACGCTCGAGGACGTCACCTACGCCGATCCTCCGCACCGCTTCGAAGCCGGCACGCCGGCGATCCTGGAGGCGATCGGCCTGGGCGCGGCGATCGACTGGCTGCAGGGCCTCGACCGTGACGCCGTCGCCGCCCACGAGCACGCTCTCTACGAACGCGTGAAGGAGCGGCTGAACGGGGCCAACTGGCTGACCGAGATGGGCACGGCGCCGGGGAAGGGCGCGATCTTCTCTTTCAATGTCGACGGCGCCCACGCTCACGACGTGGCGCAGCTGTTGGACCGCTACGGCGTGGCCGTCCGGGCCGGCAGCCATTGCGCCGAGCCCCTGATGCGGCGCTTTGGCGTCTCGGCGAGCGCGCGCGCCTCCTTTGCCCTATATAACACCCTCGCAGAGGCGGACGCCTTCGTGGACGCGCTGCTCAAGACCCGGACATTCTTCGCGTGATGGACGACGCCACCCCAGCGCCAGAGACCCAGGCTTCGGCTCTCAGCCAGGCCGAGCTCGACCAGCTGACGGACAAGCTGATCGAGAAGCTCAAGACGGTCTTCGATCCGGAAATCCCGGTGGACATCTATGAGCTCGGCCTCATCTACAAGGTCGATGTCTCCGACGAGCGCGCAGTGGCGATCGACATGACCCTCACCGCGCCGGGCTGTCCCGTCGCCGGCGACATGCCCGACTGGGTGCGCGACGCGGTGTTGCAGATTCCCGAGGTCACAGCCTGTGAGGTCAATTTGGTGTTCGATCCGCCTTGGGACCCATCCCTGATGTCGGACGAAGCCAAGCTCGAATTGAACATGTTCTGATGGAAACCACCGTCCAGACCCGTCCCCGTCGCCAGCGACCGAAGGTCGTCACCCTCACCGACGCCGCCGCCGAGCGCGTGCGGGAGATCATGGCGAAGGCCGACAAAACCTACGCCGGCCTTCGGGTGGGGGTGAAAAACGGCGGCTGCGCCGGCCAGGAGTACGTCTTCGAGTATGCCGAAACGGCGGATCCCCTCGACGAGGTGGTCGAGGACAAGGGAGTGCGGATCCTAATCGAGCCGAAAGCCGTGCTCTTCCTGCTCGGGACGCAGATCGACTACGAGGTCACCCGACTGGCGGCCAAGTTCGTCTTCCACAACCCCAATGAAACGGACGCCTGCGGCTGCGGCGAAAGCGTCACCATCGTTCCCGCACCGTCCGCCGACTGACGGGCGGCGCCTCCTCAGGCGCCGGTGAACTGAGCCGGACGCTTTTCGAGGAAGGCCTTCACGCCTTCGATGAAATCCTTCGAGCGCCCGGCCTCGTTCTGCGTGCGCGCCTCGTCGGCGAGCTGATCGGCGAAGTTGGCGTCGAGGCTGCGCCACATGATCTTGCGGATCATCCCGAGCGAGGCGGGGCCGTTGGCGAGTTCGTGCGCCAGCTTGGTCGCCTCCGAGATCAGCTCGAAATCCGGCACGACGCGATTGACCAGACCCCACTCCAGCGCCTTGGCGGCGGATATGCGCTCGCCAAGCAGGGCCATCTCCATCGCCCGTGCGCGGCCGATCATGCGAGGCAGCAGGTAGGTCGACCCGCCATCCGGAACGAGGCCGATCCGGCGGAAGGCCTGGAGGAAATAGGCGCTGTCGGCGGCGACGATCATGTCGCCCATCAGCGCCAGCGAGCAGCCCACGCCAGCCGCTGCGCCATTGACCGCGGTGACGATCGGCATCGGAAAGTCCCGAAGCAGGGTGATGAAGGGGTTGTAGTGGGTCTCGAGCGCTGCGCCGGCTCCGCCGCCGCTCCCGTCCCCTGACCGCGCGCCGGGACCGCCGCCGGAGAGGTTCGCGCCAGAGCAGAAGCCGCGGCCGGCCCCAGTGACGACGACCGCGCGCGCGTCGATCGCCCCCTCGGCGACCTGCCGGAACGCGTCCGCAAGTTCAGTGACCGTATCGATCCCCGCGGCGTTCATGGTCGCCGGGTCGTTCAGGGTGATCGTCGCTACGCCGTCCGCGGCCGCCACCAGGATCTTCGCATAGGCCATGTCGTTCTCCCTCGCGTCGGCCCCTCTAAGGCGCCGTCCGTAGCGGAACGCCAGAGGATATTCGCGCCGTCCTTGCCGTGGTTGGCGCGCCGGGCCATCGTTCCAGAAAGACGGAGGCGGCCGATGTCCGAGGATTTGCACGCACTGCTCGCGGCGCAGAAGGCGACGCAGCTGCGCGAGGGCCCGCCGAGCGCCGAGGTCCGCATCGCGCGGATCGACCGGTGCATCGATCTGCTGATCGCTCACCGCAGCGAAATCGAGGACGCGCTAAACGCGGATTTCGGCGCGCGCTCGAGGGAGGCCACCGCCTTCACCGACGTCGCCTCTTCGATCGGCACGCTCAAGCACGCCAAGGCGAACCTGAAGGCCTGGATGCGGCCGGAGCGCCGGCGCACGAGCCCGCCGATCCTTGGCCTCTTCGGCGCGAGGGCCGAGGTGCGCTTCCAACCGAAAGGGGTCGTTGGGATCATCAGTCCCTGGAATTTCCCGGTGAATCTGACGTTTACGCCGCTCGCCGGGGTCCTCGCGGCGGGCAACCGCGCGATGATCAAGCCCTCGGAATTCACACCCGAAACCTCGGCCTTGATGCAGCGGATGATCTCCAAGGCCTTTGCGCCAGAGGAGATCGTGGTGGTGACGGGCGGGACCGACATAGGCCAGGCTTTCGCTGGCCTCGCCTTCGATCACCTGGTCTTCACCGGCGCGACGGCCATCGCCTATCACGTGATGAAGGCGGCGGCGGAGAACCTTACGCCCCTGACCCTGGAGCTGGGCGGCAAGAGCCCGGTGATCCTGGGAAAGTCGGCGGACCTGAAGGTCGCCGCGGCCCGGATCATGAACGGCAAGACCCTCAACGCCGGCCAGATCTGCCTGGCGCCCGACTACGTCCTGGCTCCGCGCGATCGGATGGAGGCGTTCGTGGAGGAGGCGCGCGCCTCGGTGCAAGCTATGTTCCCGACAATCAAGGAGAATCCAGACTACACCTCGGTGATCAATCAGCGCCACTATGAGCGACTGAGTGGTTATGTCGAAGAGGCCCGCGCGTCTGGCGCACGGGTTATCGAGCTCAAGCCCGAGGGGGAGGATTTCACCCAGCAGCCCCACCACAAGATCGCTCCGACCCTGATCATCGACCCGTCGGACGACCTCAAGGTGATGCAGGAGGAGATCTTCGGGCCGGTCCTTCCGGTAAAGGGCTATGGGGCCATGGACGAAGCGATCGGCTATGTGAACGACCACGCCCGGCCGTTGGGCCTCTACTACTTTGGGGACGACCGGGCCGAGCAACAGGATGTGCTGGCCCGTACAACATCCGGCGGGGTCACGGTGAACGACGTCATCTTCCACGTGGCGCAGGAGGATCTGCCCTTCGGCGGCGTCGGGCCATCAGGCATGGGCGCCTATCACGGGCTCGATGGGTTCCGCGAGTTCAGCCACCGCAAGGCGATCTACTCGCAGCTCAAGTCGGAGCTGCCGCAGCTCAGGGCCATGCGGCCCCCCTACGGCGAAGGCATCCGGAAATTCCTCGCTTCAGCAATCTCGCGGTGACATCCGAACAAAGACGGGCAGGCGCGCGTGCGCCTGCCCGATTGCAGGTGTGAGCACCGTGGCGGGCTCGAGGATCAGGCCCTCGGGGGGGAGACGGCCTGGAACGATGCGCCGAACGCCCCGAACGCGGCCAGCTGCTGTGAAGAGACCATGCTCAGGGAGGCGGGCGGGCCGCCGAGGCTGGCCATGCTGGAAACCAGGCTCCCGGCGTGGGACGGCAAGGAGATGGGGGGAAGGATCGTATCGCCCGTGACGGTCGCGCTGTTCACCCCCTCGTTCTCGAACCCACCGATCTTGTTGTTCTCGACGAGTCCTGAGACGCCGCCAGCGAGCGTCAGGCGGCTGATCTGGCCAGTGCCGATCACGCTTTGGAGGGTGTTGTTCTCCACGAGCGCATGGCTCACGTCCTGGAGGGTGATGCCGTTCCAGGCCGTCCCGACCAAGTCGTTGTTCTCGATGGTGACATTCGAATAGGTGAGACCCCCCACCTGGTCAGTCATGAAGATCCCTTGCGCCGCGGCCCCCGATCCAATGTTGTAGGTATTGCCCTCGATAGTGATGTTACCGCCGGCGGTCTTCTCTCCAGACGTCCAGAACTGGATGGCGTCGGAGTGTTGTCCGTCTGAACTGTCGATATGGATGTTGCTAAAATTGTTGTTCAGGATCTGAACATTCCAAGATGCGGCGTTGTCCGTAGCGTCTCCGAAGATGTTCGTAAAGGTGTTGCTTGAGATGGTAATGCCGTTGTTTTCTTTCTCAGCTATTCCGTTCTGAACATATTGAAAGGTGGAACCGGATACCGTGCTGTTCGTCGAATCGCACACCACCAGCCCGTAAACGGGGGCTGACACATACGAACTGGATACTGGGCCTGAGAAGCTGTCGTTCGTGAAATTCACGTTATTATCAAAGTAGGACATCGCCATATCACCAGTTGGCGTTCCAGACCTCGAGGCGAATGCGAGGTCGTTGAAGGTAATGTTCGACGAATGGCTGATCTGAAGGCCTTGAATGGCAGCCTGATTGCTTGAGCTCGCCGATTCTATCGTGACGTTGGCCGTCGGATCGAGGTTAGAGAGCGCCTTCAGGGAGTAGGTTCCACCCTCTAGCAGGATGGTCTCCGGTGTTGCTGCATTAGCCGCCGCCTGCAGCGTCGCCGCCAACTGCGCGGAATTCGAAACCGTGATTGTCGTCGTCATACTCTGAAACCCGTCCCATTTACTAACGTTGGGCTCATCGCCCGGGCCGGGATCATATGGAAGGAATTTTTCCCTAAAATGCGGCCTTACGGCGCAGTTTAGGCTAATGCATCAAAGAACAACTTCAAAAAATATTGATATCGAAACTTAAATGGAACTCGAAGCCAGAACCTTAGCTGAGGATGATGTTCAAAAAATCATCGAAATTTGGACGATTGTGGCAAAGAATTCCTTGCCTAAAATTGCAATATATTGGCATTCGGCTTGCCGAGTGCGCAAAGGGTCGGTTCGACGGAATCCGTTGGAGGGGCGGAAATGCCCGCCCCTCCAGGGAGTGCTCGGCCGTTTCCGGATCAGGCCTTCGGAAGTGAGATCGGGTTGTTCGCCAGATAGGCGTTGTAGGCCGCCAGCTGGGGAAGGGGCGTCGCGGTCCCTGCGGCCGCCGTGCTGGCGATGCTCGCCATGCTGGATACCAGGCTCTGGGCAGACGAACCCAGGGAGATGGCCGCCAGGATCGTGGTGCCCGTGACCGTCGCGCTATTCCCGTTTTGGTTGACCAGTTGGCCGACCGCATTGTTTTCGATCAGACCCGAGACGGCGCCGTCCAGGGTCAGGCGGCTGGTCACGCCTGTGCCGGCGACCGTCTGAAGCCTGTTGTTCTCGACGAGGGCGTTGCTCACGTGCTGGAGCGTGATCCCGTTCCAGTCGGTCCCCACCATGTCGTTGTTCTCGATGGTGACGTTCGAGTAGGTCAGGCTCCCTACCTGGTCGGTCAGGAAGATTCCCTGGGCGACCGCCCCGGACCCGATGTTGTAGCTATTCCCATCTATGGTGATATTGCTACCGGCAGTCTTCTCGCCAGAAGTCCAGAATTGGATGCAGTCTGAATGCTGCCCGTCGGTTTTATCGATGTGTATATTGGTAAAGCTATTGTTAATGATATTCACATTGGATGACGCCGCGTTGTCGATGCCATCGCCGAACAGATTAGAGAAGCTGTTGCCCTTGATAGTTATACCGTTGTTTTCTTTCTGCGTGAGCCCGTTCTGCACGTATTGAAAAACGGAACCGGAGACCGTCGAATTGGTCGAGTCGCAGATCACCAGTCCTTGGAAGGGCGCTGATGTGTATGAACTCGAGACGGGGCCGACAAAGCTGTCGTTCGTGAAATTGACGTTATTGTCAAAGTAGGAGGAGGCGGCCTCCCCGGTTGGTTTGGCCGAGTAGGTCGTGAAGGTCAGGTCGTTGAACGTAATGTTCGACGAATGGGAGATTTGAAGGCCGTCGATGACGGCCTTGTTGCTCGAGCTCGCCGACTCGATCGTGACGTTGGCGGTTGGATTTAAACCTGATTGCGCCTTCAGCGAGTAGGTTCCGCCCGCCACCAGGATGGTCTCGGGGGAGGTCGCTTTGGCCGCCGCGGTAAGAGCGGCTTGCAGCTGAACCGAATTCGAAACTGTGACTGTCGTTGTCATAAAGCTAACCCGTCCCAACTACTCGATCGGGGCTCGATCGCTGTTGTTGGCATCATAGATCGGGTTACGAGTTTCTGAATGCGGCGTTACCGCGCAGTATACATGACTATAATATGGAACAACTGGAAGAAGACATTTTAAGCAATCTTATTACTAAGGGGTATGTCGGGAATATTCAGGATTAATAAAGCGTAAAAATCCCAAAAATGCGCGACAATTGCTTGGGGCGTTCGCTTCTGCGCCATGTGGTTCGGATGATTGAACTTTTTCCCGCGAAAGGCGGGCGAGCCGCTCAGGAAAAGCGCCCGACGACCTTGTTACGATGGCGTGGAGTGCGCCGCCGGCTGCAGTGAGCCTGGCGCGGGCAGCCGCGAGCAGCGCGGTTCAGCAACCCCTGGGCGCCGAACCTGGCGATTCCGAGGGTGGTTGCGCGTGGCGGCGGGGCACAAGCGCCGAGAACCATCCGAGCGACTTTGCGGCGCGGCCAGGGCGCGAGGGGATCTAACCGCGGTGGAAATGGAGTTGGATGGTCGGGCTGATCGGGGCGTGGATCGCCTATAGTCACGGAATGACGATGGGCAGCCTCAGCATAGAGGCCGCGTCACGGGACATGCGATCGAGGCTGAGAGGTAAGTCCAGAAACTCAGCTTTTGGCGACCGGGACTGGCCGCGCCAGGAAGGCTGGCAGATCGCCGCCGAAACCGACGACGACCGCTTCGGCGCCCTCGCCGCGAGAGCGCGAGCTGCGGGGCTCATCGACATGGCGATCGCGCGTTCGAGCCGGACGGGCGCCGGGCGAGTGGCCAGGTGCATCGGCGGAGCGCCTCGAAGGCTTGGGTCCTGCGGCGGCGGACGGAACGAAATCCTCTTCCACGTCTGCGGATGGTTGCGGCGGCGATCCCTCCGTCGCCTTGAACGGCTCCATCGGCGCAACCGAGGTTTCCGAGGCTGGCCTCCCCCGACCCCGCTCCCGCTCCCGCTCCCGCTCGCCTGAGCGCCGGGGGCGCTCGCGGCGGGACTCACTGCGGACCTCGCTGTAGTCGATATCCAGCGTGACCTCTTCGGGCGTCTTGCCGGTTAGCTTGAGCACCTTATCCAGTGACCGACCGTCCGCGGGTGTCACGAGCATGTATGCGGAACCAGACCGGCCGGCGCGGCCCGTGCGGCCGATCCGGTGGACATAGTCGTCCGCATGGTGGGGCACGTCATAGTTGAAGACGTGGCTGACCTCCGGGATATCCAGGCCGCGGGCGGCGACGTCCGAGGCGACGAGCAGCTTGAGCTCGCCCTTCCGGAACGCCTCGAGGGTGCGCATACGCACTGACTGGTCGAGATCTCCATGGATCGCCGAGGCATCGAAGCCGTGGCGGCGCAGGGACTTGGCGACGATGTCGACCTCGGTCTTGCGGTTGCAGAACACGATGCCGTTGTTGACCTCCTCGCGGCTGATCAGGCTCCGAAGCGCCAGGCGCTTGGCGGCGGGATCAGCCTGGGGAACGCGCAGGATGTACTGTGAGATGTTCTCGGCGGTCGTCGCAGGCCGCGAGGCCTCGATACGCACCGGATCGTGCAGAAACTGCTTCGTGAGCCGCGTGATCTCCGGCGGCATGGTCGCCGAGAAGAACAGGGTCTGCTTCTTGGCGGGAGTCAGTTTGAAGATACGTTCGATGTCCGGGATGAAGCCCATGTCGAGCATCCGGTCGGCCTCGTCGACCACCATGATCTGAACGCCAGTGAGCAGCAGCTTGCCGCGCTCAAAGTGGTCGAGCAGACGCCCCGGAGTGGCAATGAGGACGTCGACGCCACGGTCGAGCTTCGTCTCCTGATCGCCGAACGACACGCCGCCGATGAGGAGAGCCCAAGAGAGCTTCTGCCCCTTGGAGTAGCGTTCGAACGCTGCGGCGACCTGGTCGGCGAGTTCTCGGGTGGGCGCGACGACCAGGGACCGAGGCATCCGGGCCTTCGACCGTCCCGCCGCCAGCCGATCGACCATCGGCAGCGTGAAGGCGGCGGTCTTGCCGGTGCCGGTCTGGGCGATGCCAAGCACGTCTCGGCCAGCGAGAGCGACAGGGATCGCCTGCTCCTGGATCGGTGTGGCGGTTAGATAGCCGGTGTCTGCCACCGCCTGGAGGGTAGCGGGGCTCAGCCCCAGGTCTGAAAAGTCGGTCATGCCTTGGATTGTGCCGAGCCAGGGCGGCGCGAAGAAACGCGCACACTGACCCCTTGCTCAGTCGCACGCGATATAGGCGCCCAGGCTCCCAAGTCAATGCGTTCTGCGTATCGACGCGGGTCACCGTCAGTTCGAGCTTTTGCATGGGCTCGATCTCAGCCTCAAGCTGCTTCACCCGGGCGAACAAGCCGCCGAGCAGGAAGGCGAAACCGAAGCACTGGATGAAGACCAGCACGACGAGCGAACCAAAGGGGATCCACGCTTGGGCGGTCATCGACACTAGGTTCGGCTCCATACCCTCCGCTGTGCGGTTTCGAAGTTGCGGACCGGCTAGGGCCGCCGGATAGAACCGGGAAAATCTATTCTAGTGTTCGGAAACGTCCTTGAACGAAAAAGCGTAGCCGAATCAAATGCCCTCCAGGGCGCGCTGGAGGGACTGAAGATGCCGGACACGCGTGCGCGCCGACCATTGGCAGGCGAGAGCGGCGACGCCGTTCACTGGTGGGAGATGCGCCTTCCGCGGTTCCTGCTCCCCGCGTTCCACTTCCTGATCCGCGAGGGCGACTTCCGGCGAACGCAGCGCGAGTCGCTCGAACCGTTGCCAAGCTCCCGTTCCGGGCAGACAGTGCGCGATATAGAACACGAGGCGAGCGCAAGGGAGGATGAAGTTGCCGGTTCCTGAGCCTGCGGCGTGGGTGCTGATGGTTGTCGGGATCGGGCTCGTTGGAGCTATCCTGCGGCGCCTGCCGGACGCTCGCGTCAGCAACCCGTCGAGACGTTGACGGCCCACCCCGTCAGGTTACCGACGAGTGCCTCAGCGCAAAGCCATGAACTCACCGCCGTGTGCTGTGCAAGCCACGAGC
>JAFANN010000257.1 GCA_019232665.1 Caulobacteraceae bacterium | reverse complement strand
TGGATCGCCCCGCGGATCCGGGTAGGTGACCGGAGCCGCTGCAGCGCTTCGCGCTGCTCGTACAAAGACGCGCGACCAGAGCTTGAATGGAAACGCGTCTTGTGAGGGTACGCCGATCTGGAACGGCAGGGGCGTGATCCCGTAGGTCGGGGTCCCCTTGATGGGCGGGGCGTCCGGCGACCAGGAAGGCGTCGGGGGTCTCGACGGGCTCTCGGCGACCCGCGTGCCCGCCGCGCCGAGACCGATCGCGAACTGTTCATCGACGAGGCGCTGGTAGGCGACCCGCACCGTGCCGCGCGAGACGCCGAGCTGGGCGGCCAGGTCCCGCCATGACGGAAGCTTCGCCCCCGGACCGAGCCGTCCCGTCTCGATGGCGTCCCGCACCGCCCTGTAGATCTGAGCCGTCAGCGGCGCCTTCCCGGCGCGGTCGAGGTCAATGGACAGAGCAGCCATGGCGCAATGGTGCAGTCCTTTCCACCAATCTTGGTGCTGTTTTGTGACCCGGACTGGCCACATCTGACGACCCATCGACGGGCGGGCGCGGTTCACATGCCTCGGATCGTCATGAACGCGCCGACAAGTCGCGCGCAATCACTGGAAGCCAAGAACAAAGCACGCCTGTGCCTCGATCTATCGCTTCATCCAAAGGGATAACCGTGACCAACGTAGTAATCGAATGTATCATGAGCCGCAGCGCCGCCAAGTACTACGACCCTGCCGCCACCTTGAGTGACGACCAGATCCGCGAGCTTGTGCGAATTGGCACCACCGCGCCGACATCCTTCCACTTGCAGAACTGGCGCTTCATCGCGGTACGCACGCCTGAAGCCAAGGCTCGGTTGAGCCCGATCGCCTGGAATCAGCCAGCGATCACCGAAGCAGCGGTTACCTTCATTGTCTGCGGCCGGCTGGCCGATTCCAGCGTCATACCAGAGCGTCTGGCTCCAGTGGTGGAAGCGGGCATCATGCCGGCGGCGATGGTGCCGGATTGGGAAATCCCCGCACGCGATCTGTATGCGGATTATCCGCAGCGCCAACGGGACGAGGCGGTGCGTACCGGCACCTTCGGCGCGGCGGCGATGATCTATGCGGCCCGTTCGCTCGGGCTGGGCTCGACGCCGATGATCGGTTTCGACGCCGAAGCGGTGGCCCGTGAGTTCGCATTGGCCGAGGACGAAGTGCCGGTCCTGCTGTTGTCAGTAGGTCCGGAGCGTCCGGGAAACTGGCCGCAGAAGCCTCGCTTGCCGGTGGCCGAAGTGCTGGATCTCGTCTGACGTTACGCCGGCTGGCTCGATCTGAACATCACGTCGATTCCCAGATGCGCTCTTCGGATTCTTGGGAACGCGTCTGGGCATTTCGTATGTGCCGACAAGTCTCGGAAGACTAAAGTGACGCTCGAACACCCGATTTTCACGCTGTGGGCGACCAAAGGCTCGTCCTCACCAAGAATTCGGGAGACAGCGTTCTGCGTAAGCCGTTCGACCCCGAGGCGCTGTCGGTTTGGTGACCCGGGGCCTCGCCGGCCCGTCAGTCCCCGTTGCCGGATCCCGTTAAAGTAGGAGCGCCCCGTGGAACTCCATCAAGTCCGATACTTCCTGGCCTTGGCGAGATCATTGAACTTCACCCGCGCGGCCGAGCAATGCAACGTCACCCAATCTGCGCTGACAAAGGCGGTGCAAAAGCTGGAACAGGAACTCGGCGGGGGCCTGATCCACCGAGAGCGGCAACTGACGCAGCTCACGGACCTCGGCAAGCTGGTGCTGCCCATGCTCGAACGGGCTTACGCTGCGGCGGAGTCGGCGCGCACCTCGGCTGAGGAGTTCCAACGCAAGGAAATCGCACCGCTGAAGATCGCGATCGGGTCCTGTGTGTCGGCGGCGATCATCGAGTCGCCGCTCGCGGAGATCGCACGGTTCATGCCCGGCCTACAGGTCGAGCTGATCGAAGCCGAAACTCAGGACGCGGTGGAAATGCTACTCAACGGCGACGCCAATGCGGCGATTGCCGGTGATGAACTCGGCGAACTTCCCGTCCGGATCGATCACTGGCGGCTCTTCAGGGAGCGGTTTCTCGTGCTCATGCAACGGGATTCCGACTACGCTGAGTTGGCGGCCATGCCAGCGGATGTCCTGGAGAAGGCAGTCTGGATCGAATGCATCGGAAGCGAGGGCGGGAGCCACCTCTGGCGCAACCTCTTCCCGGCGGGCGCCGAGCCGAAGATTGGACACCGTGGCCGCCAGCTCGGGCATCTGCAGCACCTGGTTTCGGCCGGTTTCGGCCTAATGCTCTGGCCTGAACATGCGCCGCACATCCCCTCGCTCGTGACCCGTCCGATCGTCGGCGACCTGCTTGCGCGGGACATTCGGTTGCTTGTTGTGGCGGGACGTCGCTACTCGCCCGCGCTCGAAGCCCTGATCAAAATCGCGCGAGTTCACGACTGGCGAGCGGGGTATCCTGTGCAACCCGCCCCGGCCGCGCTCGAGGAGTCATCCGCGCGCCGTGCGCCTCCATGTCGGCCAACCCGCCGCCATTTAAATGATAACGGGTCCGGCGTGGCGTTTTCGGCGGCGCGTCTTAGGCCCACGTTCCGGCCAGCCAAAGGAGATCGGTCATGAGCACGAGCGAAGTCGCGGTCCTGGCAGGGGGCTGTTTCTGGGGCATGCAAGACCTCATTCGCCGGCGGCCTGGCGTGATCTCGACCCGGGTCGGTTACACCGGCGATCCTGCTACGCCGAACGCAACCTATCGCCGCCACGGCGACCACGCCGAGGCGATCGAGATCATTTTCGACCCCGCCACGACGAGCTATCGCGCGATCCTGGAGTGGTTCTTCCAGATCCACGACCCGACGACGCGGGACCGCCAGGGTAACGACCGAGGGCGCAGCTATCGCTCAGCGATCTTTTACACCACGCCCGAGCAAAAGGCGGTGGCCGAGGACACCATCGCAGACGTGAACGCCTCGGGCTTGTGGCCCGGGAAGGTGGTCACCGAGGTCGAGCCGGCGAGCGACTTCTGGCAGGCCGAACCCGAGCACCAGGACTATTTGGAGCGGATCCCCAACGGCTACACCTGTCACTTCCCGCGCCCGAATTGGACGCTACCGCACCGCGCCGAAGCAACTCACGCCGGATGACCAACCGCCAGGGCGCCTGGGTTTTGCCCGGCGCAGGCAGCGCCGTTCGTAGGCGACCGACCGTTCGCGTGAAATGGCTACACCTTTTGCCCGCTCGGGCGCAGGGTGGTCCGGTCAAAACGTAGGCCTGACGTGAGCCTCACGCGAGGAACCGCGTCAGGGAATGGTCATGTCGGTCTATCCGAAGACGATCACCGCCTTCCTGGACTCTAGTCCATCGGGAACGAAGCGGGCTGCCCAGGCAGCCGCCCTCGCCCAGCGATGGGACGCCCACCTCGTCGGAATCTACGTGGTCTTCAAAGGAGTGACCTATCACCCCTCGCTAGCCTATGCGCGCCATGAGAAGGCGATCGCGGGCGTCGTCGCCCACGAACGACGCGTCGAGCACGACTGTGAGTGCACGACGGCTGAGGTGGGCGAACATTTCACGGCGCTGTGCGCCCAGCTGGGCCTTTCGTTCGAGTTTCTCTCAATCGGACGGGGCAGGGTGGCCGACAAGGCGATCATCAACTCGCTTCACTCCGACCTGCTGATCATCGGCCATCCGGAGCCGAACGGCCTGCCAGACGACGTGACGGCCAGCCGGATCCTGCACGCCAGCGGCGTCCCGCTCCTGATCATTCCGAACGACTGGAACGGAGAGACGATCGGTGAGCGGATCATGATCGGCTGGAACGCCAGCCCCGAGGCGCGCCGCGCCGTATCCGACGCCATGTGCCTGCTGCTCGATGCGAAGTCGGTTGAGGCGGTGGTGGTGGATCCCGAAGACTGCAAGTGGCTTGGCGCCGAGACCGGCTGTGACCTCGTCCAGCACCTGGGTCGTCACGGCGTGCGGCTCGAGGTCGCCAAGCTGGCCTCGCGCGGTCGCCCGATCCCCGAGGTCGTTCTCGACCATGCGATGCGTAGGGCGTCCGATCTGTTGGTCGTCGGCGCACGCCCCTCAATTGATCTGAGGAAGCTCCTGCAGGGCGGACCCAATCGATTCCTGCAGATGAAGATTCCGGTCCCGGTTCTGATCGCCAGGTGACGACCGCCCTACGGCTCTGACGAAAGCCCTGGTCCTGGCCCCTGGCCAAGGTTGCGCAAAAAAGCCAGCAGACCAGCGAACTGCCTCAGTGCTGTCACGTTACGACGAAGCCAGTGGCGTTTCGTCCAGATCCGAACATTTTGGAGAGGCGCCGCCCCGAGCTGTTCACCCTCGGAGGGCGCCGTGGGCGTTTCGTGGGGTTCGCTGTCCGGCGCGCGCCCTTGTGGCGCGGACGTGCGCCTGGAGCGCCAAATCAGGCGGGATAAACAGCGTCGTCGCCTTCATGTGAGAGTCCTCCTTGTCCGCTCGCGTGATTTGACGCGACGGGGAAGGGCCTTGGTTGCCTTGGCCATTGGCTTGGCGTGTGGCGCGGCTCTGGCCGGCTGCGCCAAGAAACCTCCGCCGCCGCCGCCTCCGCCCGCGGTCGGCTACGTCGTCCTGCGGTCCCAGGCGGTGCCGCTGATCTCCGACCTGCCCGGGCGGGTCGCGGCCTACGAGACATCGGACGTCCGCCCCCAGGTCAGCGGCGTCCTGCGTCAGCGCAATTTCGTCGAAGGCTCGGACGTCCGCGCGGGCCAGGTGCTCTACGTGATCGAGGACGCGCCTTTCCGCGCCGCTGTGCTGAATGCTCAGGGCCTGCTTGCCGAGGCGCAGGCCAACATCCGGTCAACCGAGCTTCAGGCCGAACGCTACCGGCGGCTGGTCGCGCTCAACGGCGTCAGCAAGCAGGACGCGGACAACGCCGAAGCCGCGGCCGAGCAGGCCAGGGCCAGTGTCGTGGCGCAGCGCGGGGCGCTGAACTCGGCCCAGGTCAACCTCGACTTCACGCGGATCCGCGCGCCGATCTCGGGCCGCATCGGCCGCTCGCTGTTCACGCCGGGCGCACTGGTCCAGGCCGGCCAGAGCAACGCCCTGGCGACCATCCAGCGCATGGACCGGGTCTATGTCGACATCACCCAGTCGGCCGCCGCGCTCCTGAACCTGCGCACCGCCGAAGCCGCCGGCGAGCTCGCCGAAACCGGTCCCGGCGTCGCGCGCGTGCAGCTCGTCCTGCCCAATGGCGCGCTCTACCCGATCGAGGGCGAGATGCGCTTCGCCGACGTCACGGTGGATCCGACAACGGGCACCCTCGTCGTTCGGGCCATCTTCGCCAACCCCAAGGGCGTGCTGCTGCCGAACCTCTACGTGCTCGCGCGCCTCGTTCAGGGCGTGAAGAAGCAGGGGTTATTGGCCCCGCAGGCCGGCGTCTCGCATAACGAACGCGGCGAGGCGACCGCCATGGTGGTCGGACCCGGCAACGTGGTGGCGCAACGGATCATCACGGTCGACCGGGTGGTCGGCAATCAATGGCTGGTGACCGACGGCCTGCGGCCCGGCGACAAGCTGATCGTCGACGGCATGCTCAACCTGCATTCAGGCGCGAAGGTGACCCCGCGCGCCTACCGGCCGGAAAGTTAGCGCCGGATGTCGCGCTTCTTCATCGATCGCCCGATCTTCGCGATCGTCATCGCGCTGATGCTGGTGCTGGCGGGGGGGCTGGCCATCCTCCAGCTGCCGATCGCTCAGTTCCCGCCGCTTGCGCCGCCGCAGATATCCGTGACCGCGGTCTTTCCAGGCGCGGACGCCCAGACGCTCGAAGACACGACGACCCAGGTCATCGAACAGCAGATGAGGGGACTGGATCACCTCATCTATTTCTATTCGACCAGCGACTCATCGGGCACGGCCACGGTGACCTTGACCTTCGCCCAGGGCACCAATCCGGACACCGCGCAGGTGCAGGTCCAGAACAAGCTGCAGGCGGCGCTGGCGCTTCTGCCGGCGCAGGTCCAGTTGGAGGGCGTCGTCACCAACAAGTCGGCGAGGAACTTCGCCCTGGTCATCGGCCTGATGTCCATCGACGGCAGCCATAACCAGGACGATCTCGGCGACTATATCGCGTCCCAGGTCCAGGAGCCGGTGGGTCGGATCACCGGCGTCGGCGACACTCAGCTGTTCGGCTCGCAGTACGCCATGCGGATCTGGCTCGATCCGCTCAAGATGGCGAACCTGCAGATCACCGTCAGCGATGTGGCGAACGCCATCGCCGCCCAGAACGCTCAGGTCTCGGCTGGCCAGCTGGGCGGCCTGCCGACGCTCGGGGGCCAGCGGCTGAACGCCATCGTCAACGTGCAGTCGAGGCTGCGGACGCCGGACCAGTTCCGCCAGATCCTGCTGCGCACCAATCCGGACGGTTCGCTCGTGAGACTAAGGGACGTCGCCCGGGTCGCAATGGGGGCGGAGACCGAGTTGTACATCTCTCGCTACAACGGCCACCCGGCTACTGGCATGGCCATCAAGCTCTCGCCGGGGGCCAATGCGCTGGCCACCATCAAGCAGGCGAAGGCCCTGATGAACCAGCTGTCGGCGAGGTTCCCGCCCGACATCAAGGTGGTCTATCCGATCGACACCTCGCCGTTCATCAGCCTGTCGATCCAGGACGTGGTGATCACCCTCTTCGAGGCGGTGGGGCTCGTCTTCCTGGTGATGCTGATCTTCCTGCACAGCTGGCGGGCCACGCTCATACCGACGATCGCGGTGCCGGTGGTTCTGCTGGGCGCCTTCGCCATCCTGTTCGCCGCCGGCTTCAGCATCAACACGCTCACCATGTTCGGCATGGTGCTGGCAATCGGCCTGCTGGTCGACGACGCCATTGTCGTGGTCGAGAACGTCGAGCGCCTGATGCGTACCGAGGGGCTCTCGCCGAAGGAAGCGGCGCGCAAATCGATGGACGAGATCACCGGCGCGTTGGTCGGGATCGGCGTTGTCCTGTCGGCCGTGTTCCTGCCCATGGCGTTCTTTGGCGGATCCGCGGGCGTCATCTACCGGCAGTTCTCCATCACCATCGTCTCGTCGATGGCGTTGTCGGTCATGATCGCGCTGATCCTCACGCCGGCGCTCTGCGCCACCATCCTCAAGCCCGCGCGGGAGGACGCCCCCGAGCGCGGCTTCTCACGATGGTTCAACCGCAACTTCGATCGCGGCGTAGAGCATTACGGCCGAGGTGTGGAGCTCGCCAACCGCCGCTGGCTGCGGACGCTCGGCCTCTACGGCCTGGTCTGTGGCGGTCTGGTCCTGCTGTTCGCCACACTGCCGGGCGGGTTCCTTCCCGACGAGGACCAGGGGTTTCTGTTCACCCAGGTGACCTTGCCGGTCGGCGCGGCCGCAGAACAGACCGAAGCGGTGATGGCCAAGGTCCGCCATCATTACCTGGTCGATGAGAAGCGCAACGTCGCGGGTCTGTTCACCGCCGCCGGTTACGGATTCGTCGGCATCGCCCAGAACACCGGTTTCGGCTTCGCGACCCTGAAAGACTGGTCGCAGCGGCCTGGCAACGCCAACAGCGTCGAGGGCGTCGTCCAGCGCGTGGACAGCCAGTTCGCCCCGAAGGTCACCACCGGCCAGATCATCGCCTTCGCCCCTCCGGCCGCCTTCGAGCTAGGCAACGCCACGGGCTTCGACTTCGAGCTCCGGGACATCGCCAACGTCGGCCACGAGAAGCTTCTGGCCGCGCGCAACCAGCTCCTGGCGATGGCCAGGCAGGATCCGGCGTTGCGACAAGTGCGCCCGAACGGCCTGGACGACGTGCCTCAGCTCAAGCTCGACATCGACCAGGCCGCGGCCGGCTCGTTCGGCCTGTCCCTAGCCGACGTCAACACCACGGTCAGCACCGCCCTGGGCAGCACCTTCGTCGATCAGTTCGTGGATCGCGGCCGGACCAAGAAGGTCTTTGTCCAGGCGGACGCGCCCTATCGCAGCAGGCCTGATGATCTGAAGAACCTCTATGTCCGAAGCGCCTCCGGGACCATGGCGCCGGTGTACGCCTTCGCCACGAGCAAGTGGATCTACGGCCCGACGCGCCTGGAGCGCTACAACGGGCTGCCTTCCTTCGAGATCCAGGGCTCGCCTGCGCCCGGGGTGAGCACGGGGACGGCCATGAGCCACATGGAGGCCATGGCGAAAAAGCTGCCCCCGGGCGTTGGCTATGAGTGGACTGGACTCTCCTACGAGGAGAAAGCGTCCAGCGGCCAGGCCGGTTCGCTCTACGCGCTGTCGCTGACGATCGTCTTCCTCTCTCTCGCCGCACTGTACGAGAGCTGGTCCGTGCCGATCGCGGTGCTGCTGGTCGTGCCGCTGGGCGTGATCGGCGCGTTGGCTTCGGCCCACCTCACCAGGCTCAACAACGACATCTTCTTTCAGGTCGGCCTGATCACCACGATCGGCGTCTCGGCGAAGAACGCGATCCTGATCGTCGAATTCGCCGAGTTGCGGATGAGGATGGGGCTCAGCGTCAGGGAGGCGGCGCTGGCCGCAGCCAAGCTGCGATTGCGGCCGATCCTGATGACCTCCTTCGCCTTCATCTTCGGCGTGTTGCCGCTGGCAATCTCGCACGGCGCGGGGTCGGGCGGCCGCAACGCCATCGGCCGCGGCGTGATCGGCGGCATGCTCTCGGCCACGGTGCTGGCGATCTTCTTCGTCCCGGTCTTCTTCATCGTCGTCAAGCGCGTCTTCCGGCAGGATCAGCCGCCCGCCCAGCCTGCGCAGGCGGGGGAGGGATGAGATGGGCGCACGCCTGGCGCGGCTCAGGTTCCTCCTCGCCGCAGCGTTGCTGAGCGGCTGCATCGACCTTGCGCCCACGTATCATCGTCCAGCGGCCCCGACGCCGGCGCAGTTCCCCGCGGGGCCGGCCTATCCGCTTCCACCCGCTGAGCCCCGGCCGCTGGTCGGCTGGCAGGACTTCTTTTCTGACCCGAAGCTCAAGCTCGTCATCGAGCAGGCCCTGGCCAACAATCGTGACCTGCGCGTCGCCGTGGCCGATATCGCTGCCGCGCGGGCGCAATACCGCGTTCAGCGGTCCGAGCTGTTTCCGACGATCACCGGTAGCGCTTCGGCAACCTGGGCGCACGAGCCGCTGTCGACGCTCGGCGGCGGGTTCTTGGGCAATTCGACCGGCGGCTTCAGCGAACACCTTTACAGCGTCACGGGCGGCTTCAGCGCCTACCAGGTCGATCTCTTCGGAAGGGTGCGCAACCTGACCCGCGCGGCGCAGGAGCAGTACTTCGCCACCCGCGAGGCCCGTGACGCCGTCCAGATCTCCCTGGTCTCGGAGGTCGCCGCCGCCTACCTGGCCCTCGGGGCCGATCGGGCGCTGCTGCAGATCGCCCGTGATACGCTGCAGAACGGAACCGAGACCCTGACGGTGACGCGTCATCTCTTCGAGAACGGCGTCGGCGCCGAGCTCGCCGTCAGCCAGGCGGAGACCATCGTCGACCAGGCCAGGTTCGACACAGCGCGCCTGACCACTCAGATCGCCCAGGACAAGAACGCCCTCGACCTGCTGGTCGGCGCGCCCGTCGCCGAGGACCTGCTGCCACCCGGAATCGGCCAGCCGATTGTCGTGCTGGAGCGGCTGCCGGCGGCGCTCAGCTCGAGCGTCCTGCTGGAACGCCCCGACGTGGTGCAGGCGGAGGACCAGCTGCGCGCGGCCAACGCCAACATAGGCGCGGCTCGGGCTGCGTTCTTTCCGAGCATCACCCTGACCGGCGCGGGCGGGGTCGAGAGCACGGCGCTTTCCTCGTTATTCCGCGGCGCATCAGAGGCCTGGGTGTTCACGCCGACGGTCAGCCAGACGATCTTCGACTTCGGCGCCAACCTGGGGAACCTGGCGCTCGCCAAGGCGCAGCGCGACGCCGGCGTCGCCAACTATGAGAAGGCCATCCAGACCGCCTTCCGCGAGGTCGCCGACGCCCTGGCCCAGCGCGGCACCATCGACGAGCGGCTGGCCGCCCAGCGCGCCCTGACCGTCGCCTGGGCCAATAGCCTGCGTCTGTCGACCCTGCGCTTTCGCGAGGGCAGCGACACCTATCTGAACGTGCTGATCGCCCAGCGCAGCCTGTTTCTAGCGCGCCAGACCCTGGTCGCCACCCAATTGGCCGAGGCGACCAACCTGGTGACGCTCTACACGACCCTCGGCGGCGGCCTGAACGCCCCACCCGCGCCGCCGCCTGCTGCAAAATAAGACCGGCGGACGGTGGGCCGACTCGCGCAACGCACCTTTGAAATTGGTCTCCTTGGCTAAGATCCGAGCGCCGAGCCCCACACAAATGCCGGCTCGGAATGATTTCGCGTCCTACACGGAATGACCACCCGGATCTGCGCCGGAGTATCGTCCACTGATCGATGCGGGACGTCTCCACGCAGGACGAGGCGGTCGCGGCGTCGCCCAGACGAGACAGCGCCGCCAGTTAGCGGAGCCTCACAGCACCAGGACGTGACGGATGAAGGCAATCGTAGCGACCGAGCAGGCCGCGGGGACGGCCGGAATGAAGCTCGTTGATCAGCCCGAACCGGAGGCCGCGATCAACGACGTCATCGTTCAGGTTCACGCGTCGGGATTCACCTGGGATGAGCTGACGTGGCCCTCGACCTGGACCGATCGTCTCGGCCGTCCCCGGACGCCGGTCATTCCCGGACAGGAGCTGGCCGGAGTGGTCAGCGCTCTCGGCTATGGCGCGAGAGGGCTGTCGGTGGG